>VXMU01000130.1 GCA_009840945.1 Chloroflexota bacterium | reverse complement strand
CCCGCGCCGCGCGGCCAGCCCCGCCGGGACCGCCCCCCCGGCGGGCGGCGGGGGGCGGCGCGGGGGGCGCCGGCCGCCACTCGCAGCGCGCGCGGGCGCCGGCGAGGGGGTTGCCGCTGCGGGCGCGGGCTCGGCGCGCGGTTGCGGCGGCTGCGGCTGCGGTCGCTGTTGCCGCGCGCGCGGCTGCCGCTCGGGCTGCGCCTCGCGCGGCCGGGACGGCGCGGGGGCCGGCGCGGCAGCGGGGGCCGCCTGCGCGAGGGCGTCGCGCTCGGCCGGCAGGCCGACGGCGTGCGCGGCGAACGCGATCTCGGCCGGGAGGGCGTCGTAGTTGTCGCCCGCGAAATCGATCTCGCCGAGGGCGCTCAGCGCGCCGACGATGTCCGAGGCGCTCGCGGACTCCGCGACGGGCATGAGCTCGGCGAGCTGGCCGTCGGACAGCTCAAGCTCCTCGCGCGCCCCGGCGCGCAGCATCAGCAGCGTGCGCAGCGTCTGCACCACCTCGCGCACGAACGCGCGGACCTCGATGCCGTCGTCGCGGACGGCGGCGAGCAGCGCGAGGCCGGCAGGCAGGTCCCGCTCGACCGCTGCGCGAGCGAGCTGCGCTGCGCGGTCGTCCACGACGAGGCCGAGCCCCCGCTGCACCGCCTCGATGTCGAGCGACCGGCCGTGGTAGGCGGCGAGCTGGTCGAGCAGGTTGACGGCGTCGCGCAGCGAGCCGCCCGCCTGGCGGGCGATGAGCTCCATGCCCCCCTCGGCGACCTCGATGCCCTCACGCGCGGCGATCATGTGCAGCTGCTCCACCGTCGGGGTCAGTGCGATGCGGCGGAAGTCGAAGCGCTGGCAGCGCGAGCTGATGGTGGGCGGGATGCGGTGCGGCTCGGTGGTGGCGAGCACAAAGATGACGTGGCCCGGCGGCTCCTCGAGCGTCTTCAGCAGTGCGTTGAACGCCGCGTCGGTGAGCATGTGCACCTCGTCCACGAGGTACACCTTGTAGGTCGCGGCGTTGGGCGCGTAGCCCACGCTCTCGCGCAGCGCCCGCACCTCGTCGATGCCGCGGTTCGAGGCGGCGTCGAGCTCGATCAGGTCGAGGGCGCGGCCCTCGGCGAAGGCGCGGCACGACTCGCACACGCCGTCGGGTTCGCCCTCGACAGGCGCGAGGCAGTTCACGGCCTTCGCGAGGATGCGGCCGGTGCTGGTCTTGCCGGTGCCGCGCGGGCCCGTGAAGAGATAGGCGTGCGCGGGCGTGCCTGCGGCCACCGCGTTGCGAAGCGTGCTGGTGATCGGGTCCTGCCCGGCGACATCGCCGAACGACGCCGGGCGCCACTTGCGGTAGAGGACTTCCTGGCTCACGGACACCCCAAGGCCCGCCGGGGGAGCGCGACGGGGCCGCAAGGCGCAGTGTACCAGCGCCTCGCTCCGCCCGCGCCCGAACAGGTGCGATTAGCGGACGTGATCCTCCTGGCCGTGCCCGCCCGCCGCGTGGATGCCCGGGCCGAGCAACGCCTCCTCCCGCTCCCCCATCACGATGGCGTCCGAGGGGTCCTCGTGGTCGTAGCCGATGAGGTGGAGCAGCGCGTGCAGCACCACGTGGCGCAGCTCCTCGTCGAACGTCAGCCCGGCGTCGCCGGCCTGCCGGCGCACGGCCCCGACCGAGACCGCGATGTCGCCGAGGTACGGCAGCTCCTCGTCGTCGCCGATGGGGAAGACATCGCCCGCGTCGGCGGGGAACGCGAGCACGTCGGTCGGCACGTCGAGGCCGCGATGCTCGCGGTTGAGCCGGAACAGCATCTCGTCACCCGCGAGCAGCAGCGACACCGCGGCATCGTCGACGCCGTCGGCTGCGAGCGACTGCTCGACGAACTCGATGAGCGGCTCGGGGTCGACGGTGCGCGCGATGCCGTCGAGTTCGATCGAGATCTCGTAGGTCATGGGGTGAAGGTACGCGATACGGCGGGCACGGGCAGCCCGGAGCCGGGCACGCGCGGTATTCGCACTGTGATTCGACTATTGGTACTATAGTTCCGATGATGCACCTATGCGGAGCGAGCAGCTCGACCGTCTGTATCGCAATCCCGGCTCCGTCCGAGGGCGGGAGCTGGTCTCCGCGCTCGAATCGCGCGGCTTGGGAGCTTGTCCGGCGAGCGCGGGGCCATGACATCTTCGCGAAGGCCGGATGGCCCGAGGTGGTCGCGCTCCCGGCCCGACTGAAGGGGACCGGAACGATCCGGCGCATCGTCCGCCAGATGCAGATCGAGGAGGCCAGCCGTGAATGAGATCGACGCTCGCGCCGACGCGCTTGCAGCGCGACCGTACGCCTTCACCCTGACCGGCGGCGAGGACGGCGTCTACACGGTGCAGGTGCTGGAGCTGCCCGGCGCCATCTCGGAGGGCGACACGCCGGACGAGGCCCTGGCGAACGGCCGTGACGCCCTCGCCGGCGTCATCGCGGCGATGCTCGAACGGGGCCAGGATGTGCCGGAGCCGTTCGAGTCGCGCGAGTTCTCCGGGGTCACCCAGCTCCGGATGCCGCCCTCGCTGCATGCGCGGGCCGTCGCGCTGGCGCGTCATGACAACGTGAGTCTGAACCGATTCCTGTCAGCTGCGGTCGCGCACTACATCGGCTACAACGAGGCCCTCGCCACGACTGGAGCGCGCGAAGCAGCGGCGACTCACCGCTAACCCGGACACGAGCACCAGGCGGGGGAAGCGCGGTCGGCGCGCCTACAGCAGGTTCGCGGCCGCGCGCTGCGCCGCCTGTAGCAGCGACGACGGGGCCAGGCCGAAGAACAGCACACCGAAGGCGGCGAGGCCGAGCAGGCCTTGCACCGGCGCAGTCGCGCGGAACGGCGTCTCGTCGACCGGGTCGTCGAGCACCATCGTGCGCGCCCACCGCAGGTAGTAGAACGCGGACACGGCCGAGTTGAGGACGGCGACCGCGACGAGGATGACCATCCAGTCGATGCCCGTCTGCACCGCGCTGTTGAACACGTAGAGCTTCGCGAGGAATCCCGCGGTCGGCGGGATGCCCGTCAACGACAGCAGGCATAGCAGCAGCACCACCGCCACCGCCGGCGAGCGTCGTATCAGCCCCGCGTAGTCCGCCAGCCGCTCGGAGCCGATGCGCTCCGAGACGACGATCACGCAGAAGAACGCGCCGAGGTTCGTCGCGGCGTAGGTGGCGAGGAAGAAGAGCACCGCCGAGGGCCCGGCCGCGCCACTTGCGGCGACCGCGGCGAGGCCCACGGCCACGTTGCCCGCCTGCGCGATCGAGGAGTATGCGAGCAGCCGCTTCACGTTGGTCTGGAGGATCGCGGCGGCGTTCCCGAAGGTCATGGACGCGCCCGCGAGCACGGCGAAGAGCGCGGCCCAGTGCTCCGCGATGAATGTGTCGGCGCCGCCGAGGCCGGTGTAGAAGAGGCGCAGCGCGACGGCGAATCCGGCCGCCTTCGAGGCGACCGAGAGGAAGCTCGTGACCGTTGTCGGGGCGCCCTCGTAGACGTCGGGGACCCACGCCTGGAACGGCGCGATCGACATCTTGAAGCCGAGCCCGGCCGCGACGAGCACGAAGCCGAAGACCAGCGCCAGCTCCGTGCCTCCCGCGTTCGAGGAGACGAAGGTGGCGATGCCGTCGAGCGAGGTCGTGCCGGAGAGGCCGAACAGGAACGCGAAGCCGTAGAGCAGGACGGCAGCCGCAACGGCCCCGGCGAGCAGGTATTTCAGTCCCGCCTCGGACGACCGGTCGTCGCGGGCGATGCCGGCGAGGACGAACTGCGAGACCGAGGTGGTCTCGAGGAAGACGAAGATCGCGATCAGGTCCTGCGCCTGCGCCAGCAGCACCATAGAGCCCGCGGCGGTGAGCAGCAGCGCGAAGAACTCGGGGCGCGGCTCCGCGCGCGAGAGCCCCTCGGCGGTCACGATGACGACGGCGGCGGTCACGCCGATGAGCAGGAAGGTGAAGAACAGCGCGAACTCGTCGACCACGACCGCGCCGGAGATGGCCGGGCCATTCGTCCCCGCGAGGACCTGCCAGATCGCCCACGCGAAGCCGGCGAGGAGCGAGAGCAGCGTGAGCGAGAGTATGGGCGCGCGCCCCGGGCGCACGAGGTCGGCGCCCATGACCACGCCCGCGCCGAGCAGCAGCGCGAACGCCGGGCCGATGTGGTGGATCTGATCGAACCAGTTCATGCGACCGCCTGCACTAGCAGCGCGATGGGCTCGACGCCGCTCTCAATCACGTCGGTGAGCAGTCGCGGGTAGACGCCAACGCCGACGATGAAGATGAGCATCGAGGCCATCGCCGTGTATTCCCACCACTCGCGGGCGTCGGTCAGGCCGGTCCAGCGCTCGTCGGGCGGGCCGGTGAAGACGCGCTGCACGGCCCAGAGGATGTAGCCCGCAGCCAGCACGACGCCGAAGACGGCGATGATCGTCGCGGCGGGGTGTGCCTGGATCGTGCCCGCGAAGACGGTGAACTCGGCGACGAAGCCGCTCAGCGCGGGCAGGCCCAGCGACGCGAGCCCGGCGATGATCATGACCACGCCGAGGACGGGCATGCGGTGCAGCAGCCCGCTCATATCGGAGATCTGCCGCGTGTGCGTGCGGTCGTAGATCAGCCCGACGACGATGAAGAGCAGGCCGGTGATCGTGCCGTGCGTGAACATCTGGAGCGCCGCGCCCGAGAGCCCGACGGCCCCCAGCGCCGAGACGCCGAGCAGCACGTAGCCCATGTGCGAGACGGACGAGTAGGCGACGAGTCGCTTCAGGTCGCGTTGCTGGAGCGTGAGGATCGCGCCCCAGATCACGGACGCCGCGGCGATGATGGCGAGGACCACGCCGAAGTCGCGCGCCTGGTCCGGCATGATCGGGAGCGCGATACGGAGGATGCCGTAGCCCCCCATCTTCAGCAGCACGCCGGCCAGCATCACCGAGACCGCCGTCGGCGCGTCGGTGTGGGCGTCGGGCAGCCACGTGTGGACGGGGATGACGGGGAGCTTCACCAGGAACGCCGCCATCACCAGCCAGAACACCACCGACAGCGGGATCACGGCGTCGAGCGGCCGCCCCGCCTCGGTCGCCAGGACGGCGATGTCGAAGGTGCCCGCCGACAGCCCCAGCACGAGGAAGCCGACGAGCATGAACGCCGAGCCGCCCATGGTGAAGAGCAGGAACTTCATCGCGCTGTAGCGCGGCCGTCCCGAGCCCCAGATTGAGATGAGCATGTACATCGGGAGTAGCTCGAGCTCCCAGAAGAAGAAGAACTGGATGAGGTCGAGCGAGAGGAAGACCCCGGCCACGGCGGTCTCGAGGACCAGCAGCCATGCGAAGTACTGCTTCGGCCGGAGGTCGATGTTCCACGATACGAGCACCGCGGCCAGCGAGAGCAGCCCGGTGAGCAGCACCAGCGGCGCGGACAGGCCGTCGACGCCGAGCGCGTACTGCACGGTGAAGCCCGTGTCGCCGCCCTGGATCCACTCGAAGCGGTCGACGAACTGGTAGCCGGGGTTGTCCGGGTCGAAGCGGATGAAGATCGCCACGGACATGATGAACGTCAGCACGCTGTAGAAGAGCGCGACCCACCGCGCGTTGCCCTCGTTGTCACGCGGCAGCGTGAGCACCGTGAGGGCCCCGACGAGCGGCAGCAGCAGGAATACCGTCAGCATCTAGCGCTCCAGTACTCCCGTGCCGAGGACCGCGATCACGACGACCGCGATCACGACACCCGCGAGGAAGAGTGACGTGTAGCCCTGCACGTACCCCGCCTCGACGCGTCGCATCGCGTCACCGGCGCGGCGTACGCTCTCGGCGAATTGGTCCACGGCGAAGTCGATGATGTAGGTGTCGACGAGCTGCGCGGCGCGCTGGATCACGCCGTTGAGGATCCAGCGCACGATCAGCGTCTCGGCGATGAAGTCGAGGTAGTACTTCGCCTCGACGACCCTCGGCAGCGGGCCGAGCTTTGCGCGGACGTCTGCCGCCGACGGGCGGCCGGCGTGGTAGATGGCCGCGGCCGCGCCGATGCCGCCGAACGCCATCACGAGCGAGACGGCGACGATGCCGCCGTAGATGTCCGGCGGGCCGTGGCGCAGCTCATCGGGCAGCGCACCCTCGACGAGGTGCGAGAAGCCGCCGCCGAGGTTGAAGAAGCCGGCGATCACGGCCGGGACGGCGAGGATCAGCAGCGGCAGCGCCATCGATCGAGGAGACTCGTGCGGCTCGCCGTGGACCTCGGCGTGCTCGTCGTCGGAGCCTTCGCCGCCCTGGTACTCGCCCCAGAACGTCATGAAGATCGCGCGGAACATGTAGAGCGCCGTCATCCCGGCGACGAGCGCGCCGACCACGAACAGCGGCTTCTCGTACTTCCACGCGTCGAGCAGGATCTCGTCCTTGCTCCAGAAGCCCGCGAGCGGGAACACCCCGGCGAGCGACAGCGAGGCGATCACGAACGTCCAGTACGTGATCGGCATGTAGCCGCGCAGCCCGCCCATGCGGCGCATGTCGAAGGTGCCCGTCGCGTGGTTCACCGAGCCCGCGCCGAGGAACAGCAGCGCCTTGAAGAAGGCGTGCGTGAAGAGGTGGAAGATCGCCGCCACGAACCCGAAGACGCCCAGCGCCATCACCATGTAGCCGATCTGCGAGATCGTGGAGTACGCCAGCACGCGCTTGATGTCGGTCTGCACGATGCCGAGCGAGGCGGCCAGGAGCGCCGTGAACCCGCCCGTGTACGCCACGAGGTCGAGGATCTGCGCGGGAGCCGCCTCGAAGCTGGGGAAGAAGCGCGCGATCAGGTAGACGCCGGCGACGACCATGGTCGCGGCGTGGATGAGCGCGGAGACCGGGGTGGGGCCCTCCATCGCGTCGGGCAGCCAGATGTGCAGCGGGAACTGCGCGGACTTGCCGATCGCGCCCGAGAACAGGCCGAGCGTGAAGCCGGTCAGCACCGCAGCTCCGATGCCGCCCGCGACGGCGAGGTCGTTGATCGCCGCGATGTCGAGCAGGCCGGTCTTCGACCAGATCAGGACCACCGCCAGCAGGAACGCAAAGTCGCCGAAGCGCGTGACGATGAACGCCTTCTTCGCCGCCGCGGCAGCCGGGGGCCGGTCGAACCAGAAGCCGATCAGCAGGTACGAGGCGAGGCCGACCAGCTCCCAGTGCACGAAGAGCTGGAGCAGGCTGGAGGAGAGCACCAGCCCGAGCATCGCCGCCGTGAACAGCGACATCGACGCGAAGTAGCGCGAGACGCCCCGGTCGCCCTCCATGTAGCCGACCGAGTAGATCTGCACGAGCAGCGAGACGCTGGTGACGACGAATACCATGATGCCGCTGAGGCCGTCGAGGTGGACGCCGACGGTGACGTTGAGGTCGAACAGCGTCGCCCACGTGTGCGGCGCGAACGCGAGCGACTCACCGTCGTTGCCGATGGCGCTGTCGAGCGCCCACAGCGAGGCCAGCCAGGCGATGCCGATGGCCGCGATGGTGATGCGGCCCGCGTACTCGGACGTCCCCTGGAAGCGCGCCGTGCGGGACAGCGCCGCGATCACCACGAACGAGGCGACCGGGGCGAGGTAGATCGCCCAGACGACGGCTTCCGGAACGGTGCCGAGGATCATGCGGCCTCACTCGCGTGCATGCGCACTTCGCGGCTCAAATCTTGTTCAGCACTTCGCGCGCCACGTGTGTCTTGCCGTCCGGCACCCACAGCTCGCGCGGATCCGTCATCGCGCCCACCTCGAGTGGCGGGACGATGCGTACCGAGACGGCCTCGGTGTTGAACAGCTCCCACCACGTGGAGGCTGCGTAGCCGTCGGGCACGTCCATGAACTTCACCCACATCCCGCGCGCCCCCCTACCACCGCAGCAGGTTGATGCGATCGAGGTCGACCGTCTCGCGGCGGCGGTAGATCAGCACCGACAGCGCGAGCGCCACGGCCGCCTCGGCAGCCGCGACGGTGAGCACGAACACCACGAAGACGTGCCCGTCCAGCGGGTTGTCCTTGATGGCGAACGCGCCCGAGAAGCGCGAGAACGAGAGGAACGAGAGGTTGACCGCGTTCAGCATCAACTCGATACCCATCAGCACGGCGATCGCGTTGCGCTTCGCCAACGCGATGGAGATGCCGACTCCGAAGAGCAGGCCGGAGACCGTCAGGTAGTGCGCGAGGTCGACCGTCATGTGGCCTCGTCCTCCCGCACCAGCACGATCGCCCCGATCAGCGCCGCGAGCAGCAGCACCGAGGCGATCTCGAAGGCCAGCACGTAGCGCCCCACGAGAGCGTTCCCGATGGCGTTGGCCGTGGTCGCGAAGTCGCGCTCGGCGAGCAGCGCGCCCGAGAGCTCGTTCCACTCGACGTCGACGGCCACGAACGCGACGGTCACTGCCACGGCCGCGCCGAGGGCGAGGCCGGGCACGAGGTAGAGCCCGTTGCCGTTGTTGCGCCCGGCCAGCGGGGCGAGCATCACCGCGAAGACGATGAGCACCGGGATGGCGCCCGCGTAGATCAGGATCTGCGCGATCGCGATGAAGTCGCCCGACAGCGTCAGGAACAGCCCCGCCGTCGCCACGAACGAGAGCACGAGGAACGCGAGCGCCCGGATCAGGTCGCTCGCGAGGAAGACGCCGATCGCTCCGCCGACCGCGATCGCGGAGAGCAGGTAGAAGGCGACGATGATGCCGAGGGATTCCATCTAGGTCGCGGTCCCCATCCGGTGTGCGGCCTCGATGCCGCCGACCTGCTGCGTCAGCTCGGCGCGCCGCGGTCCGCCTGCGTCGGGCTGGTAGCCGATGCGGCGCGCCCAGTCGCGGAACAGGATGTACGCGGCGCCCCAGTTCACGACGGTGAAGAGCCCGAGGGTGACCAGGCCCGGCGCGTCCCAGCGCGCCAGCAGCGACGCCTCGATGGCGACGATGAGCAGGTTGAACAGCGAGAGCGGGATGAGGTACTGCCACGCGAAGCGCATGAGCTGGTCCAGGCGGAAGCGTGGCAGGGTGCCTCGCAGCCACACCAGCACGAAGTACGCCGCGGACAGCTTCGCGAACAGGATCAGGTAGCCGGGGATCCACTCCTCGAGCCCGAACAGCGACCACCCGCCGAGGAAGAACGTCGCGACGAGGGTGGCGACGAGCAGCGCGTTGCCCAGCTCGACGGCGTAGAAGAGCCCGAACTTCATCCCCGAGTACTCGGTGTGGAACCCCGCCACGATTTCCGACTCCGCCTCGGCGATGTCGTTGGGCGTGCGGTTCAGCTCGGCCGTCGAGGAGAAGAAGTACGTGACCATCGCGATCGGCAGCAGCGCGATCAGCCAGAGGTTATGGTCCGCCTGCCACTGCACGATCTCGGAGAGCTGCATCGACCCCGTGATGAGCACCACGGAGAGCAGCGCGATCGAAAGCGGGATCTCGTACGAGATCATCATCGCTACGGTGCGCATCGAGCCGAGCAGCGCGTAGTGGTTGTTCGACGACCAGCCCGCGAGGAACACCGCGAGCGTCGTCAGCGAGCTGACGGCGATGAGGTAGAGCACCCCGACGTTGATGTCGAGGTACGCCATGTTCGGCGCCCACGGGACGGGGCCCCACGCCGTCATCATCGGTACGAAGATGATGGCCGGCGGCAGCAGGAAGAGGATGCGGTCCGCGCCGTCCGGCGTGAGCACCTCCTTCTGGATCAGCTTTACGGCGTCGGCGACCGGCTGCAGCAGCCCGTACGGGCCGACGCGGTTCGGCCCGCGCCGGATCTGCATGCGCCCGATCAGCCGCCGCTCGACCCAGATCAGCACGAGCAGCGCCCCGCCGATGAACGAGAGGATGCCGATCGCGCCCAGCAGCGCGCCGACTGCGTAGGACATCCAGTGCTGCCCCACGATGTCGTCGAGGAAGCCCGGCTGGTCGTCGTTGATCGCGTCGAGCTGCGCCTTCAGCTCCTGGACGGCGAAGCCGAGGTCGCGGATGTCGTACCACTGGCCGTCGAGCCGGCCGTCGATAACGACGTAGCCGATGGCGGCGTTGGCGGCGAGGAAGCCGAGCGCGAAGACCGCGCCCACGATCATGAGGCCCGGCGGGACCCGCGTCGCCGGTCGCCTGCGGCCCTGCCGCAGCGTCGAGCTCACCGGTCGATCTCCCCGACGACGATGTCGACGGAACCGAGCGCGACGATGGCGTCCGGCAGCGACGAGCCGACAGCCATCTCACGCAGCAGCGAAAGGTTGATGAGCGACGGCGCGCGGACGTGGAAGCGGAACGGCGCGGAGCCGCCGTCCGAGACCACGTAGAAGCCAAGCTCGCCGCGCGGCCCCTCGACGCGCCCGTAGGCCTCGCCGGGATCGGGCCGCAGCGCGAGCGGGATGTCCGTCTTGTGCGGACCCGAGGGCAGGCCGTCGAGCGCCTGGCGGATGATCTTCGTCGACTGGCGGACCTCCTCGAGGCGTACGAGGAAGCGGTCGTAGGCGTCGCCGTTGCGTCCCACGGGGATGTCGAAGTCCATGCGGTCGTAGACGCAGTACGGCTCGGCCTTGCGGAGGTCCCACGGCACGCCGGAGCCGCGCAGCATCGGGCCGGACAGCGAGCCGTTGATGGCGTCCTCGGCGGTGATGGTCCCGACGCCGCGGCTGCGCGCGAGCAGGATCTCGTTGTCGATCAGCAGCTCGGCGTACTCGTCGATGCGGTCCGGGAGGTCGCTCACCAGCGACTCGATGGCGGGGAAGAACTCCGGCGGCGGGTCGAAGGCGACACCGCCGATGCGCATGTAGTTCGTCGTCAGCCGCGCGCCGCCCGTCATCTCGAAGAGGTCCAGGATGCGCTCGCGCTCGCGGAACATGTACATCAGCGGCGTCTGCCACGCGCCCGCGTCGTTGACGAACGTCCCGTTCGCCATCGAGTGGCTCGCGATGCGCTGCAGCTCGGCGAAGATCACGCGCAGGTACGACGCCCGCTCCGGCACCTCGACGCCCGAGAGCATCTCGACGGCGAGGCAGTAGCCGAGGTTGCCGCTCATGGCGGCCAGGTAGTCGGCGCGGTCGGTGAACGGGATGTTCTGGGTGTAGGTGCGCTCCTCGGCCAGCTTCTCCATCGAGCGATGGAGGTAGCCGACGACCATGTCCATGTCCTGGATGCGCTCGCCGTCCATCACGACGCGCAGGCGGAACACGCCGTGCGTCGAGGGGTGCTGGGGCCCGATGTTGAGGACGTACGGCTCGGTCGCGGTGGTCATCGCGCCTGCACCCCCGGCTCCTCGAACGGGAACTTGGGCAGACCGGGGTGGTGGTCCGGGATCTGGAGGAAGTCCTTGCGCAGCGGGAAGCCGGGGTAGCCCTCCCACAGGAACATGCGACGCAGGTCCGGGTGGCCCTCGAAGCGGATGCCCATCAGGTCGTATACCTCGCGCTCCTGGAGCAGCGCGCCCTTGTAGATCGGATACGAGCTCGGCAGCGCCGGGTCGTCGTGCTCGCCGACCACCGCCTTCACCACGATCTGGTGGTTCCGGTCCATCGACTGGAGGTGGTAGACGACTTCGAAGCGGTCGTGGCGGTCGACGGCACAGAGGTTGGAGAGCTGCTTGGCGTCCATCTCGGCGTCGTCGTGGAGCCAGCGCAGCGCCTCGGCGATGCGGTTCGGCTCGACCTCGACCCACTCGGCGGTCGCGCTGGCGACGACGCCGGGCAGCGCGCCGGAGAGCGCGGAGGCGACGGTGTCGCCGGTCAGCTGGCGAGGCCCGGCCGGCACGCTAGCGCCAGTCCAGCGCGCGGCGACGCCACGCATAGGCGAGCCCGAAGGCGAGCACGCCGACGAAGATGCCGGCCTTGAAGAGGGCGTCGGTGTTCAGGCTCAGGTGCTCCACCGCCCACGGGTAGAGGAACACGACCTCGACGTCGAAGATGACGAAGCCCAGTGCGAAGAGGTAGTAGCGAGCGTTGAACTGGCCCCAGGCGTTGCCCTCGGCCTCGACGCCGCACTCGTAGGTGGCGCTCTTGACGGGGTCGGGGTTCTCCGGCCGCAGCTTGAGCCGGTAGAAGGCGTACGAAGCGATCAGCGGGATCGCTGGGAAGACGATGCCGAACAGGACGAGTACGCCGACGCGGCCGTACAGCTCAGGAATCACCCGGTGAGCTCCTCAGCATCCGTCGAGGCGGCCCGCCGCGCTCGCGGCCCAGCGTCGCGCCTCTGCGTGGGAGATGCGAGCGTACGCCACCGCCGGGCCCGATCGAGCCGGAATGTAGCACGGGCCTATACCCCGGACAATGCGACGCAGGCCGCACGCGCCCGCGAGGCGCCCTCGCCTACCCCAGCTTGGAGCGTCGCCACCGCCACAGCAGCACCCCGCCCACCACCATCACGGCGCTGAGCGCGGTGTCCTCCGGCTCGCCGCGGACGAGCGCCGCGATGACCGAGGCGGCCCCGACGGCCACGACCGCGACGCCGAAGGTGAGCAGGATGTCGCGCTGGCGTCGCTCGGGCGGGCCGCCGCTCACGCGTCGCCCTCGGACGCGGCGCGCTCGGCATGGAGCAGCTCGTGCAGCTCCTCGCGGGAGATCTCCATGCGCTCGAACTGGTAGCCGTCGCGCCGCACCTGGCGGGTCTGGCGGAAGCCGGCGTTGTGGAAGGCGCGCTGCGCCCGCACGTTCGAGGTCAGCGTGTGCAGGTACATCCGCCGCAGCTCCAGCTCCTCGAACGCGAACTCGAGGAGCGTCCGCACGGCGTCGGAGCCGTACCCGCGGCCCCAGTAGGCGCGGTCGCCGATGGTGATGCCCAGCTCCGCCTCGCGCAGCAGCGAGTCGTAGCCGTAGTACATGACGTTGCCGATGTGCGTGCCGCCCTCCATCTCCTCGATGGCGTAGGTGCGGCGGTACTTCGACGGGTTGCGCACCTCCTGCGACATGCTCTTCACGAACGTCTTGTAGCTCATCGTGATCGGGCGCGTCGCGTCGTAGGCGGCAAGCTCGATGTCCTTGCGCCACTCGTAGTCGCGCGGGGCGTCCTCGACCTGCTTCTCGCGCAGGCGCACGAGCCGGCCCACGGCCACCACCCGCGGTGCGGTCGCCGTCACGGGGCGGCCACCCCGTCGGCGATCAGCGCGCCCGCGCGCTCGACGATCGACCGCTCGTTCGAGTAGGTCATGCGCTTCGCGGCCTCGTGGATGTCGTACCAGCCCACCAGGTCGTGCTCAGCGTCGTGGTGCGCGATGTCGCCGCCCAGAGCGTGCATCAGGAAGTGGTGCACTTCCTTGCGTACGCGCGGGATCCCGTCCGGCGAGCCGCCGTAGCGGTAACTGATGGAGCCGATCCGGCGCGCTTCCCCGTTCATGGTGTCGATCGCGACATCGAGGCCGGTCTCCTCCGCCACCTCGCGCAGCGCGGTCTCCTCGACCGATTCGCCCGCGTGCGGTTTGCCTTTAGGCAGCGCCCACAGGCCCTCGTCGGTGCGGGCCACGAGGACCACCTCGATGCGGCCGTCCACCCGGCGGTAGACGACGCCGCCCGCGGCCCAGACCTCGCGGCGGGCTCGCTTGCTCACTGCCGCGCCTCCGCCTGGAAGTCGACCGACATCATCTGCAGCTCCTCGATCGCCAGGTCGGCGGCCTCCGCGATGTGCGGCTCGTCGCTCTCGAGCAGCCGCACGAGGATCGCCTCGGCCTCCTCGCCGGCGATCTCGCCGAGCGCGCGGATCGCCGCGACCTGCACCTCGGGCTCCTGCTCCTCGTCCAGCAGCAGCGTCAGCGGCTGGATGGCGGCCTCGAGGAGCAGCTGGCCGGCGGAGGTGGCCGCCGCGGCGCGCACGTCGTCGTCCTCGTCCTCGAACGACTGGATGAGGATGGGCAGCCAGTCGTCCGAGCCGTGGCGGCCCATCGCGACCACCGATGCCACGCGCAGGCGCGTGTTGCCGGTCTCGTACTGCTCTGCGATCAGCTCGGCGACCCACTCCTCCGAGGAGGCGCCGGAAGCCTCCAGCGCCGCGCCGCGCACCTCGTCGTCCTCGGTGACGTCCTCGACGCGCTCGCGCAGCGCCTCGGCGATGCGTTCGGCAAGCTCGGACGGGACCATGCCGAACTCGATGCCGACGACGAAGTTGCCGAGGCTCGTCGCGGCCTCGGCGCGCACGGCCGACACGGGGTCGTCCGCGACGATGCCGGCGAGGAGCTCGGCGTACTCGAGGCGGTCATGCTCGCGCAGGCCGTGCATGGCGAGGATGCGCGTGGCCACGTCCTGGTCGAGCAGCGCCGCGAGGTGGATCCGGTCGAAGTCGAGCGTGACGTTGTCTTCCGAGAGCTGCTGCATCGCGGCCAGCAGGTCGCGGCGGCGCTGCGGCGTGAGCTGCGGGAGCAGCGCCATGGCGAGCCCGACCGTGCGGTCGTCGGCGGCGCTCAGCGCCGGGAGGTCGGCGAACGGAAGCCCGAACGTCTCGTCGGCGACGGCGTCGAGGACGGCCCCGGGCGGCGGCAGGCGGCGCTCCTCGTCGGCATCGAGATCGGCGGACTCGCGGTCGTCGGGGGCGTCTTCGGGCAGGCCGCCGTTACCGCGTTCGGGCATGTCCGTCTCGCCGTCGTCAAAGGCCCGGGGCATCGCCGGTGAGTGTAGCAGGCAAGCCGCCGACGGCGGTCAGTCGGCGTGGCCGGCCGAGGAGAGCTCGGTCGTCGGGTCGCGTTCGAGCAGCGCCTCGGCCGCCTTCCGGGGCGGCACCCCGTGGTGCAGGACGCGGTCGAGCGCCTCCGCGATGGGCATCTCGACGCCGACGCGGGCCGCGAGCCGCAGCGCCGCCGGGGTGGTCGTTGCCCCCTCGGCGGTCTCGCCGATCTCGCCCAATGCCTCGTCCAGCGTGCGGCCGCGCGCGAGCAGTTCGCCGAGCCGCCGGTTGCGCGAGAGCGGGCTGATCGAGGTGGCGATGAGGTCGCCAACGCCGGCGAGTCCCTGGAAGGTGAGCGGGTCGGCGCCGAGCGCGACGCCCAGCCTCGATATCTCGGCCAGCCCGCGCGTGATGATGGCGCCCTTCGCGTTGTCCCCGTACCCGAACCCGTCGACGACCCCCGCGGCGATGGCGACGATGTTCTTGAGGGCCCCGCCGAACTCGACGCCCACCACGTCGCGGCTGGTGTAGACGCGCAGCATCGGCCCGTGGAACGCGGCGCGCACCGCGTCGAGCGGTGCGTCGCGCGACGCGACCACGGTGGTGCCGGGGAGCCCCGAGGCCACCTCGCGCGAGAGGTTGGGGCCCGAGAGCGCCGCGGTCGGGCGGCCGGGCAGCGCGTCCGCCAGCACCTCGGTCATGCGGCGGCCCGTGTCGTGCTCGATGCCCTTGGAGCCGCTGAGCACGATCGCGTCGGCCGAAACCGACTCGGCGACCGCCCGGGCGTTGGCCGCCATCGTCTGCGACGGCACGACGAAGCACACGAGCCGGGCGTCGGCGAGCCGCTCCGCGTCCGCGCTCGCCTCGAGGTCCGCGGGGAACTCGATGCCGGGCAGGCGCCGGGCGTTGGCGCGCTCGCCCTCGATCCGTGCGGCTTCGGCGTCGTCGCGCGCGAGCAGCGTGGTGCGCACGCCGTTGCGTGCGAGGAGTACCGCGAGGGTCGTGCCCCACGCGGTGGTCCCGACGACCGCTGCCGTCCGGATCGGGTCGTCGGTCATGGCGGTTAGCTTCCGGCGCTGGAAGCGCCGCCCTGCCCGAGCTTCGGCTCGACGCCCCGCAGCAGTCTGCGCATGTTCGGGAGGTGGTTCAGCTCGATCGCGAGCGTCGCGGCCGCGCCGAACAGCAGGTAGTGCGGCGCCAGCCACCCGACGAGGACCGAGACGACGATCAGCACGAAGGCGACTGCCGTCGCTGTCATCGACATCACGGAGACGTAGCGGGTGATCGCGAGGGCGGCCCCGCCCGCGACGAGTACCGCTAGGGCCAGCCACAGCGAGGGCCAGAGCGCGATCGCCAGCAGGGCGCCGAACGCCGTCGCCACCCCTCGGCCGCCCCGGAAGTTGGCGAAGACCGGGAAGGTGTGCCCGATCACCGCGGCGACGCCGGTGAGCGTCGCCGCCCACGGGTCGTCGAACACGGCGCGCGCGATGAGCACCGGCGCCGCCCCCTTGGCGATGTCGGCGAGGAGCACGACAATTGCCGCGCCGAGCCCGAGCGAGCGCAGCGTGTTCGTGAAGCCGGTCTTGCCCGAGCCCTGGTCGCGCACGTCGACGCCGCGGTAGACGCGGCTGACGATCAGGCCCGACGGGATCGAGCCGAGCAGGTAGCCACCGACGAGCATCAGCGCGGCGATCATGCGGGCGCCCCTACCCCCTCGGCCTCTTCGACCGGCTCATCCGCGCCGCCACGGGAGCGGAAACGGAGCCGGATCGCGGCGCCTTCGAACCCGAACGTATCGCGAATGCGATTTTCCAGGTACCGACGATACGCGAAATGCAGCAGCTCGGGATCATTGACGAAGAACACGAACGTCGGCGGCTGGACCTCCGCCTGCGTCACGTAGAGCAGCTTGAGGCGCCTCCGCCCCACCGATCGCGGCGGGTGCGTGACGAACGCGCGCTGCAGTACGCGGTTGAGCTCCGAGGTCTGCACGCGGCGCCGGCGCACCTCGTCGACGTGGACGGCGAGCTGCAGCAGGTCCGGGATGCCCTCGCCAGTGATCGCCGACGTGAAGTGCACGGGCGCCCACGGCGCGAAGCGGTAGCGGCTGTCGATGTTGCGCGCGAACGCTCCTCGCTCGGTCCCCGGCTCGGCAAGGTCCCACTTGTTGACCACGAGCACCATGCCCTTGCCGAATTCGACGATGCGGCTCGCGATGTGCATGTCCTGCGCGGCGGTCGGCTCGGACGGCTCGATGAGCAGGAAGACCACGTCCGAGCGTGCGATGGCGCGCTCCGCCTGCTGGACCGAGTGCCGCTCGACCCCTCGGCCGATCTTGCCGCGTCGCCGGATCCCGGCCGTGTCCACCAGCACCATCTCGTGGCCCTCGAAGGCGAACGGGCTGTCGATGGCGTCGCGCGTGGTGCCCGGCAAGTCTGAGACGATCGTGCGCTCCTCGCCCAGGATGGCGTTGGCGAGCGAGGATTTCCCGACGTTCGGACGCCCGACGATGGCGATCCGGATCGGGTGGGCGCGCTCGGCCTCCTCGCCGTCGTCGGGCTCCGGCAGGAGCTCGACGATCTCGTCCAGCAGGTCGCCGGTGCCCTGGCCGTGGTAGGCGGAGATGAGGCGCGGCTCGCCGAGACCGAGCCCGTGCAGCTCGTGCACGTTCGCGCTCGCCTCGCGGCGGTCGCCCTTGTTGGCGACCAGCAGCACCTCGCGCCCGGCGCGCCGGAGCTGGTCGGCGAGCGCCTCGTCCGAGGCGGTCACGCCGGCGGCGGCGTCGACGACGAAGAGCAGCAGGTCCGCCTCGCCGAGCGCGAGCTCGACCTGCTCGCGGATGGGGTCGGCGAACGGTGCGCCGGGGAAGTCGTCGGGACCCTCGAGGCCCCCGGTGTCGACGACGCGGAAGCGGCGCCGGCCCCAGCGGCACCAGCCGTACTGGCGGTCGCGCGTCGTGCCGGCCAGCCGCTCGACGAGCGCGCGGCGCGAGCCGGTCATGCGGTTGAACAGCGCGGACTTGCCGACGTTCGGGCGGCCGACGATCGCGACGAGCGGAGGTGAGGCGCTCATCCTTCATCCCCTGTCGGTAGAGGCGTGAGCGTAACGGAGAGCAGCGCCGGTCGCCATTCACGAATCGTGATGTTACCGGGAGCGACCACCACCACCTCTGCCGCACCCGACTCCTCGCCGTCGAGCGCACTCACGTCGACCTCGACGCGCACGTCGCCCGGCTCGAGGCCGTTGAGCAGCGGCAGCGGCCCCTCGAGCACCACGGTCACGACCTGGTCGCCGAGGTCCGCGACCATGCCGTCGGGCACGCCGTCCGGCTCCGGGACCACGGTCAGCACGGTCGAACCGAGCACTGGCTCGATGGTCACGACGACCCGAGCCCCCGCCCCGTCGGTCGCGGCGACTCCCGGGCGGACCGAACCGACGAGTGACACGCTGATATCGCGGTCGGCGCCGTCCAGTCGCACGAAGCCCAGGCGTATCTGCTCCATGTCCTGCAGCACCTCGAGCGTGCCCTCGATCCGGGCGACGGATGGAGTGACCGTGACGCCGGCCACCCGGTAGCCGGTGGCGGGCTCGCCGAGCAGGTCGACGGTGAAGGGCACGGTCTTGGAAACCGTGCTCTTCTGCACCTCCACCGTGACGCTGACCGTGGAGGGGTGGACGGAGAGGCCGCGGATGCGGCCCTCGCTCGCCCCGCGCGGGACCAGCTCGGCGACCTGCTGGAAGCCGACGGTGATGCCGGTCACGTTGATCTCCGCGACCGCGCGCTCGGCCAGCTCGACCAGCGACTCCGGCCCGAGGATCTCGACGGTGACGCGCTCCGGGACGGTCTGCACGATCTCGAACCCGCTCGGCGGCGCGCCCAGCGGTCGCACCTCCACGGGGATGATCCGCGACACGACCTGCTCAAGGTTCACGGTGATGGCAGGCGGCTCGACGGCGAGGATGCGCACGCCGCGCGTGCCCGTCACGTCGACCCGCACGGGCACGGACTGCTCGCGCGCCGTGAGCCCGGCGAGGTTGACGGTCGCCTCGAAGTTCGCGGCGGTCAGCCCTTCCCAGCGCTCCTCGGACGCCTCGATCCGCAGGTCGACGGACCCGAGGTTGTTGGCGACCGCGAGGTCCTGGCCGACGTTCACGAACGTGACCGGGATCTGGCTCGGGAACACACCCGCCACCGAGGGGTCCTCGTCCTCGGTCACGAACACCCAGAGCGCGATGCCCAGCACGACCGAGAGCGCCAGCAGCCGCGGGGTGCGCCGCACCGTGGTGAAGGCGCGACCCCAGAGCGCGATGATCACGTCCAGCGTGCTGCCCGCCGTGTTCCGCCCGAGCCGCGAGTCCGACATCAGGGCGCCTGCCGCTCGGCGCTCGCCTCGCTGCCGGCCGGAGCCGCCGGTGGCTCGATGTCCCGCAGGCCGTCGCCGAGCTGGAACATGCGCCGCAGCCGCGTGCGCACCTCGGCCTCATCAAGGTTCGTGCGCAGGCGGCCCTGTGCGGCAAGCCCCATCGCGCCGCGCTCCTCGGAGACGACGATGACGATAGCGTCGGTGCCCTCGGTAATGCCGACGCCGGCGCGGTGGCGCATCCCGAGGTCGGCCTGCAGCGCCGACTCCGTCAGCGGCAGCGTGCACCCAGCGGCGCCCCCCTGGTCGCCGCGGCCGGTCTCCGCGCCGTCGTGGATCGGCGTGGTAGGGATGAAGACGCTGGCGAGAGGCTAGGCGGCGAGGTCCGCCGT
>VXMU01000061.1 GCA_009840945.1 Chloroflexota bacterium | reverse complement strand
GCGTGGCGGGTGGCCACGCTGGGGCGGTCGGGGGCGCTGACGGCGGTGCTGCGAGGGCTCTCCGACCTGCCGCCCGAGGATCGTCGCGACGCCGGGCGCGCGGCCAACGAGCTGAAGCGCGACCTGGAGGCGGCGCTCGAAGACCGGCGCGAGGAGCTGCGGGCCGCGGCCCGCGCGGCCGCGCTCGCGAGCGGGGCCGTCGACGTGACCCTGCCGGGGCGCAGGCGCCGCAGCGGGGGGCTCCATCCCGTCACGCAGACCCTGCAGGACATCCTCGACGCCTTCACCCGCATGGGCTTCGCCACGATCGAGGGCCCCGAGGTGGAGCTGGACGACTACAACTTCACGCGCCTGCGCATCCCCGAGGACCACCCCGCGCGCGACATGTGGGACACGTTCTGGCTCGACGAGGACGTCGACGGCCGCCAGCCGATGCTGCTGCGCACGCACACCTCGCCGATGCAGATTCGCTACCTGGACGAGCACGGCCCGCCGGTGCGCATCGCCGTGCCGGGCCGCTGCTACCGCTACGAGGCCACCGACGCCACGCACGAGTGGATGCTGACGCAGGTCGAACTGCTCGCCGTCGATGAGGGCGTCTCGATGGCCGACCTCAAGGGCACGCTCTGGGAGTTCGCGCGTCAGCTCTTCGGCGCGGAGCGCCGCGTGATGCTGCGCCACTCCTACTTCCCGTTCGTCGAGCCCGGCGTCGAGGTGGCCGTGGACTGCTTCACCTGCCCCGGCGACGACGCGTCGTGCGCGGTCTGCCGCGGCAGCGGGTGGCTCGAGATCCTCGGCGCCGGGATGGTGCATCCCGAGGTGCTCGAGGCGTCGGGGATCGACACCGAGCGCTACACAGGGTTCGCCGCCGGGATGGGCGTCGAGCGCATCGCGATGCTGCGCTACGGCATCGACGACATCCGCAACTTCTACGCGAACGACCTGCGCTTCCTGCGCCAGTTCCAGGGGGTGTGACGATGGCCGACACGGACACCGGAGGCGCGGAGCCCGAGGGCGCCGAGCCGGGAGCGATGGGGGCGCCGCCCGAGCCGCCGCCGGCCGGCGACCCGAACCTCGGCTACTTCTCGGTCAGCCTCGCCGTCAGCGACCTCGCGGTCTCGCAGGCGTTCTACGAGCAGCTCGGCTTCGAGCCGCTCGGGGGCGGCGAGGGGTGGATGATCATGCGCCAGGGCGGCGCGATGATCGGCCTCTTCGAGGGGATGTTCGAGAAGAACATCCTGACTTTCAACCCGCCCGACGTCCGCGCCGTCCAGGCCCGCTTCGCCGAGCGCGGCGTCGAGACCGAGCTGCTGCACGAGATGCCGGAGGGGCAGGACCCCGCGGTCGCGCTCCCGGCCACCGAAGACGGGGGCCCCGCGCACATCGTCCTCGAGGACCCCGACGGCAACGCCATCCTGTTCGACGAGTTCTAGGCGGAGCGCACCAACATGCTCGTCTCCCTCAAGTGGCTGCGCGACTACGTCGACCTCCCCGACGACGACCTGGACATCGAGGCGTTCGCCGAGCGGCTCACGATGGCCTCGGCCGAGGTCGAGGGCATCGAGCGCATCGGCGACTGGGACCGCGAGCTGGTGACGGTCGCCCACGTGATGTCGGTTGACCCGCACCCGAACGCCGACCGCCTCAAGCTCGCGACAGTTGATTATGGGGCGCCCCAGCCTCGAACCGTCGTCTGCGGCGCGCCCAACGTCGCCGCTGGCCAGCGCGTCGCGTTCGCGCGCGAGGGCGCCGAGCTGATCGACCCGCGCAACGGCGAGCGCTCGACGCTCAAGCCCGCGAAGATCCGCGGCGTCGAGTCCGCCGGGATGGTGCTCTCCGAGCGCGAACTCGGACTCTCCGACGAGCACGAGGGCATCCTCGAGCTGCCTGCCGACGCGCCTGTCGGCCGCGCGCTCGCCGACTACCTCGGCGACGTGGTGCTGGACGTCCACACGTGGCCGAACCGCGCCGACATGATGAACATGATCGGCATCGCCCGCGAGACCGCCGCCATCACCGGCGGCTCGGTGCGCCCGCACGACGCCGAGCCCGCCGAGGGCGACGCCGACGTACACGACGCCGCCTCGGTCGCCATCGACGACCCCGACCTGTGCGCGCGCTATACGGCGACGGTCGTCGAGGGCGTCACGGTCGGCCCCTCGCCGCAGTGGATGCAGGAGCGGCTGCGCGCGGCGGGGCAGCGCCCGATCAACAACGTCGTCGACGTCACGAACTACGTGATGCTGGAGCTCGGCAACCCGCTCCACGCGTTCGACGCCGACGAGATCGCCGGCACGATCGTCGTGCGGCTCGCGCGCGAGGGTGAGCGGCTCACGACCCTCGACGGCGAGGACCGCGAGCTGACCATCGACACGCTGCTCATCACCGACGACGGCGGCCCGATCGCCCTCGCCGGCGTGATGGGCGGGCTCGACAGCGAGGTCGCCGAGGGCACGACGCGCGTGCTACTGGAGGCCGCGCAGTTCGACCCGGCCAGCATCCGCCGCACCTCGATGCGGCTGCGGCTGCGCAGCGAGGCGTCGTCGCGCTTCGAGCGCGGGCTGGCGCCGGAGCTGGCCGCCCGTGCCTCGCGCCGCGCGACGCAGCTGCTCGTCGAGGTCTGCGGCGGCACCGCCCGTCGCGGGGTCGTCGACGTCTACCCGCGGCAGCAGGCTCCATCGACTGTGACGCTCACGCGCGCGCGCCTCGACACGGTGCTCGGCTTCCACGTCCCCGACGACGAGGTCGAGGCCGGCCTCGCTACGCTCGGCTTCGAGGTGGCGCGGGCGGGCGAGGACTTCGAGGTCACCGCCCCGTGGTGGCGCACCGACATCGCGATCCCCGATGACGTCGCCGAGGAGGTCGTGCGCGTCGCCGGCTACGACCGGCTGCCGGCCACCACGGTGCGCGGCCGTGTCCCGGCCCACGAACCGGCCCCGGAGCACGAGCTGCGCGAGCGTGTGCGCCGAGCCCTGGCGGCTGCGGGCTTGCAGGAGACGATCAGCTACTCGCTGACCACCGACGAGACCCTGCGCCGCGTGCAGCCCTCGGGCGACCTCGACGCGAACCCGCCGCTGCGGCTGCGCAACACCCTCTCCTCGGACCACGAGGTGCTGCGCACCTCGCTCCGCCACTCGCTGCTCGAGACCGTCGACCGCAACCTGCGCGCGGGCGCGGACGAGATCGCGATCTTCGAGGCGGGGCGCGTCTATGCGCCGCGTCGCGACGCCGAAGGCCCGCTCCCCGCGGAGCGCGAGGTGGTCACGGGCGCGCTCTGCGGCGGCGACCGCGACCGCTGGGGCAGCCCGCTCGACCGCCCCCTCGACTTCTTCGACGCGAAGGGCGTGGTCGAGGAGCTGGGCGAGCGGCTGGGCATCGGCTTCGCGTACGAGCCGCACGAGGAGCACGGACTGCAGGCCGGGCGCTGCGCGCGCCTGAGCGTCGGCGGCTCGCCCGTCGGCGTGCTGGGTGAGGTGCACCCGGACACCCTCGAGGCGTTCGGGGTGGAGCGGCCCGTGGCCCTGTTCGAGATCGACCTCGCCGCGCTGCTCGCGGCGATGCCGGCGCGCCGCGGCGCGGAGCCCGTGCCGCGCTTCCCGGCCGTCGAGCAGGACCTCGCGCTCGTGGTCGATGAGGATGTCTCGGCGGGTGACCTCCAGTCGCGCATCGAGCAGTCGCGGCTCGTCGCCGAGGCGCGGGTGTTCGACGTGTATCGCGGCGACCAGCTCCCCGAGGGCAAGAAGTCGATCGCCTTCGCGATCCGCTACCAGGCGCTCGACCGCACGCTCACGACCGAGGATGCGAACCGCGAGCAGGGTCGCATCGTGAACCGCCTGTCGAGGGAGCTCGGGGCCGAGATCCGGGCCTGACCGGGCCACCTCGCACCCCCCGGCGCGGCGCGTAGCGCGTGCGCGGCTATAGTCGGGCGGAATCGAAACTCCGTATCACGCCGCCGCTCCGGCGGCGCGCTTTGAAGGGACGGCCACATGGCCACGACACAGGACTGGCAGGCGCTGTCGCAGCGGCTCATGGCGGGCGTCGGGACGGACATCGCCCCGATCGCCATCACGTTCTCCGCCGAGCGCCCCGACGGCGTCGAGGCGTTCGACGACCCGATGCCCGACGCGATGCCGGACGGCCGCACGGGCCGTGTGCCTGCGGGCTGCGTGTTCTGGATGAAGTCCGCCGACCGCACGTTCTCGACGGTTGCCGAGGACCACGCGAACTGCAGCGTCGGCAGCATGACGCACGGCTTCAAGACGCTGGACGACGTCGCGGGCAACTCGGACGTGGCGGCGCTGCTCGAGTCCGGGTGGGTGACGCTGGAGGTGGTGCCGCAGATCCCGGTCGTCACCGAGGAGCCGGGCGCCGTGACGTACGGCCCGCTGGCCGAGACGCCGGTCGACCCCGACGTGGTGCTGCTGCGCGTCACGGGGCGCCAGCTCATGGTGCTCTCGGACGGCCTGCCCGAGCTGAGCATGCAGGGCAAGCCGCAGTGCCACATCATCGCGATGGCGAAGGAGCAGGGCGTGGCCGCGGCCAGCGTCGGCTGCCAGCTCAGCCGCGTCCGCACCGCCATGCCGAACTCGGAGATGACGTGCGCCATCCCTGCCGCCCAGCTCGCCGACGTGGTCGAGCGCATCGAGGCAGCGGGCCAGGCCGACCTCGCCGTCGCGGGCTACGCCGCGGAGGACGCGCGCCGCTTCGAGTAGGTCCGCCGCGCAGTCTGGCTCCCTCTCCCTTCCGGCCCCCTCTCCCGCACCGCGGGAGAGGGCGGGGGGTGAGGGTCCGAGGGCTTCGGGGTAGGCAGCCCTCCTCTGCCCGGCAGGCACGAGGGCAACGCTCAGCGTCGGTTATTAGCCGGGATTGAGCCGATCGGCGAGCGGCTCAGATTCCGCCGCGGACGAGCACGACGAAGACGAACGCCGCGTACGCGAGCATGAGCAGGGCGCCCTCGATCCACCCGATGCGACCGCGCGGCCACGCCAGCAGCAGCAGGGCGGCGGTCGAGGCGGCAAGGGCGGGGATCTCGAACCGGTAGAGGCTCGCCTCGACCGGGAGTGTCCCGATCGCGCCGGCCAGCCCGATCACGCCCAGCAGGTTGAAGATATTCGAGCCGACGACGTTCGCGAGTGCGATCTGGTACTCGCCGCGGACTGCCGCGACGGTGCTGGTCGCGACCTCCGGGAGGCTCGTGCCAACCGCGACCACGGTGGCGCCGATCGCAAGCTCGCTCATCCCGATGCCCTGGGCGACGCGCGTCGCGCCCAGCACGGCGAAGTAGGCGCCGAGCGCGAGCGCGAACACCCCGATCCCGAGCAGCGTGAGCTGCGCCCCGGCCCAGGCCGCCGGGTGCCAGCCGCCGTCGGCCTCCGGCTCGGTCTGCCGTCCGGGGGCCGCGATCTGGGGTCGCACGCGCAACGAGAATCCGATGAATGCGAGCAGTCCGAGGAACATGACCGCGCCGCCGACATGACCGATGGTCCCCGTGCTCCCGAGCACGATGAATCCCGCGGTCCCCACCACGAGCACCGGGACCTCCCACCGCAGCAGCGAGAGGTCGTACCTCAGCGGCCGCAGGAACGCGGCGAGACCCAGCACTACGCAGACGTTCGTGACGTTCGAGCCCAGCACGCTCCCGACGGCGAGCCCCCCGGAGTCGGAGACCGAGGCGCGGAGGGCGACCAGGAACTCCGGCGCGGACGTGCCGAACGCAACCACGGTCGCGCCGACGATGACCGGCGAGAGCCCCAGCCACACCGCGAGCGTCGACGCCGAACGCACGAAGACGGACGCGCCGACCAGCAGAACCACGAGGCCGATGGCCGTGACGATGAGGTCAAACAGCATGGGGTCGCGCGCTCAGCTCGCGCCCGGCCCGGCGGGCCCGGCTGCGTGGGAGGCTGCCCGCGCAGCCGACGCCGCGCCACCCTCGTGTGGAGAGGGGGAGAGGGGCCGCTGCGTGGCCGGAGCAGGCCGGGGTGCGGGCGTCAGGCGGCCAGGGCCGCTTTGGACTGCTCGGCGAGCGCGCCGAAGGCGTCCGGCTCGCGCACCGCGAGGTCGGCGAGCATCTTGCGGTCAACCTCGATGCCGGCGCGCTTGAGGCCGTTCACCATCCTCGAGTAGGTGGTGCCGTGCAGCCGGGCGGCGGCGTTGATGCGCACGATCCAGAGCCGGCGGAAGTCGCCCTTGCGGTCGCGCCGGTGCTCGGTGGCGTAGCGCAGGGCGTGCATGACGGACTCGTTGGCGACCTTGAAGTTCTTGTGGCGCTTGCCGCGGTGCCCGCTGGCGCGCGCGATGATCTTCTTGTGCCGGTTGCGTGTCTGTACGCGGTTTCGGGTGCGGGGCATCGTGGTACGTCCTTCGGTGCGGCGGGCGAGCGCTAGACGGCGAGCAGGCGGCGGATGCGCTTGCGCTGGCTGGGGTGCACCTCATGCATGTCGCGCAGGGCGGCAAGCTTGGCGCGGCGCTTCTTCATGCGCTTGTTGTTGAGGTGATGCGCGCGCATCTGCAGCTTGCCGCTGCCGGAGACCTTGACGCGCTTCGCCGTCCCCTTGTGGGTCTTCATCTTCGGCACGGTCGGGGTCTCCCTACGCGGGCGCGGCTTCCTGCTCGCGCTGGCTCGCCTTCGGGTCGGGCATCACCACCATCGAGAGGGTGCGCCCTTCCATGTGCGGCGGCCGTTCGACGTTTGCGACATCGCTGATGCGCTCGTAGAAGCGGTCGAGCAGCTCGCGGCCGACTTCGGGGTGGGTGATCTCGCGTGCACGGAACATGACGGAGATCTTGACCTTGTCGCCCTCGCCCAGCAGCTTGCGCGCCGTCCGCGCCTTGAACGCGATGTCGTGCTCATCGATCTTGACGCGCATCCGCACCTCGCGCAACGAGGAGTGCCGGGAACTCTTGCGCGACTCGCGCTCACGCTTCGACTGCTCGTAGCGGTACTTGCCGTAGTCCATGATCCGCACGACCGGCGGATCGGCCCCAGGGGCCACCTCGACGAGGTCGAACCCGGCTTCATCCGCGAGGCGTTGCGCCTCGCGCGTTTCCATGATCCCCAGTTGCTCGTTGTCCTGGACGACGCGAACTCGCGGCACGAGTATCTGCTCGTTGGTGCGCAGCTCTTTTGCGATCGGTCGCTCCTCGTCGTCACCGGGTCAGCGCGGCCGCGCTGCCGGATGGCGATTGTAGCACCGCGCGATCGGCGCTCACAACGCGAGGAGCGCGCGGTGGGCGCGTGCGCGGCGGTGCGCTACTCCTCGCCGGCCGTCTCGTACTCGACGAGCAGCACGCCCTTGTCGACGTTCTCGCCGGCCTCGGCGTGGATGGCGGTGATGGTCCCGTCGTACGGGATCTGCACCTCGTTCTGCATCTTCATCGCCTCGAGCACCAGCACCGTCGTGCCCGCCTCGAGCTCGTCACCGACGGCGACGCGGACCTCGACGACGACGCCGGCGAGGGGTGCCGTGATCTGGCCGGGCGCGTCCTCCGCGCCGCCCACCACGTGGCGGCCGCGGCCCCCGGTGGCGGCCTCGATGACGAAGCGTCGTTCGCCGATCGTGACCTCGTAGCCGCCCCCGCGGCGCGCGACGTAGGCGCGCTGCTGGCGGCCGTCGATGAAGAACGAGACGGTGCCGGGGACCTGCACCTCGAGGACGTCGAGATGCACCGCGTCACCCTCGTCGAGGGTCACGGTCACGCCGTCGGGGGTCTGGTCGACCTCGACGGAGCGCTCGTCTTCGCCGACTAGGAACCGATGCCGCTTCGCCATCCGCGTTCTGCCGTGTGCTGTACCCGGGTGTTCATGGCGTCGGCGCGCGCGACGCGCGCCCACAGGTCTGCCGCCGAGGGCCCCGCCGCCGGGGCGGCGCCGTCGGCACGCCCGCCCATCTCGGCGGCGAGCGCGGCGGCGATGAGCGCCGTCACGTCGCGTCCGTCGTCGGCGGGCGGGGGCATGGTGAAGTCGCGCTCGAGCCAGCCGGTGTCGACGTTGCCGGCGACGAAGTCGGGGTCGTCGAGCAGTGCGAGGTGGAAGGCGCTGTTGGTGTCGATGCCGGCGACGACCAGGTCCTGCAGCGCGCGCCGCATCCGGGCGATCGCCGCCGGGCGGTCCTCGGCCCACACGATGAGCTTGCCGAGCAGCGAGTCGTAGAACACCGGCACGTCGAGGCCCGCGTACAGCATCGAGTCGAAGCGCACGCCCGGCCCCTGCGGCATGTCGACGTGCTCGACGAGGCCGAACGAGGGGGCGAAGTTGGCGTGGGGGTCCTCGGCGTTGATGCGGCACTCGATGGACCAGCCGTTCGGCTCGCGCGGCCCGGCGGGGCCTGGGTCGAGCTCCTGGCCGTCGGCGACGGCGAGCTGCAGCGCGACGAGGTCGACGCCGTAGACCAGCTCCGTGATCGGGTGCTCCACCTGGAGGCGGGCGTTCATCTCAAGGAAGAAGAACTCGCCGGTGCGGTCGTCGAGCAGGAACTCGACGGTGCCGGCGTTGCGGTAGCCGCAGCTCAGCGCCGCGGCCGTCGCCGCGTCGCACAGCCGCGCGCGCAGCTCCGGGTCGACGGCGACCGAGGGCGCCTCTTCGAGCAGCTTCTGGTGGCGGCGCTGCACCGAGCACTCGCGCTCGCCGAAGGCCCGCGCGTTGCCGTGCGCGTCGGCCATCACCTGGACCTCGATGTGGCGGGCGGGCGAGACGTAGCGCTCGAGGAAGACCGTGGCGTTACCGAACGCGGCAGCCGCCTCCGAGCTGGAGAGCTGCATCGCCCCGTCGAGCCCGTCGGGCGACTCGACGACGCGGATGCCGCGCCCGCCGCCGCCGCCCGCGGCCTTCACCATGAGCGGGAAGCCGATGCGCTCGGCCTCGGCGTGCGCGGCCGCGAGGTCGGAGGCGTCGACGTCGTTGGCGCCCGGGATGATGGGGACGCCCGCGTCGGCCATCAGTCGCCGCGCGGCGACCTTGTCACCCATCGCCTGCATCGCCGAGGCGGGCGGGCCGATGAACGTGATGCCGTTGGCGTCGCAGGCCTCGGCGAAGGCCGCATTCTCGGAGAGGAAGCCGTAGCCGGGGTGGACCGCGTCGGCGCCCGTGCGCTTCGCCGCCTCGATGATGTTGTCGATGACGAGGTAGGACTCGGTGGCCGGTCCGGGGCCGATCGCCACTGCGGCGTCCGCCTCGCGGACGTGCAGCGCGTTGCGGTCCGGCTCCGAATAGACGGCGACGGTCTCGATCCCGAGCTCGCGGCACGTGCGCTGCACGCGCAGCGCGATCTCGCCACGGTTCGCCAGCAGCACGCGCTTGGGCATCGGCAGGCCTCGAACCTCTGCACTCGTCGGATCTGACCGCGCGCTAGCCTGTCACGCCGGGGGCGAGGCGGCAAGACGTCATCGTGTCCGGTGATGGAGGCGATCAGTAGCTACCGGGAAAGGCGACCGTATAAGCGGTCGTCAGCCACCCTTGTTGTAGCGCCCGACGCTGACGTGGCGCCTCTCCCGAGTTCGGTTGCGCGCTACCATGTGGTGGCGATACGAGGCCGGCGCAGTCAGGATGGCGCATGCACCTCATGCTGACGGTGCTGGTGGAGCCCGAGCACGCAGGCAGCGAGGCCAAGCGGCAGGAGCGCGTCGACCAGTTGATGGAGCCTTACGGCGACCTGTTCGAGGTCCCGCCGTACGAGGCTGACTGCTGGGAGGACGAGCACGACGAGGAGTGCTGCAACGGCACGCTCACCGTCTGGACCACGCTCAACCCCTATCCGACCTGGGACTGGTACCAATTCGTCGGCCCGGACTCGCCTCGCGGCGGAGACTTGATCGCCGGTGAGTGGCCCTCGTTCGCCCTGCTGCTTCCCGGCGGGGGCTGGTCTGACTGGGATACGTTCTACGGCCGCACGGTGCACTTCCATGAGGACGTCCCGGAGTGGGAGAACGCCTTCCGCGCCACGGTTCGGTCGTACACCGAGCGGAGGTACGTGCCCGTGCTCGTCGACTATCACTGCTAGCCGGCCGTATCCGACGTGTGCGTCGGCGCCAGGACGGGGACCACGCCGTCGGCGAGGCGCCGGGCGGCAGGACAGGGGAGGCGCACGTGACCGAGGACCACGAGGAGCTGGCGCCGCCGCAGCTCGACGGCCTGGCGACACTGCTGCCTGCCTTCGAGGCTGCGGACGCCGAGCTCGGGGAATGGAAAGGGGGGCGGGAAGAGCAGCGCGGGAGCTTCGTCCTGCCCTGGTTCTCGCCTTCCGAGCTAACTACCGAGTTCATCGAGGTGGCGTATCGCGACGGCTGGGTGCGTCCCGACTTCGACTGGTCCGAGTGGGCCCAGACGCCGGATGCACGTCGCCTTCAGGATGATCGCGGGGTGCTCGAACAGGCGACGGTGCTCGACGTCGCGAGGCTGCTCACCGTCGTGATCCGCGCCGATCGGTTCGTCGAGGGCACCCTCGCCGAGGCGCTCGAGTCCGGGCTAGTGACGGCCGCCCTGCGGCGCATCGAGCAACTTCGCCGCGAGGGGTAGCGGCTGTCAGGGATCGATCCGGAGGAAGTCTCCGGTCGCCGAGGCGCGTCCATCGGGTCCACAGCGCGTCACCTTGCGAAGGCCCGCAGGTCGCCGCAGTTCCATCCAGATTGGCTCGCCGTCCCGCGTCATCCAGGACGGCCATGTTTCAGCGTTCAGTTGCTGGGGCCGTCGGGGCGACAGCAACAGGAAGCATGGCTCGGCGAGGCCGCGGGCGCTGGGGTCGTCGAACATCGCACGCAGCCTCTCCGCCTTCTTCGACATCTGATCGTTCGTCCACCCGGTCTCCATCTTCGCCTCGATCAGCACGAGGCGAGTCGTGCTGCCCTCGTCGAACGCGACGAGCAGGTCGACGTCCATCTGGTTCTGATTGAAGTCCTGTGGGCTCGACCCGATGACATCCGATTTCGGAATAGAGTCCGGCGGGTTGGGCGTCCCTGCCAGGTACAGCGCCATCTGTAGCCAGTCGAGGTGGTAGTCCATCGCGACGAATGCAGTGTCTGGAACGGCGACGCCGATGGCCTCGCCGAGGCGTCCGCGAAAGGCGCCGCCAAGGATGTCACGGCCGAGCGCCTCGCTGAGCAGGATGAAGCGCTCCTTCCGATTGAAGGATCGTAGGTGGCTGACCAGGTCGGACATGGCTCACTCCTGTCTCGTCTGGTTCTCGCGTGTCGCGCTCGCCCGCGATGAGGTCGCCCGTGTCGGCAGGTGCGGACTAAGCCCCGTCGGGTTCCGGGTCCAGCGACTGCGCGTCGCGCTCGCCGGCGATGCGGTCCACCGCCTCGGCGAGGGGCGTCGGGCCGAGGTCGCCGAGTGCGCGGTGGCGCATCGAGACGGCGTCCGCCTCCGCCTCGCGGTCCCCGACGACGAGCATGTACGGCACCTTTTGGAGCTGCGCCCTGCGGATCTTCGCGCCCATGCGGTCGCCGCCGTCGTCGACCTCGACGCGGAGGTCGCGCCGCAGCAGCGCGTCGCGCACCTCGTTCGCGTAGTCGACGTGGCGGTCGGCGATGGGGATGACGGTCGCCTGCACGGGCGCGAGCCAGACGGGGAACGCGCCGGCGTAGAGCTCGATGAGGTACGCCATCATCCGCTCGGCCGTGCCGAGCACGCCGCGATGCACGATCACCGGGCGGTGCTCCGCGCCGTCCTCGCCGATGTAGCGCAGGCCGAACTGCTCCGGCAGGTGGAAGTCGACCTGGATAGTCGACATCGTCTCCTCGCGGCCCAGCATGTCGCGGATCTGGATGTCCAGCTTGGGGCCGTAGAACGCCGCCTCGCCCTCGGCGGTGACGTAGTCGAGCCCGAGCTCGTCCATCGCCTCGCTGAGGACGCGCTGGCCGAGGTCCCACATCGCGTCGTTGTCGACGTACTTCTCCTGGTCGGCCGGATCGCGCAGGGAGAGGCGGTACGAGTACTCGGTGATGCCGAGGACCGCGTAGACCTCCTCGACCAGGCGCATCACGCCGGCGAACTCGGACTTGATCTGGTCCGGGGTGCAGAAGATGTGCGCGTCGTTGAGCGACATCGCCCGCACGCGGCTGAGCCCGCCGACCACGCCCGAGCGCTCGAAGCGGTACATCGTGCCGAACTCGGCGATGCGCAGCGGCAGGTCGCGGTAGGAGTGGAGCTGCGTCTCATAGGCCAGGATGTGGTGCGGGCAATTCATCGGCCGCAGCACCATCTCGTCGTGCTCCAGCTGCATCGGCGGGAACATGTCCTCCTGGTAGTGCTCCCAGTGCCCCGAGCGCTTGTAGAGGTCGACCTTGCCGAGCACCGGCGAGTAGACGTGCTGGTAGCCCGCGCGACGTTCGAGGGTGACCACCCAGTCCTCCAGCAGCCGCCGGACGGTCGCGCCCTTCGGGAGCAGCGTCGGCAGGCCCTGGCCTACGAGGTCGCTCGACGTGAAGAGCTCCAGCTCGCGGCCCAGGCGGCGGTGGTCGCGGCGCTCGGCCTCCTCGCGCGCCTCGAGCCAGGCGTCCAGCTCCTCCTGCGTGGGGAAGAGCGCGCCGTAGATCCGCTGGAGCATCGGGCGGCGCTCGTCGCCCCGCCAGTACGCGCCCGCCGAGTGCGTCAGGGCGAACGCGCCGATCTGCCCGGTCCGCTCCGTGTGCCCGCCGCGGCAGAGGTCGTCGAACTCGGCGTGACGGAAGTGGCCTACGGTGTCGTCCTCGATCTCGTCGATCATCTCGAGCTTGTAGGGCTGCTCGGCGAAGATCGCGCGCGCCTCGTCCTTGGGGATCCAGCGGCCCTCGATCGGCACGTCGCGGTACACGGTGCCGCGCATGCGTCGTTCGAGGCGGGTGAGGTCCTCCGGCGTGAGCGGGCGGGGCAGCTCGAAGTCGTAGTAGAAGCCGTGATCGATCGGCGGGCCGATGGCGTACTTGGCCTCGGGGAACATCTCGAGGACGGCCTCGGCCAGGACGTGCGCGGCGGAGTGGCGCATGCGGAAGAGGCGCTCCTCCGGGGACAGCGTGTCGAGGGGCGCCTCCTCGCGGCGCTGGTCCTGACCCGCCTCCTGGCTCGCCGTCGTCATCTCGCCTCCCGATGGCGCTGCCGCGGTCCCGCGGGGCGCTCCAGACAGCATGCCGCACGGCGCGATATGGCGACAGGTCGCCGCGACCGCGTGAGGTATGCCTCGGTGTGCTCGTGCAATGCCGTGCGGCGGGTCTCCGCGCGCCGAGGAAGCGCCGAGCAGTGACATCGAATTGTTGCTTCACGACCGTGATATGTTCCGGCGGGTGCTCACCAGCGCAGCCAGGCAGCCGTCCGGCAACGCGCCGGGGCTCCCGCATTGACCCACCGCGCGCGAGGTCGACGATGCTCGTCAACGAGCACATCCGGTACGAGCCCGACGAGCCCGCCCCGCATGCGCTCACCGCGATCACGGCGTTGCAGGGCGCGGTGCTGGTGGTGTCGAACACCATCACGATCACCACCACCTTCATCGTCGCGTTCAACGAGGGCGGCAGCTACATGGAGTGGGCGGTCTTCGCCGCCCTCGCGCTCGCCGGCATCGCCGTGGCGCTCCATGCGAGCACGCTCGGACGCCTGGGGCCCGGCTACATCCTCCTGATGGGGCCGAGCGCCGCCTATCTGGCGGTCTGCGTGCTGGCAGTCAACGAGGGCGGGCTGGCGCTGATGTCCAGCCTCGTGGTCGCCTCCTCGCTCGTCCAGTTCGCGGTGGCCGCCTGGCTCGCGCAGCTGCGCCGGCTGATCACGCCCGTGGTGACGGGCGTCGCGTTCATGGTGATCCCCGTCACCGTGATACCCATCGCGATCGACCGGCTGGACGATGTCCCGCCCGGGGTCGAGCCCGGGGCCGGCCTGGCGGTCGGCGCCGCGGCGCTCGGCACTCTGGCGCTGCTCATGCTGCGCGGTTCGGGCCTGTTTCGCCTCTGGGCCATGCCGATCGCTATCGTGCTGGGGTGCGCGGTCGCGGTGCTGCTCGGGGTCTACGACGCTCAGCCGGCGCGCGACGCCGCGTGGTTCGCGCTCCCGGAGTTCTCGGGATGGCCCGGCATGGGCTCGGTGTTCGACCAGGACTTCTGGGCGCTGCTGCTGGTGTTCTGCGTCCTGAGCGCGGTGGTCGCCGTCAAGACCAGCAACGAGGGGGCCGTCATCCAGCAGGCGTCACGGCGCAGCCCGCGCAGCATCGACTTCCGCGGTGTGCAGGCGACGATGAATACCGGCGGCGTCGCGATTCTGCTGTCGGGCATCGCCGGGACCCCGCCTACGATGATCTACCTGCCGTCCACCATCGCGCTGGTCGGGTTCACCGGTGTGGCCGCGAGGCGGGCCGGGATCGCGATGGGCGTGGTGCTGGTCGTGCTGGCCCTGCTGCCGAAGGTGGTGGGGCTGCTGCTCACCATCCCTCGCCCCGTGACCGGAGCCGTCCTGATGATGGTCATGGGCCTGCTCTTCGTGGAGGGGATGCGCACCGTCTTCCGGGATGGCCTCAACCAGCAGCGCGCCTTCATCGTCGGCGTCTCGCTCTCGATCGCGATCGGCCTGCAGAGCCAGAATGTGCTCGCGACCGTCATCGGCGGGCCGTGGGGGGTGGCGCTCGGGAACAGCGTCGTCGTCGGCGTGCTCGCCGCAGTCGTGATGACCATCGTGCTCGAAATCAGCGGCGCGCATCGCAGGCGGCTCGAGACCGAACTGGACACCGCAGCCTTCCCGGACGTCGAGGCGTTCCTGCGCGAGCTCGGGGAGGCGATGCACTGGAACCAGGCCTCGACCGACCGGCTCTGCGCGGCCGGCGAGGAGACGGTCTCGACCATGCTGGAGCTGCGCGACGACTACGAGGGGGACGAGGCGCCACGGCTCGTGCTCATCGCACGGCCCGGGGCCGGCGCGGTCGAGCTGGAGTTCCTGGCGGTGTTCTCCGAGGAGAACATCGAGGACCGGATCGCGTACATCAGCGACCAGGCCGAGGTGCCCGAGGTGGGCGACATCTCGTTCCGCCTGTTACGCCACTACGCATCCTCGGTCCGCCATCGCAAGTACTACGGCATCGACATCGTGGCGGTGGAGATCGAGGGCACGCGCCAATAGGCGCGCGCGGACCCACTATCAGCGGATGACTGCGCGGAGTTCGCGCAGCGGAGTGACAGGAGACGGTACGGGATGAAGGGCTACTTCCTCATCGACGCGAAGATCTTCGACCGGGAGGTGTTCGCCGAACTTGCACCGAAGATCGCCGAAGCGATGGAGGCGCACGGCGGCAGGTTCCTGGCGCGTGGCGGGGCGATCGAGGTCACCGCCGGTAACTGGCGCCCCGATCGCCTCGTCATCATGGAGTTTGAGAGCTTTGAAGCGGCCAGGGGGTTCGCACACTCCCAGGAGCACCATGCGCTCGATAGTCAGCGCGCGCTGTGCATGACCTCGAACACGCTGGTGCTCGAAGGCTTCCCCGACGCCTGAGTTATCCGTCCGGCGCGGAGCCCACGGCCTCGGCACGGCATCGTCTCGCGCGAGCTCGAGGGCACGCGCCTGTGATCGGTACGCCAGAGGTACACGGACGTTATGCTGCGTCGGCGATATGCAGTCTCGACGAGAGGAGCGACAGGTGAAGGGCTACATGATGATCGACACCGAGGTCTTCGACCAGGAGGTGTTCGCCGAGTTCGCCCCGAAGATCGTGGAGGCCGTACAGGCGCACGGGGGCAGGTTCCTGATGCGTGGCGGCACCACCGAGGTGATCGAGGGCGGCTGGACGCCGCACCGCATCGTCGTCATGGAGTTCGAGAGCTTCGAGCGCGCCCAGGCGTTCGTCCGCTCCACCGAGTACACGTCGCTCAACGACCTGCGCTCGCGCTGCATGCACTCGAGCGTGATTGTCGTCGAGGGCTACGACGGCCCCGGCTCATAGCCGGCCCTCCGGCCGTCCCGGCGTCGATCGGCCCTCGCAGGCCCGGCCGCGCGAGCGGACGGGGCGGGCCCGGCTGCGCGCCGGGTCAGCCGGAGCGCGACGCGAGCCGCTCCGCGACGCCGACCGCGGCGCGGTAGCCACTGGACAGCGCGCCGTTGACCGACGGCACGCCCATGTAGTCGCCGGCCAGGAACAGGTTGTCGATGCGCCCGGCGAGCTGTGCGGGGACCTTCGCCATCTCGGCGAGCATGCCGGGCGTCCCCATGCACAGCGCCTCCTCCCAGCGGTAGACGCGGTAGAAGAGGCCCTCGTCGTCCCCGGGTAGGGCGGAGCCGGGGGGCGCGTGCCTGCGCGCGGCGCCCAGCAGCTCGTGCTTGATCTCCTCGTCGTCGAGCGGGATGAGCTCCTGCGCGCGGTCGCGCCCGATCAGCAGGTCGAGGAGACCCTTGCCGGGAGGCGCGCAGTCGGGCAGGAACACGGACCGGTCCAGCAGGAGCGGGGTGTCGTCGTGCTCCGGGTAGAGTGCGCCGTGCCATCCGTGCGGGAGCGGTGGGCGGTCGAGGCCGATCACCACGCGGCAGCCGGTCGAGTAGCTCACGGCGCCCAACGCACGACGCGTCTCGTCCGGCAGGGCGGGGACGAGGTCCGCGACCTTCGTGCCGGGGACGGCGCAGATCACCGCGTCCGCCTCGATGGTCTCGCCGTCCACGACCACGCTGCTCGCCTGCCCGCCAGCGACGTCGATGCGCCTGACCGGGGTGGAGACGCGGATCACGTCGGAGCACGCATCGGCGAGCGCTGCGCTGAGCGAGCCGATGCCGCGCGCGGGTATGTAGACCCGGCCTGAGTGCAGCATCGTCTCGCCGATGTAGGCGCGCATTAGCGCCTGCCCCGCCGGTTCCGGATCGCCGAGGATCATCTTGAGCGGCGCCTTGAGCGTGACCTGCAGGTTCTCCGGCACGCGGAGCCGCTCCAGGTACTCGCCGAAGCTCTCGTCATCGTCGATCTCGGCGAGCGGGCTGTCGCCGGCGAAGCTCAGGTACTCCGCCTCGCGATGGATCTGCCGCATCAGCCTGAAGCTCGACCGCATGCCCGCTGGCGAGAGGAAGCCCATGGTGACGGCGGTGCGGAAGTGCCGGAGCCAGTTCCACAGTGACTGGTCCGGCGTCGTGGTCACCCACCGCCCGGCGCGGTAGTGGCCGAACTTCATCGTCGACGGCACGAGGGGGAGTCCCAGCTCCTCGCACAACCGGAACGCGGTGTCGTAGGTGGAGGTGAAGACGAACGCCCCCATGTCCAGGGAGAAGCCATCCACCCACTCGCCCTTGCCGCGTCCCCCGGCGCGGTCCCCGGCCTCGAGCACGAGGGGCGTGATCCCGCGCTGCATGAGCGTGTAGGCGGCGCAGAGCCCGGCGAAGCCCCCACCGACGATGACGACGCGTCCGCCGGTCATCTGCAAGGCTCCTCGCACCGCCCGAGCGTCGCGCGGGCGCCTCCACGGGACTCGATGGTAGACCGTACAACCCCCGGATGTGCCACGGGCGGGCCCGAGGAGCGGCGAGCTGTCGCGCGGCAGCCTCGCTCATCGGCCGCTTCGATGAGCGTGCGAGACGAGACCACTGGCGCAGCCATGCACGGGGCGCTCACGCCGCGAGCCCACTACAGTCGTACGAGCCCCTCCCGCGTACCAGGGCCGGGCCGAACAGGAAGCGGTGCAACGCGTGGGCTTGCTCAGACTGTCGAGAGACTTGCGAGATGCGTACCGGGGGTCGGACGTCCGACGCCGCGTGCAGCACCTCGACGGCTGGATCGATCGCGCTGCGCCGGAAGCCGGCGACGGCGGCGAGTACGACCACGCGGAGACGGTACGGGACTACTACGACCTGTGCACCGGGTACATGGAGTGGGCCTGGAGCGAGTCCCTGCACTTCGCCCCACTCACTCCCGGTGAGAGCCTTGAGGAGTCCATCGCCCGGCATCAGCGACTGATGATCTCACGGCTGGAGCTGCAGCCCGGCATGACGGTCATCGACGTCGGCTGTGGTGTCGGCGGCCCGATGCGCCACGTCGCCCGCGAGGCGGATGTGCGCGTCGTCGGCGTCAACATCAACGCGATCCAGCTGGAGAAGGCGAAGCGGCTGAACGCCGAGGCGGGGCTCGACCACATGGTCGACTACGCGCTCTGCAGCTTCATGGACATGAGCGTCTTCGACGACGGCACGTTCGACCGTGGGTACGCCATCGAGTCGACGTGCCACGCGCCGGACAAGCAGGGCGCCTTCGAGGAGATATTCCGCGTGCTCAAGCCCGGAGCGCTCTTCTGGGGTCAGGAGATGTGCCTCACCGACGCATACGACCGGGATGACCAGCGGCACCGGGCCATCAAGCAGGACCTGATGCGCGGCATCGCGCTCAACGACATCGCCACGTTCGGGGAGGTGAACCGGGCGCTGGAGGCCGCGGGGTTCGAGGTGATCGAGGGGATGGACCGCGATGTCCAACAGGGCCCATCCACGCCATGGTACCGGCCCATGGAGCGCCGCCACGGGCCGCTGGGGTCGGCGCTTGTCCGGCTCCCGCTGGGCCGCAGGGCACTCTTCGCGGGGACGAAGCTGGCTGAAGTGCTGCGGCTGTTCCCGAAGGGCTCCGCGGAAGTCATCGGGCTCCTCGATCGCACCGCCGAGGCCTACGTCGCGGGCGGGCGGACGGGCATCTTCACGCCGCTCTACTGCTTCCTGGCCCGCAAGCCGCTCTAGACGCGCCGGCCTGAACGGGCGGCACTCGCACCGGTCGGCCGGCGCGCAACGCCATCGCTGGCCCTCGGCGGCCCGCACTTCGAGGTACTGTTCAGCCGGTGGTGGTGGGCTCGATGACGACGCGCCCACCGTTCTCGACTTCGATAAAGAGGCTGTGGCCGTCGAGTAGCCGCATTCCGACGAGCGGCGTTGTGTCGGCGGCATCCGCCTCCACATACCTGGTCTGGCCATCCCAGAAGACGGCCACGCCGTAGTACGGAAATGTCGTCTCACTGCCATCGGCAAGCGTCGCGCGAGCAGTACCCTCGAATGGTAGTCCCAGGTCCAGCGCCAGCGCCGGAGTCACCGTCAGGAATCCCGTGAAGCCGGTGTCAATCACGGCTGCGATGTCGCGCGTCTGTCCGGATGGCCCTTCCAGAGAAAGGGTGAGCACCGCCTCGTGGGCGGCGTTCACCACGCCTTCCATCACCTGGGGTTCCGCAGTGGGCGACCACCGAAGTGATGCAGTGCCCGATGCCCTACCCGGAGCAGCCACACGTCAATCGCATCCGGACGCTTCGAACGCAGGAGATCGCGCGCGACGATCACGGTCTCGCCGATGGCCCAGGTCGCGCTCTCCACGTCGATGGCGACGACCTCTCCGTGATGATCGGCCTCGACCTCGCGCCGGATGTCGCGCTCGTAGATTTCGTCACCGAGGCGAGCGATCTCGTCAGAAGGACGGCGAGTCACCATGTCGGTCTTCTCCGGTCTGGCTACACCCCAGAAGATAGCGCCCGTCGCTATCCGATCCAACTGCCGATCCACGCTCGCTCGTGAAGGCGATCGCCCTCGGCCTGGCCGCTACGACCCGCTACACGATCCCCATGCGGGAGGACAGCCGCCTGCGCGGCGGCAGCGCCGGGGAGGTGCCCTTCGGTAGCCTGGTACTGTCTACGGTCAAGGCTGGTGGGCCTAACTTGACGGTAGGCAGTACCATCTTCGAGGTGTTGATCAGCCTG
>VXMU01000043.1 GCA_009840945.1 Chloroflexota bacterium | reverse complement strand
CCCCCCCCCCCCCCCCCCCCCCCCCCCCCCGGGGGGGGGGGGGGGTCGGGCGCCCCCCCCCCCGCCCCGGTGGGGGGGGGGGGGGGGGGGGGGGGCCCCGACGGTCCTCAGGAAGCTGCGTACGCGCCGCCGATCTCCAGCGCATACTGGTACTATCGAGTCATGACGACGACGCGACTCGACATACACGAGGCAGAGGCCCGCCTCTCCGAACACGTCGCGCTGCTGCGGCCGGGCGACCGCATCGTCCTGTGGCGGGGGAACCGCCCGGTGGCCGAGATCCGACCGATCGAGGAGCGCTCGGACGAGCCTCGCCCGATCGGGCTGGGCAAGGGCCTCGCCAAGATCCCGGAGTCGTTCTTCGACCCGCTCCCGGAGGAGCTGCTCGACCTCTTCGAGGGGCGGCGCGCCTGAGCACGACGAGCGGTCCGCGCTCCGGCCACACCAGCAGGACCGTGCTCCCTCCAATGCGTCGGTTCGTAACAAGCATGAGTCACACACGCCGCACGTCCGTTCCGTTATGCTTGAGGCGGCCGCACGCGCGCTCGAGCCGACGCGACGCGCCCCGGGAGGCCCACGAACGGATGACCACGCAACCCTCGGTCGCGGTCGCCGGCGACGGCGCGGCCACCTCCGCGCCCTTCGACCTCGACGCCCCCGAGTGGTACGCCAACCGCGAGCTGAGCTGGCTCGACTTCAACGACCGCGTCCTCGCCGAGGCGCGTGACCGCCGCAACCCGCTGCTGGAGCGCCTCAAGTTCCTCGCCATCACCGGCAGCAACCTCGACGAGTTCTACGCCAAGCGCATCGGCTGGCTGCGCAGGCTCGCCGAGACCGACCGCAGCCAGCAGACGCTGGACGGCATGACCGTGGCCGACCAGCTCGAGGAGTCGAAGCGCCGCTGCCTCGCCATGCGCGAGGAGCTCGACACGCTGTGGGCGCACGACCTGCGCCCGGCCCTCGCCGCCGCAGGCGTGCAGATCGTCTCGTACGAGGACCTGGACGACGCGCAGCAGGCCGAGCTGGCCGAGCACTTCAAGCGCGCGATCCTGCCGATCCTGACCCCGCTCGTCGTCGACCCCGCGCACCCCTTCCCGTTCATCTCCGGCGGCAGCCTCTCGCTCGCCGTGGGGCTGCGGCAGCGCAACGGCATGACGCGCTTCGCGCGGGTCAAGGTGCCGCCCAACCGGCCCCGCTTCGTCGACCTCGGCGACGGGCGCTTCGTGCCGCTCGAGGAGGTCATCGGGGCGCACCTCGGCCTGCTCTTCGCGGGCGTCGAGGTGATCGGCTGGCACCTCATCCGCGTGCTGCGCAGTGCCGAGGTCGGGACCCCCGGCGAGGCGGCCGAGGACCTGCGCGAGCTGATCGAGAGCCAGATCGAGCAACGCCGCCTCGCCGTCGCGGTCGCCCTCGAGTGCTCCGCCCGGCTCCCCCCGCTGCACCGCGAGCTGCTGCTCGACGAGCTGGAGCTCGACGAGTCCGACGTGATTGAGGTCGAGCACCTCGTCGACACCGCGGACCTGATGCAGCTCGCGACGCTGGGCGTGGAGGAGTTGACCTTCGGCGGCTTCACGCCCGCCATCCCGAAGCGCTTCGCCAACACCGAGGAGGACGGGCGGCTCTGGGAGACGCTGCGCGAGCGCGACCTGCTGGTGCACCACCCGTACGAGTCCTTCGACGCGACCGTCGTGCGCTTCGTGGAGCAGGCGGCTCGCGATCCGCAGGTGCTGGCGATCAAGCAGACGCTGTACCGCACCTCGCCGGACTCGCCGATCCTCGAGGCGCTCATGAACGCGGCCGCGAAGGGCAAGCAAGTGGCGGTCGTGGTGGAGCTGACCGCCCGCTTCGACGAGGCGAACAACATCGAGTGGGCGCGCAAGCTGGAGGAGGCGGGCGTGCACATCGCGTACGGCTCGCCGGACCTCAAGGTGCACAGCAAGATCTCGCTCGTGGTCCGCGACGAGCCTCCGGGCGTGCGGCTCTACGCGCACATCGGCACCGGCAACTACAACTCCGGCACCGCGCGGCTCTACACGGACATCGGCATGTTCACGTCGGACGAGGCGATCGGGAGTGACCTCGTGACGGTGTTCAACCACCTCACGGGCTCCTCGGAGCGCCCGGTCACGAACGAGCTGATCGTCGCGCCGACGATCATGCGGTCCGAGTTCGAGTGGCGCGTGCGGCGCGAGATCGAGCACGCGCGAGCGGGCCGGCCCGCCCACCTGGCGTTCAAGATGAACGCGCTCGAGGACCGCGACTCGGTGCGGCTGCTCTACGAGGCCGCGCAGGCCGGGGTCGAGGTTGACCTGATCGTGCGCGGGCTGTGCCGCCTGCGGCCCGGCATCCCGGGGCTGAGCGACCGCATCCGCGTAGTGAGCGTGATCGGCCGGTTCCTGGAGCACGCGCGCATCTACTACTTCGCGAACGGCGGCGACCCCGAGTACTTCATCGGCAGCGCCGACCTGATGAAGCGCAACCTCGACGAGCGCATCGAGATCATCGCCCCGGTGCGCGAGCCGGACCTGCAGGCCCACCTCTGGCACGTGCTGCAGACGCAGCTCAACGACCAACGCCAGGGCTGGCGCCTCGACGACCAGACGTGGACGCGCGACGACGCATGCACCGAGGTTGGCGTGCACGCCGGCCTCATGGAGCAGGCGCCCTTCACCTAGCCCCCAGGCCTCCCTCGCTCCGGAGTCCACACGCCATACGCTCCGCAACACACCCGCGCGGCGTCGGCACGCGCGTATCATCCAGCTACCGCGCGACCGGGCAGCGGAGTCCCGGACTGGAGGCGGACGTGGCCGACGTGATGACCTCTGCGGGCCAGCCCGCACTCGCGGAGCAGGCCGTGCTCGCGGAGCAGGCCGTGCTCGTCACGGGCGCGGCGAACGGCATCGGCCGCGCCACCGCGCCCGCCTTCGGCGACATCGAGGAAGCCCGCGACCCCCAACAGACGGGCCAGCGCCGCCCGTGAGCGCCCCCACGCCATGACCACCGGGCGGCCGCTCGCTCGCGTGACGCACGAGGCGCTGCACCTCTCCGAGGACGGCCTGGCATTCGAGGCGCCGGTCGCCGCGCCCGCCGCCGGGCTCGTCGAGCAGCCCGCGCCGCCGAGGCAGGACCGCATCGGCGCGCTGCGGCTGCGCGACTTCCGCTTCCTCTTTATCGGCACGGTGACATCGGGCTACGGCCAATGGGCCACGATGATCGGGCTCGGCTGGCTCGCCTACGTGCTTTCCGGCGAGTCGGCCGCACAGCTCGCGTGGGTCGTCGCCGTGGGCGGCGCGATGCGACTCATCTCAGCGCCGTGGATCGGCGTCGTGCTGGATCGCTACCACCGACGCTCAGTGACGGTCTGGTCGACGCTCGCCAGCGCAGCACTGGGCCTCGGCCTCGGCCTGCTGGTCCTCACCGACCTCGTCGCCTTCTGGCAGCTCTACGTCTTCTCGGCCCTCGAGGGCATCATCAGCAGCGCCAACCAGAACGTCCGCCAGACGTTCGTCTACGACGTCACGACGCCTGACACCCTCTCGAACGCCATCGCGCTGAACGCGATCGCGCAGAACCTCTCGAGGATCTCGGGGCCGCCGCTGGCGGGGGCGATGATCGGCCTGCTGGGGACGGCGTCGCCGTTCCTGTTCATCGCCGTGATGATGCTGATCGCGACGTTCTTCACGCTGCTCATCAGCAAGACCACGCGACAGGCCGCGCTCGACACGGACCATCCGCTGCGCAGCCTGTGGGTGGGGCTGCGCTACGTGATGACCGACCGGCCGATGCTCGGCCTGCTCCTGTCGGGCGCGGTGCCGGGCATCTTCCTGTACCCGTACATCCCGCTCCTCCCCGTCTTCGCCGAGGAGGTGCTGAACACGGGCGCGACCGGCTACGGGCTCCTCGCCGCCTCCGTCGGGTGGGGGTCGCTGACAGGACTGCTCGTGCTGTCGTGGCTGGGCGACGTGCGCCACAAGGGCGCCATCGCAATCTGGGGGCTGGTCTTCTACGCGACGGCGCTGATCGTCTTCACGCAGTCGACGGTCTTCGTCCTGTCCTCGGCGATGCTCGTGGTCGCGGGGGTCTTCCACGGCGTCGCGTTCACGGTGGCACAGATCCTGGTGCAGGTGCTGGCGCGCGACGAGATGCGCGGTCGGGCGACGTCGCTGTTCCAGATGGGCTTCTCGCTGATGCCCGTCGGCGCGATCCCGATGGGCATGGCGATCGAGGCGTGGGGCGCGGCGATCGGCGTCGGCGGCTTCATCGCGGTGGCGTGGCTGTGGTTCCTGTTCATGGGCTTCTTCTGGCGGTCGCTGCTGCGGGCGTGACGCCCTCGCGCCCGCTCTGGTTCCCTCGACTCGGGATGCGGTAGCCGGATCTGATCCCCTCGCCCCCCGGCGGGGGGAGAGGGTGAGGGTGAGGGGGGTCCGCGGAGTGCGACGAGCCATCGAGGAGGCCGCCGGACCCTCACCCCAACCCTCTCCCGCGGTGCGGGAGAGGGAGCCGAACCCTCAGAGACTGGGAGTCACGCTTGGCCAACGGGAAGTGATCCCGCCTACGGCATCCACCCGCCGCCCGACACCGACAGCACCTGTCCGGTGATGTGCCGAGCCTCGTCCGAGGCGAGGAAGGCGATGGCGTTCGCGACGTCCTCGGGCTCACCGAGGCGTCGCAGCGGCGTCGCCGCCGCGGACTCGTCGAGCGTCGCGCTGAGGTTGCGACGCACCCACTCCGTCAGCGTCGCGCCCGGCGCGATGGCGTTGACGCGGATGCCGTGCGGGCCGAGCTCGTGCGCGAGCACCTTCGTGAAGACGTGCAGCCCGCCCTTGGTCGTCGCGTAGGCGATACTCCCCTCGCCCTGCGCGCCGCCCGCGGTCGAGCCGATGTTCACGATCACGCCCGAGGGCTGCCGGCCCGCCTCGCTGCCGTCGCGCATCACCGGCGCGACCGCGGCGCTGCAGATGAACGAGCCGGTCAGGTTCACCGCGAGCACCGCGTTCCAGTCGTCGAGGGTGTGATCGAGGATGCCGCCGCGACGGTTGAGCCCGGCGTTGTTCACGAGCACGTCGACGCGGCCCCAGCGCTCGACCACCCGCTCAACGACCCCCGCGATGGCGTCGGGGTCGGTGACCGAGGCGAGCACGGCCATGAAGCGGTCGGAATCGCGCGCCTCGCGCTCGGCGTGCTCGGCCATGAGCCGCTCGTGGACGTCGAGCACGCACGCGGCGTAGCCCGCCTCCATCAGCCGCTCGGCCGTCGCGAGCCCGAGGCCGCGCGCAGCCCCGGTGACAATGGCGACCGGCCGATCTGCGTCGGCAGCCACCTCTAGCGACCCTGGAACTGCGGGTCGCGACGCTCGGCGAAGGCGCGGAAGCCCTCCTTGCCGTCCTCGCTCGCGAGGAGCGCGACCTGCGTCGACCACTCGTACTCGAGGAAGTGCGTCATCGACATGTCGGTCGAGCGCTGGAGCATCCGGCGCACGCCGGTGTAGCCCATCGGCGGGCCGTTCGCGATCATTCGGCCGTACGCCAGCGCCTCGTCGACGAGCTGGTCGGCGGGCACGACGCGGTTCGCGATACCCCACTCGACGCACTCCTCGGCGTTGAGCAGGTCGCCGCTGTAGAACAGCTCGTGCGCCTTCGCGATGCCCACGAGCCGAGGCAGCCAGTAGGCCGCGCCGTAGTCGGCGGCGAGGCCGCGCTTGATGAAGATCGAGCCCATGCGCGCGGTGTCGGCGATCAACCGCACGTCGCAGCAGAGTGCGACGCCGAAGCCCGCGCCGACGGCCGGCCCGTTGATCGCGCCAATAATCGGCACGTCGCACTCGGAAAACGCCAGTGCCATCCGCGTCGAGTTGCCTCGGCGGTCGACGCGCTGGCGGCGCGGAGGCTCACCACCGTCGCCGCCGCCCCCGCCGATCTCGGCGCCGGCGCAGAAGCCGCGCCCCGCGCCGGTGAGCACCATCGCGTACACGTCGTCGCGCACGCTCGCCTCGCTTATCGCCTCCTCGAGCAGCGTCATCATCTCGGTGCTGAGCGCGTTCATGACCTCGGGTCGGTTGATGGTGACGAGCATGACGCCGTGCTCGTCGACGTTGGTGAGGATGGGGCGTTCGTCGGACATGTGGGTCTCCTCGGGCGCTTCGGTCGGGGTCGCTTCGCGGTCGTGGGGACGGTAGCAAGCGGCGCGAGAGCGTGCGAGTAGTTACACATGGAGTAGACTCCCCGCGATGGCAGACACTGCGCGGCTTGAAGCGCTCGTCCAGCGGCTGGCGAATGACCGCACCCTTTTGCAGCGCGGCGAAGCCGCCACGCGTCAGGGTGCCGTCAATCCGACACTGCGCGCGCTTGGTTGGAACACCGACAACCTGGACGAAGTCGATCCGGAGTTCGCCGACAGCGACGGCGGGAAAGTCGACTACTGCTTGCGGCATCAGGGCAAGGACCTGGTGCTCATCGAGGTGAAGCGAGCTAGTGCAGATCTCACCCAGCACCAGGAGCAGTTGCTCCGCTACGCCTTCGGCCTTGGCGTTGAGTTGGCTGCCCTCACGAACGGGATCGACTGGTGGTTGTACCTACCAATGAAAGGTGGCCGCTCGTTCGAGGGGCGCCGCTTTGCCCGCGTCGATTTCCGGACCCAGAAGCCCACCGAGGCGGCGGCTAGCCTGAGCCGTTTTCTCAACCGCGATAAGTGCATCGCGGGGGCGACGCTTGTGGAAGCCCAAGAGGAGTTCGAGCGGCACGAGCGCACGCGACAAGCTCGCGCTGTGCTGCCGGACGCATGGCAGCGAGTTCTTACCGACGCTCGCTTGCACGATCTCCTCGCTCGCGAAGCCGAGCAACTCGCGAACGTTACCCCCGATCAGTCCACGATTCTCGACTTCCTGCGGACCGTGGCGGGCGGTGATCTTCGCCCGACGCGCTCACCGCCATCTGCAATCGAGGAGCCAACAGCCAAGGTCGCCCCTGGGCCACCTGTCTCGCAAGGCGCCCCACTGAACAGAACCGAACCCGAGAGCTTCAAGGGACATCGCTTAGCGGCGTTCTGGCTCGATGGGATACGCCATGAGGCTTCCAACTAGAGCCGGATGGTTCAGACCGTGTCTGAGAGAATGGCGGAGGAAGCTGGGTCGTCCTTCGAGCAGCGCGTGAGCCCCGTGCGTGGACGGACCCGGTCGTTCTTCAGTACGAACGCGGACGACCTTTACCGACCGATGGAGGTCGGGAACTCTGGGCTGTACGTCGACGGGAACCTCAGTGCCGACGGTTGCGTCCGCTTAGCGAGGCGCATAGTCGAAGCGGTGCGCGGCTCAGATGCCAGCCTCCGGATCGAGGTCGAGGAGACGACCGGATCGAGTTCAGGCCCATCACACCCCGAACCGTCTAGTTCGTTCAAGTCATCTCCGGCCGACCTCGTAGTGGCACTACTCGAGGAGGTGGCCACGCCGCTTCATTATCGCGAGATCGAGCGGCGATTGCGCGAGAGTAGGAAATTCGAGGCCGGAGGGAGAGACCCGGCGAACACGCTGCTCGGGAGGTTCTTCAACGATCCTCGGCTCGAACGGGTGGGGCGGGGTACGTATGGCCTCGTCACGACTCGCCAAGCGCCACCACCTGAACGGAAGGCTGCCGATACGCCAGAGATCTCAGAGCAAGAACGCTTCGGCGGAAGGCGACTAGCTGCGTTCTGGCTCGACGAAACACGCCACGAGGTCACAAGCTGGCCCCTGCTGGTCCAGGCACTGAGCGAACAACTGATTAGGGAAGTAGGACCGTCGTTCGCGCAGCGGGTTGCGGGCCTGAAGGGCAGGACCCGAAACTATTTCAGCACCAATCCCGACGACTTGCGATTCCCCCGCGCGCTTGTAAACGCTGACTTGTACGTTGAAGGAAACCTCGTGCCTGATGGCGCGGCACGCATCGCCAGGCGCATCCTCGTCGCCGTGCGCGGCAACGACGACGGCTTCCGCATCGAACTCGCGGAGTAGCGCCTCACCCAACCCTCTCCCCTCCGAGGCGAGGGAAGTAGACCCCCCGCGAGAGCCTGAGCCCACGTCGCGCTATAGTGGGGTTTAGACCCGACTGACGCTCCCGTACACGTCACGGTCTCGACGCGCCCCGGCGGCGCGCGACCCGGCGAGTTGCTTCGCGTGGGGCGCGCACCGAGGGGACTCGCGGTGTCGGACTTCGTCGCCCGTGGCCTGGGTACGAGGATTTTCTACGGCTGGCTCGTCGTCATCGCCGGCTTCGGCATGTTCATGCTCGGCGGCGGCCTCCTCATGCACGCCTTCGGCACCTACGTGAAGCTCCTGGAGGCCGACTTCGGCTGGAGCCGCACCCAGCTCTCCATCGCCTTCTCCATGCAGCGCATCGAGAGCGGCTTCCTCGGCCCCATCCAGGGCTGGATGGTCGACCGCTACGGCCCGAGGGCCGTGATGATCATCGGCATGCTGCTCTTCGGCGGCGGCTTCCTCGCGTTCAGCGTGGTCGACTCGCTGCTGTGGTTCTACGTCGTGTTCATCATCATGGCGACGGGCCAGAGCTTCGGTTCGATGATGAGCCTCTCGGCCTCCCTCGTGAGCTTCTTCCGGCGTCGACGCGGCCTCGCGCTCGGCATCGTCGGCACGGGCATGGCGACCGGCGGGCTGGTGCAGCCCATCGTCGTCGCGGGCCTCGAGGCGTGGGGCTGGCGGACGATGGCCGTGGTCTCGGGGCTCATCATCTTCGCCGTCGGCCTGCCGCTGGCGGGCCTCGTGCGGCACCGCCCGCAGGAGCTGGGCCTGCTCCCCGACGGCGACGAGCCCGGCCGGGCGGCCGGCGGCAACGGCGCCTCCGAGGGCCGTCCGGCGTACGTCGAGGAAGTGAGCTTCACCACGCGCGAGGCGATGCGCACGCGCTCGTTCTGGCTGCTCTCGATCGGGCACGCCGCGGGGCTGATGACCGTCGGCGCGATGCTCGTGCACTTCGTCCCGCACGTCACCGAGGAGCTCGACATCTCGCTCGGGTCGGCGGCGCAGATGGTGACGCTGATGACGGCGATGCTGGTGATCGGCATGGTCTCGGCGGGCTGGCTCGGCGACCGCATCGACAAGCGCGCCATCATCGTGACGGCGATGTTCGGACACCTCGCCGCGATGCTGATCATGGCGTGGGCGTCGGCGGTGCTGCTCGTGGCGCTGGCGGCGGCGATCCAGGGCGTGTCGTGGGGCGCGCGCGGCCCGCTCACGCAGGCGCTGCGGGCCGACTACTTCGGGACGGCGTCGTTCGGCAAGATCATGGGGTTCTCCTCGCTGATCATCATGATGGGCATGACCATCGGCCCGCTCGCCGCGGGCGGGATCTACGACCTCACCGGCTCCTACACGCCAGCCTTCATCTTCATGGCGATCGCCGTCGGGCTCGGCTCACTGTGCTTCGTCTTCTCGAACAAGCCCGAGCCTCCCGCCGCCGCGCCGACCCCCGCGCCGAGGCGCCAGCCAGAGCGCGAGGAGGCCACGGTCGCGTCGTAGGCTCGTAGCCGGGCACAACTCAAATCAGGCCTGATCGCACGCCCGGGTGGGGATCCGATCTTGCTCCCTCGCCCTCTGGGAGAGGGCTGGGGTGAGGGTCCGGCGGGCTCACCGCGGGTCGTTCGACCCCGCTCAGACCCCCTCACCCTCACCCTCTCCCCCGCGGACGGGGGCGAGGGGATCAGACGGCTCCCCCGTGGGGGCGAGGAGATCAGCGAGGGCAGCGACGGGTGGCGGGCGGCTAGGGTTCCAGACCGAGCTGGCGGCGACGGGCGTGCTCGTGGGCGTGCTGGGCGGCGTCGCGGAACGTCTCGCCGCAGTCCGTGCAGACCTCGACCTGGCGGAAGCCGCCCGCCGGCGCGACGCCGGCGACGGACCACAGCCGCCACTCGTCGAGCGCGCGCTGCTCGGGGTCGTCGTCGGTGTCGCCGGGGCCGAGTTGCCAGCGGTCCCTGCGCGGCGTTTCGAGCGTCGTCGTGCCGCGCGGGTCGGACGCGTCGCGGTGTTCGCAGCGCCAGTAGCAGCCGTGTGGGCAGTAGTTGGCGGCGAGCTCGCCGGTCATGGCGGGATGATACGCCGTTCGCGCCTCCGTTTGGGGCGCCTCGGACGGCTCGACGGGGCGACTAGGCCCACTCGGGCGGGCGCGTGAAGGCGCCGCGCGCGTCGGTGAGGGTTTCGGGGAACTGGCACTCCGCGAGCAGCCTGCGGCGTGAGTTGCTGATGTGGCGCACGAACGACGCGCTCTCGCGCAGGATCTTGCTTGGTCGGCGAGGGTTGCCGCTGCGGTCGCGGCTCAAAACCGGGAGCGCGACGCCGACGGGGCAACCGTAGCGCACCTGCACTTCCCGCACGGCCTCCGTCAGATCCGAGTCGTTCGAGATCACGAGCGCTGCTTCGAAATCGTCGTCACACGCATCCAGCAGCAGATGGGTCGCGAGGTTTACGTCGGAGCCCTTCTCCTCGGACCTGAGCACGCGAACAAGGCCGGCGCCATCGGCACGCATCATCGTGGGCTGTGTCACGAGAAACCGCCCGAGATGAATGCTGATACCCGGCAGGGTTCCGAGCGCCCGAAGGTACGTCCCTTGCCTGAGCGGCGCTTCCGGATCGTTCGGGAGCGGCCGAACCCTCGCCGTGAAGTAGCGGACGCGGTGCACTTCGTCGTCCTCGCGTAGCAGTGCAGCCGCGAACTGCCGGATGTCGAGCCAGCGGTACGGCTGACCCCGGAGCGCGCCGTAGTAGAGGTTGAAGCCGTCGACGTAGACGTTGAAGCGCATCGCAGTCCCGGACACCACAAGACCCCCGGCTGGGGGTCTTGTACCCACACGGACGGACCGAGTGGGGGGGTACAAACATAGTCGCGCGTCACCTATCGCGTGTCAAGACACAAGACACATTATGACATACGGGATACGGCGCGCCCGCACCGGCCGCCTACACCAGTGTGAGCGGCGCTCCAACGCGCTCCGCGACGGCGACCGTGCGGTCGTGCTTCGTGGTGTCGCCGGAGCGGTGCATCGAGACCAGCTCCGCGATCTTGTGGGTGCATTCGCCGTTGATGTCCTGGTGGCCGCACACGTTGCAGGGGTCGTTCTTGCAGTCGAGCGTGATCTCCTCGTTGAGCGTCCGCATCCACTCGCCGCGCAGGAACGCCTTGGTCGTGGCCGAGTCGACGTGGTCCCACGGGAGCGGCTCCCACAGGTCGCGGTGGCGGTACGCGTAGTCGGCGGGGTCGAGGCCGTGCTCGGCGAAGGCGCGCTCCCAGATCGACCAGTCGTGGTGCTCGGACCACGCGTCGAACTTCGCGCCCATCCGCCACGCCGTCTCGATCACGGCCGCGACGCGGCGGTCACCGCGCGACAGCACGGCTTCGAGGAGCGACTTCTCGGGGTCCTCCCACGTGAACTGCACGCCGGCGCGCTTGCAGCCCTCGCGCAGGATGCGGTGGCGGCGACGCAGCGTCTCCGCGTCGCACTGCGCGATCCACTGGTACGGGGTGTGCGCCTTCGGGATGAAGTTCGAGGTGGAGACGCGCACGCGGGCGCGGCCACCCTGGTGGCGCCTGCCGATCGCCTTCACCTCGGAGGCGATGCGCACGATCTCCTCGACGTCGAAGTCGGTCTCGGTCGGCTGGCCGACCATGAAGTACATCTTGATGCTCGTCCAGCCGTTGCTGAACGCGTGCTCGGCGGCGTTGAGGAGGTCCTCCTCGGTGACGAGCTTGTTGATGGTGTTACGCAGCCGCTGTGAGCCCGCCTCGGGGGCCAGCGTCAGCGTGTGCTTCTTGCCGCGCGCCACCGCGTCGGCGACCTCGACCGAGAACGAGTCGACGCGCGTCGAGGGCAGCCCGATGCGCAGCCCGCGGTCGCCGTAGGCGTCCATCAGCGCGTGCACCATCGGGATGATGTCGCGGTGGTCGGTGGTCGACAGCGACATCAGCGAGAGCTCGTGGTAGCCGGTGTTGGCCAGCAGCTCGCCCGCCGCCTCCACGACCTCCTCGACGGAGCGTTCGCGCGTCGGGCGGTAGATCATGCCGGCCTGGCAGAAGCGGCAGCCCTGCGTGCAGCCGCGCTGGATCTCGATCGCCGCGCGGTCGTGAACCACCTCCATGAACGGCACGATCGGCTTCGTCAGCGGCGGCGGCAGCACCTGCATCACGCGACGCGTGATGCGCTCCAGCGCCGCGTCGTCGACCGGCACGGTCGCCTCGAGCTGGCCGTCGGCGTCGTAGCGCGCCTCGTACAGCGAGGGCACGTAGACGCCGTCGAGGGCGGCGAGTGCGCGGTGCAGCTCCTTGCGGGAGCCGCGCCCTGCCCGCTTCCAGTCGCGCACGAAGTCGACCAGCTCCTCGATCAGCTCCTCGCCCTCGCCGAGCGCGAAGGCGTCGAAGAACGGCGCCATCGGCTCCGGCTCGAGGGCGGCCGAGCCGCCGGCGACCACGATCGGGTCGTCCTCGGCGCGGTCGGCGGCGTGAACGGGGATGCCGCCGAGTTCGAGCAGGTTGAGCACGTTCGTGAAGCACACCTCGTAGGACAGCGAGATGCCGAGCAGGTCGAACTCGTGCAGCGCGTGGCGCGTCTCCAGCGAGCGCAGCGGCTCGCCGCGGGCGCGCAGGAGGTCCTCGAAGTCCGTCCACGGCGAGAAGGCCCGCTCGGCGAGCGCGTCGTCGCGACGGTTGACGATGTCGTAGAGGATGCCGAGGCCGAGGTTGGACATGCCGAGGTCGTAGAGGTCCGGGTAGGCGAGGGCCACGCGCACCTCGGGCGCGCCGGGCCCGTCCCAGTCCTTCACGATCGAGTGCAGCTCGCCCCCGGCGTACCGCGCCGGGCGCTGCACCTGGTCGATCAGCTCGTCGTACGTCGTCGCCATCGTCGCCTCGCGTGTCTGCGTAGCCGATCGAGGGTAGACGGGTGGTGGCGAGGCGTTCAAGCAGCCGCTACGCCAGCTTGACCGCCGTCCCGTACACCAGCACCTCCGCCGCGCCCTGCGCCACCGACGCCGTCGCCATCCGCAGCGCCACGATCGCGTCGGCGCCCTGGCGCTCCGCGTCGGCCTGCAGGTCGGCGAGCGCCTGCTCGCGCGACTCGACCAGCAGCTGCTGGTAGGCGCCGATCTGGCCGCCGACGAGGTTCTTGAGGCCGGCGAGGATGTCGCGGCCCACATGGCGGGCGCGCACGGCATTGGCCGACACGAGACCGACGGTCTCCGCGATCTCGCGGCCGGGGATGGTGTCGGACGTGGTCATCAGCATCGAGGGCTCCTCTCGCGTTCGTCTCCACGATCGTACCGCCGCCGAGCGGCGCGCGGCTGCTACGCTGCGCGCATGACTGACCACGACATGGTCACCGCGATCCTGCTCGCCGCCGGGCGCTCCCAGCGCATGGGCGGCATCGACAAGGTGTGGGCCACCCTCGGCGGCCGGCCGCTCCTCGCCTGGCCGCTCGAGATGCTCGCCGCGCTCGAAGCCGTCGACCGCATCGTCGTCGTCTCCGGCGAGGAGCGGCGCGAGCAGATCGAGACGCTCGCCGCGGAGGTCGCGCCCGGCCGCGACGTGCGCTGGACCGAGGGTGGCGAGCGTCGCCGCGACTCGGTCGCAGCCGGGCTCGCCGCCGCGCCGGAGGCGGCCTGGTACCTCGTCCACGACGCCGCCCGGCCGCTCGCGAGCGTCGTGCTCGCGGGCCGTGCGCTCGACGCCGCACGCGAGGCGGGCTCGGCCATTCCCGGCCTCGCCGTCGCCGACACCGTGAAGGTCGTCGACGCCGAGGGGCGGGTCACGAGCACCCTCGACCGTTCGACGCTGCGCGCCGTGCAGACGCCGCAGGCGTTCGCCGGCCCGCTGCTACGCCGCGCCCACGCCGCCGGCGGCGACGACGCGACCGACGACGCACAGCTCGTCGAGCGGCTCGGCGAGCCGGTCGTGGTCGTCGACGGCGAGCCGAACGCGCTCAAGGTCACGACCTCCGAGGACCTCGACCGCGTGCGCTCGCTCGTCGAGCGTCAGGAGCCGCGCTCGCTGCTCGACGCGCCGATCCCGCGCGGCGCGGACCACGTAGCCGGGTAGCTGGCCGATGCGCATCGGCAACGGCTACGACGTCCACCGCTTCGCCGCGAGCGGGACGCTCCGCCTCGGCGGCGTCGAGATCGCCGACGCGCCGCAACTCGACGGCCACAGCGACGGCGACACGCTCATCCACGCCGTCATCGACGCGCTGCTCGGCGCGGCCGGCGAGGGCGACATCGGCGAGCACTTCCCGCCCGGCGACCCGTCCACCGCCGGCATCGACAGCCGCGAGCTGCTGACGCGCGTCGTGCGGCTGGTGGCGGCGCGCGGCTACCGCGTCGTCAATGTGGACGCCACGGTCGTCGCCGAGCGCCCGCGCCTGCGCCCGCACATCGCCGCCATGCGCGAAGCGCTGGCGCGCGGGCTGGGCGTGGAGGCGTCGGCGGTGAACATCAAGGCGACGACGAACGAGGGCCTCGGCGACATCGGCGCCGGCGAAGCCATCGCCGCGCTGGCGGTGGCGTTGTTGGATGAGGGTGGGGAGTAGGGACGGGAAGTTCGCGATTTTGATCGGATTCCTTAACCCTTTTGCGGCGGAACCGTGGCATGATGGCGCTGCCAAGCCGGACGAGGGCGATGACGCAGGCAAGGTTCATTCCTCCGCTTCCAGCGGAACCGGGCACTATTCCGACCTCGCCAATCCCAGCGGTGAACGTCGCGTCTGTACCCCAGCGGAGCCCGCTTCGCTATCCCGGTGGTAAGACTTGGCTGATCCCCCACATTCGAGCATGGCTTGGGTCTCAGGATGAGATGTACCGGCTCCTCATCGAGCCCTTCTGCGGTGGGGGCATCGTCTCGCTCACCGCAGTCATGGAGGGATTTGCTGAACGAGCGCTGATGGCGGAAATCGACCATGACGTCGCCGCCTTCTGGCACGCGGCGCTCCGGCATGGTGACGAACTCCGTGAGCGACTACTCGCCTTCAACCCCACGCGAGAAAACGTCCAGAGGTTGGCCCGGCGCCAACCCGACAATGTGATCGACCACGGATTCCGTACGCTAGTCCTCAACCGCACTCGCCGAGGCGGCATCCTCGCGCCGGGCGCTTCGTTGGCCCGCAACGGCGAGAACGGCAAGGGAATCCGATCGCGCTGGTACCCGGAGACAATCGCTAAGCGGCTCGAGGATATCTCAGCTTGCGTCGATCGCCTTGTCTTCTGTGAGACCGACGGCATGCAACTGCTCGCTGCGGCCGCTTCGGTTCCGGGTTCAGTGATCTTCGCCGATCCGCCATACACGGCCGGGGGAAAGCGGGCGGGCGCGCGTCTGTATGCGTCGCATGACTTCAATCACCCGGAGCTCTTCGCACTCCTCGACGATTCCGGCGCAGAGTTCCTCATGACCTACGATCGTGCGCCAGAAATTGTCGCGCTTGTGGAGAAGCATGGGTTCGCAGCAGTTGTCGTCTCCATGAAAAACACGCATCATGATCGTGTTGAAGAACTGGTCATCACGCGGAGTCCAATCTTCTCAGAATGACAGCCCCTCGATACGGGATCGCCGAGTGGTATGGTCGTCGCTTCACAACCCTCACGCCGGCTGAACGAGCGCGTCTCTCGAGACGCGCGCTCGGGGACGAAGAAGCACCACCATGTCCATTTCAGGAGGGCCGCCCGCCCTGCTGGAAGAAACTCGGGGTCTGTTCGATGGTGCGCTATACGCACGACGACGATGACCGTATCGCTGAGCCTGAGGGCGATCCGGTCATCATGTGCCCGAGCAGGTTTGAGCAGGGCCAGCTCCTAGTCCGCTGGCTAGCTGACATCGTGGGGTTCGCGGCTGATGAAGTCCTACTCGCGCATGAAGTTCCGTTCATGCTGAACCCGAATACCGGCCGTCCTGCTGGAATGATCGACCTCGTCGTGGCGCGTGAACCCGACGGGGGGCTGGAATGGCACGGCATGGAGATCCAAGCTGTGTACTTCTCGGGTGCAGGCATGCGCTCGGAGATCGAAGCTCAGGCCGGCACCAGAAACGATGAACGCCCGGCGCCCTTCCCGAATGCCCCGCGCCGCCCCGACTGGCGCTCATCGAGTGCAAAGCGGTTACTGCCGCAGTTGGACGTCAAGGTCCCGTTACTAGTGAGATGGGGCCGCAAGACGGCCGTCGTAGTCGATCGACCCTTCTTCGATTCGATCGGTGGCCCAAGCGACGAGCCCGACCACGACCTCAACGCCGGAGATCTCATTTGGATGGTGCCCGAGTTGGAAGTAGACGACCAAGGCGCCTACCGCCTAGAGCGCGGGCACTGGGAGGTCCTCACCCTCGAGGAGTCGCGGCGCAAGCTCCTCTCGGCCCAGCCCATTACGCGCGCAGAGTTCGAGACCACCCTGCGGGGTAAGCTCAGGCCCCTTAGGTAGCAGTCGACCGCCCCCTCGCCCCCCTGTGCGATAATCCCCCAGACGCGCGGCGCCGACACCGCGCGTCGAGAGGCGACGCCATGAACTGGCTGGGCGCGATCAAGAGTGATATCGACGCCGCGCAGGCGAGGGATCCGGCCGCCCTCGGCGCGCTCGAGGTGTTCCTGACGTACCCGGGCCTCCACGCCCTCATGATTCACCGCCTCACCCACCAGCTCCACCTCTTCGGCCTGCCCATCCTCCCGCGCCTGCTCTCGCACCTGAACCGCTTCATCACCGGCATCGAGATCCACCCCGCCGCGCGCATCGGGCGGCGCTGCTTCATCGACCACGGCATGGGCGTCGTCATCGGCGAGACCACCGTCATCGGCGAGGACTGCCACCTCTACCAGGGCGTCACCCTCGGTGGCACCTCGACTCGCCGCGAGAAGCGGCACCCGACGCTCGAGGACCGCGTGGTCGTCGGCGCAGGGGCGAAGATCATCGGCAACGTCACCATCGGCCACGACTCGCGCATCGGCGCCGGCGCGGTCGTCGTCTCGAGCGTGCCGCCGAACGCGACCGTCGTCGGGGTGCCCGGCCACGTCGTCGCCTTCACGAACACCAGCAACGACACCGTCGAGCGGCTCCCCGACCCCGAGTGGGACCGCATCGAGGAGCTGGAGCGGCGCGTCGCCCGCCTCGAACGCGAGCGCGCGGCGTCGGACCCCGCAGTGCCGGGCGTCGGCGGCTCACCTGGCGGCTTCGACGGCGGAGCGTCCGAGCGCCCGTCCTGACGCCCGCGCCACAGCGTGACCGCAACGCCTCGCTGAATGCACACTGATCGCATGCGACTGACCAACACGCTCACGGGAGCCGTCGACGACCTCGTGCCGCTCGAAGCGGGCCGGCTCGGCATCTACGTGTGCGGGGTGACGCCGTACGCGGAGAGCCACGTCGGCCACGCGATGGCGGCGATCGTCTACGACGTGCTGGTGCGCTACCTGCGCTGGCCCGGCAACGCCGCCGGCGGGTACGACGTGACGTTCGTCTCGAACTACACCGACGTCGACGACAACGTGATCGCGCGCGCCGCCGAGGTGGGCCGGGACCCGCTGGAGCTCGTCGCGGAGAACATCGACGAGTGGGAGGAGCAGCAGCGCGCGCTCAACCTGGTCTTCCCCGACGTGCGGCCGCGCGTCACCACGCACATCGAGACCATCATCGCGGCGACCGAGGCGATCGTGGAGCGGGGCTTCGGCTACGCGACCGAGGCCGGCGACGTCTACTTCCGCGTCCGCGCCAAGCCCGACTACGGCAAGCTCTCGCACCGCGACATCGACCAGCTCCGCTCGGGCACCCGCTTCGAGCCGGGCGAGGGCAAGGAGTTCCCGCTCGACTTCGCGCTGTGGAAGGCGACGAAGCCCGGTGAGCCCTCGTGGCCCTCGCCGTGGGGGCCCGGCCGCCCCGGGTGGCACATCGAGTGCTCGGCGATGTCGCAGCATTACCTCGGCGAGGCGTTCGACGTCCACGGCGGCGGGGTGGACCTGGTGTTCCCGCACCACGAGAACGAGATCGCGCAGGCCGAGGCGGCCACCGGCACGTTCGCGCGGCACTGGCTCCACAACGGCCTGGTGCAGCGCGACGGCGAGAAGATGTCGAAGTCGATCGGGAACGTGGTGACGGTGGCGGACGCGCTCCAGCGCTGGCGGGCCGACGCGCTGCGCCTGTTCGTGCTCGGCAGCCACTACCGCAGCCCGGCGAACCTCACCGACGAGGCGCTCGCCGCCGCCGAGTCCGGCGTCGACCGGCTGCTCTCCGCCCTCCGGGGCGCACCCGCTGGGAGCGGCGAGCCCGTCGACCCATCCCCGGAGCGCGCGCGGTTCGTCGATGCGCTCGAGGACGACCTCGGCACCCCGCAGGCGCTGGCCGCGGTGTTCGACCTCGCACGCTCGGTCAACCGCGGCCGCGACGCGGGCCGGGACGCGCGCGCTGCGCAGGCCGCGCTCGCCGAGCTCACGCGCGACGTGCTGGGGCTCCGGCTCGAGGCGCCGGACGCCGTCGGGGTCCTCGACGTGGTCGCGCTATCGAAGCTGGCGTCGAAGCACGGGGTGTCGTGCGGCGGCAGCGACGCGGAGTCGACGATCGAGGCGCTGCTGGCGGCCCGCACGGACGCGCGCGCCGAGCGCGACTTCGCGCGGGCGGACGCGATCCGCTCGGACCTCGCGGATGCGGGGGTGGAGGTGGCGGACACGCCGGAGGGGCCGCGCTGGAGCGCGGGGCGGTGAACGTGACGAACGAGAGACGCGACGCCGCCAAGCAGTCACTGGGGCGCGACGCCGAGCCGCGGAAGTGCGGCTACGACCTTGCGAAGCTGGTCGCCGCGATGAGTCCGGAGAACGCTCATCCGGAGGTGGACTGGGGCGACCCGCGAGGCGAGGAGGCCTGGTAGTACGGGAGCCCTCGCAGATCGGTTCCCTCTCCCCCCGGCGGGGCGAGGGTGAGGGGGGAGGTCTGCGGGGTGTGACCTGAGATCGATAGCCCGCCGGACCCTCACCCCCCCCCCCCCCCCCCCGGCGGGCGGGGGGGGCCGCGGGGGCGGCGGCGGGCGCCCTTCCCCCCCAGGTACCACCAATACACGGCCGAGCGCGCTCGCGTTGACCCTCTTTCGGGGCGATTCATATACTGAAGGGCGGTCGTCTTCCGGGTTGACCGGGAGACGATGCACTCTGGTGAGCGTCGGCTTTCCATCGAGCCCGAGTGGCGCAATGGCAGCGCAACCGATTTGTAATCGGTAGGTTAGCGGGTTCGAATCCCCTCTCGGGCTCCACCGCGCCGCGGCGGCCCGAAGGTGGACGGCCGGTGCAACCGCGGCTCCGCGCAGGGGTGGGAGAGTGGTTAAATCCAGCGGTCTGTAAAACCGCCGCCTTACGGCTACGCAGGTTCGAATCCTGCCCCCTGCACCAGCCGAACCGGGCCGCGGCGCACGCGAAGCGGAGCAGCGCTCGGCGAGAGCCTTACGAGGCGTCGGGTTGCGGAATCCAGCCCTCATAGCTCAGTCGGTAGAGCGCGTTCTTGGTAAGAACGAGGTCAGCGGTTCGAATCCGCTTGAGGGCTCCAGCAAGGCATCCAGCATCCGGCCCATAACGCGGCCGGCAGGCACAATCAGGTAGGTCACTCAGTCAGACAGGGTCACCCAGAGGCGGAGAGCCAGGCGGGGAGACAGGAGAGCGGGAGATGGCGCGAGGGAAGTTCGAGCGGACGAAGCCG
>VXMU01000101.1 GCA_009840945.1 Chloroflexota bacterium | reverse complement strand
CCCTCACCCCAACCCTCTCCCAGGGGGAGAGGGGGCCGGATCGCTCCGTCGAGTGGTCCCCTCCTCAGGCTCCGGGGGCGAGGTTCGTAAAACGCGGGTGCCCGTGAACGCCGGTAGACTGGGGGCGCGATGGCGGCGTACTGGGGTTTCCGGATCGCCTCGCTGCTCGCCCGGCTCGTTCCGCTGCGGGTCGCGTACGCCTGCGGCTTCGCCGTGGGCGTCACCGCCTACTACCTCTGGACCGGCGGCCGCCGCCGCTGCATCGGCAACATGCTGCGCGTCACCGACGGCGACGAGGCCGCCGCGAAGCGCCTCGCCCGTGCGTCGTTCGGGAACTACGGCCTCTACCTCGTCGACTTCCTGCGCTTCGACTCGCGCCCCCGCGACGAGCTGCGCGACCGCATCCGCTACGACGAGTGGGACTACCTGGACGGGGCGCTCACCGGGAACGGCCTCGTCTTCGTCACCGTCCACTTCGGCGTCTGGGACCTCGGCGCCGTCGCGCTCAGCGAGCACGGCTACCGCGTCTCCGTGATCGCCGACACGTTCGACGACCCGCGGCTCAACGAGCTCGTGTTCGGCTCGCGCCGCAAGCTCGGGATGCAGGTGCTCCCCGCCGACCGCATCGGTCCGCGGCTGCTGCGCGCGCTGCGACGCAACGAGGTGATCGCGGCGCTCATCGACGTCCCCCAGCCCGGCCGCGGCGTGGAGGTCGAGTTCTTCGGCGGCACGGTCGCCGTGCCGGACGCGCCCGCGCGCGTCGCGCTGCGCACGCAGGCGTCGGTGATGGCGGCGACGGTCCCGCGCCTCGGGACGTGGAGCGACCGCGCCACACCGGACCTGGAGCGCGTGCCATACGAGCCCACCGGTGACATGGACCACGATGTGCGGGCGCTGACGCAGGCGATCTTCACCGCCCTCGAGGCGATGGTGCGGCGTCATCCGGAACAGTGGTACATCTTCCGCTCGCTCTGGGTCGACGAGGCGCGCGCCGGCGGGGTCGCCTGACTCATGCTCGCCGCGGCGGCGCTCCGGCTGTGGATCGAGGGCTTCGGGCGGCTTCCGCTGCCGGCGCTCTACGCCATCACGGACACGGCCGCGCTGCTCACGTGGTACGCCTCGCAGCGCGTCCGCAACGTCACCATCGACCACATGCGCCACGTCCACGCAAGCGAGGCGCAGCCCGCGACGCTCGCCGCCGACGCGCGCGGCGCGGTCCGCACGGCGATGCGCTACTGGGCGGACATGGCCCACTCCGCGCACGTCCCACCCGACGCCGCCATCGAGCGCATCGAGGCCGTCGACGGCCTCGACCGGTTCTTCGAGGCGTACGACCGTGGGTGCGGGGTGATGTTCGTCTCGGCGCACCTCGGCAACCCCGAGACGCTGATCCGCGTCGTCGGGACGTTCGGCCTCGACGTGCTCGTGCTCACCGAGCAGCTCTCGCCGCCCGCCGTGCACGAGCTGGTGCACTCCGTCCGGCAGGCGCCGGGCGTGCGCTTCGTGCCCGCCGACCGCGCGGGCGTGCGGCTCGCGATCCAGCAGCTGCGCGCGGGCAACGTGCTCGCGATCCTCGCCGACCGCGACGTGCTGGGCACGGGGCACCCGCAGCCGTTCTTCGGCGAGCGCGCGCGGATGCCGCGTGGCGCCGTCGAGCTGGCGCTGCGCACCGGCTCCCCCATCGTCACCGGGTTCGCGCGCCGCACCGGCGGCCTGCGCATGCGTGTCTCCCTCGACGACCCGCTGTACCTCGAACCGAGCGGTGACCGCGAGGCCGACGTGGAGGAAGGGATGCGGCGCGTCACGAGCGCGCTGGAGGCCGGGATCCGCCACTCGCCCGACCAGTGGTTCGCGCTGCACCCGGTGTGGCAGGGGCTCGCGACGTAGCATGGGGGCGCGGGGGTACAATGCCGCCATGATGGACTCGGCCTCCCCGGACGACGGGCCCACCATCCAGCGCTTCGGCCGCGCCGACCTCCAGACGCACACCGCCCACGGCGACGGCATGGCCGATGCGCAGGCCATGCTCGACTACGTCGAGACCTCCACCGACCTCGACGTCGTCGCCGTGACGGACCACGACGACGTGGGCGGCGCGCTGGCGGCGCGCGAAGTCCACGCACGCGGCAACTACCGCTTCGACTTCGTACCCGGCATCGAGATCACGACGCGCGCCGGGCACCTCCTCGCGCTGTGGGTCGACGAGCCGATCCCCTCGCTGCGCTCGCTCGCCGAGTCGGTCGAGCTGGTGCACCGCGCGGGTGGTATCGCCGTGGTGCCGCACCCGTTCTCGTGGCTCACGCGCTCCGTCGGCCGCCGTACGCTGGACCGGTTGCTCGACAACGGTGACTCGGCCACGCACCCCGACGGCATCGAGGTGGCCAACACCAGCCTGGCCGGGCGCGTCACGTCCGCGCGGGCGCTGCGACGCAACCGCGAGCGCTACGGCCTCGCGGAGACCGGCGGCAGCGACGCGCACTTCCTCGAAGCCGTCGGCACCGCGGCGACGATCTTCCCCGGCCGCACCGCCGCCGAGCTGCGCGAGGCGATCGAGGCGCGCGTGACCACGGCCCAGGCCGGTCGCGCGCCGAGCATGCGGCGGCTGGGCTTCAAGCGGCTCGCCGCGCAGCAGGTGCGCGGCCTCTCCGTGACGCCGCGCAAGGTGATCGGCGCGCAGCTCGAGAAGTGGCGCTCGCCCACACCCCCGACGATCGGGGGCGTGCGGTGAAGATCGCCTTCGTCTCCCCCTACGACTGGCTGACGCCCGGCGGTGTGAACCGCCACATCCAGCAGCTCACCGAGCGTTTCGAGGCGAACGGCCACGACGTCCACATCCTCGCCCCCGCCACCGGGGAGCACGACAACGAGCGGCTCATCGCGATCGGCCGGCCGGTGCCCGTGCCCGCGTCGGGCTCGACGGCGCGTATCGCGCTCAGCCCGAGGCTCGGGCGGCAGGTCCGGCAGGCGCTCAACGAGCACGAGTTCGACGTGGTCCACGTCCACGAGCCGCTGATGCCGACCCTGCCCATCCAGGTGCTGCGCGCCTCGCGGTCGGTGAACCCGAACGTGGTGAACGTCGGCACCTTCCACGCGACGAAGGACGGCGGGAACCGGCTCTACTCGTACGGCCGGCGGCTGCTCAAGCGCTGGTTCCGCGAGATCGACGGCAAGATCACCGTCTCCCCGCCCGCCCAGCGCTACGTCAGCCGCTACTTCCCCGGCTACTACAACGTCATCCCCAACGGCATCGAGGTGCCCCGCTTCGCCGACCCGACGCTGGAGCCGCTCACGGAGTTCGAGGACGGCCTGGTCAACATCCTCTACGTCGGGCGCGCCGAGAAGCGGAAGGGCCTCGGGCTGCTGCTGCGGGCGTTCGGCATCGTCAACGCGCGCGACCCCAACACGCGGCTCATCGTCGTCGGGCCCGACTCGCGCATGAAGCGCCGCTACCGCACCTCGGTCGAGCGCGAGGGGCGCCGCGGCATCGTCTTCGTCGACGATGTCTCCGACGCCGACCTGCCCCGCTACTACCGCACTGCCGACATCTTCTGCTCGCCCGCCACCGGCCACGAGTCGCAGGGTTATGTCCTGCTCGAGGCCCTCTCCGCCGGCACGCCCATCGTCGCGTCGAACATCGACGGCTACGCCTCGGTCATCACGGACGACGTGGACGGCCTGCTCGCGCGGCCGCGCGACCCCCTCGCGATCGCCGAGGCGCTGACCGCGCTCGTGCGCAGCCCGCAGCGGCGCGCCCGGCTGGCCGCCGCCGGGCGCAAGCGCGCCGACGAGTACTCGTGGCCGCGCGTGACGAGCCGCGTGCTCTCCTACTACGAGCGGCTGCGCGACGACCGCGCGGCGCACGCCCGCACGCTGCGTGCCTCGGCGCGGCGGCATGACTAGCGCTCCCCGGTGGGAGCGCCGCTGATGGCGCTGCCCTCCAGCCTGCTACCGAACCGCGCGCCCACGGTCATCATCGGCCCGATCGTGCGCCTCCTCGCGCGGGTCGGCGTGACGCCGGACATGCTCTCGTTCGCCGCGCTCGCCGGGAACATCGCCGCGGCCGCGCTCATCGCCACGGGCTCGCTCACCGCCGGCGGCATCGTCATGCTCGTCTTCAGCGCGCTCGACTTCCTCGACGGCGCGCTGGCGCGGGCGACCGGGAAGGCGAGCAAGGCCGGCGCCATGCTCGACTCGGTCTTCGACCGCTTCTCCGAGGCGGTGGTGCTGTTCGGCCTCCTGCTGTACCAACTGGACGAGGGCCACCGCGAGGAGGCCGCGCTGGTCTTCGCAGTGCTCGCAGGCTCGCTGCTCGTCTCCTACGTGCGGGCGCGGGCGGAGGGGCTGGGCGTCGCGCTCACCTCGGGCTGGCTGCGGCGCGCCGAGCGCGTCGTGCTGGTGGGGGTGGCGCTGATCACGGGCGTGCTGCTGCGGCCCGTGCTCTGGGCGCTCGCAGTGCTCACGGTGCTGACGGCGATCCAGCGGCTGTATCTCGCGATGCGCATCCTGCGCTCGGAGGCCACGGAAGGCGATTGAGCATGGTCAGCGAGTCCCCGATCCCGCGCGAGGAACGCCCGGCAATCGCCGACTTCCTCGCGCAGCGCCTCATGGGGCCCGTCGCGCTCGACATCTGGACGCAGCAGGACTCGGGCCTCGTCCGCACCGACCGCGACCCGTGCACGTTCTGCGAGCAGGTGACGACGGCGGCGCGCCAGTTCGCGTCGCTGCACCCGGCGATCTCGGTCACCCGCTACGACCTCGACCGCCACGCCGACCGCGCCCGCGAGGCCGGCATCGAGCGCCCGCCCGTGACGGTGATCCGCGGCCGCGGCCATGAGCTGCGCCTCGTCGGCCTGTGGTCGGGCGTGCTGTTCCCGGCGTTCATGGAGGCCGTTGTGTACGCGAGCTCGGGCTCGCCGCCGCTCCAGGCGAGCACCCTCGAGACCCTCGCGGCGGTGGACGAGTCGCTCGAGGAGGACCTCGCGGTGGAGCTACTGATCGCCCCCTACGACCCGCAGTCCGCGACGACCCTGCGCCTGGCCGCCGCCTTCGCGATGGTGATGCGCCGCGTGCGTTTCGAGGCGATCGAGCTGTCCGAGTTCCCGCTCCTCGCGGAGGCCCGCATGGTGGCGGAACTGCCCGTGGTCACGATCGGAGGCGGCCGCCGCTTCACGGGCGGGTGGAGCGAGGCCGACTTCGCCGAGCAGCTCCGGCGCTCGGCGGCGGGAGAGACAGAGGCGGTGGTGCGTGATCGCGTCCTGAGCTCGCCGTTCCTCACCATCGACCAGGCACAGGCCATCGTCACCGGCGAAGCGCCACCACCCGACGCACAGCCGCCCGTCTCGCCGGGCGGCCTCGTGCTGCCTCGCTAGTCGGGCAGTCCCGGACCCTCGCGAGGGGGATCGAAGCGCGTCAGCCGGAGCGCGAGCTCCGCGCGACGACGAGCGCCGCGACGCCGAGCACACCGCCAAGCAGCAGCGCGATCACGCCGACGAGGATGGCGGTGGTCGTGTTCGAGCCGCCGCCTGATTCCGTCACCGCGGGCTCCGAGGTGTCTTCGGGGGCCCCGGTGGCGGTCGCCGCGGGCGCCTCGGCGGTGTCGTCCTCGCCGTCGTCCGTCTCGGCGGCGTCGGCGTCGCCTTCGTCGTCCCCGGCCGTCCCGGAGCTACCCGAGGTGCCGCCCGTGGGGAGCTGCAGCGGCGGGCGCGTCGCCTCCGCCACCGGCGGGGGCGTCGAGTCGACACGCGGCCTGAAGTCGATGGGGTCGAGGCCGTTGTCCTCGCGCCAGAGGTTGTAGAGCACGTCCTGGTCGAAGCCGTAGACGGCTTCGAGGGCCTTGTCCATCGTGGAGCCCTCGCGGACGTGTCGGTACAGGTCGGCGAAGGCCTGCTCGCCGTAGGTCTCGAGCAGGTAGGTCACCGTCGACCACGACTGCCCGTAGAAGAGGTCGACCTGCGCCGGGTCGTTCGCCGGCGAGTCCATGTTGCGCAGCCGCAGCGTGTTGTCGGTCTGGATGCGGAACGCGATGGCCTGGCTGTACGGCCTCGGGCTGCGCTGCATGTAGACGGCGGTGCCCTCGTCCAGCCACGAGGGGATGCGCGAGACGGGGCCGTCCCCCGCGACGGCGGTCACGACGTGCGCCATCTCGTGACGCACGACGTCGGAGGTGGCGGTGAACACGAAGAGCAGGTCGGCGCCCGTCCGTTGCCCGCCCGTGCGCACGAGCTCGTCGAACAGCCGGCTGCGCGGCCGCATGGCGAGCTCGCCGTCGCTCTCTGAGTTCCAGACCATGATGCGGACGCCGTATGGCACCTTGACCTGGAGCAGCGCCTCGGTCTCCTCGAGCGCCGACTCGCCGGCCTGCAGCACGCGGTCGGCGAAGTCCTCGTTGCCGCCGTACCAGTAGACGGTGACCTGGCCGAGCTGCTTGTCGCGCCAGCGGTAGCGGCCGTCGAGGAACACGTACTCCAGCTCCTCGCTCTGGAACGTCTGCCCCTCGGCGTCCGTGAACTCCCAGTGGAAGCGGAAGATCGAGCCGACCGGGATGTAGCGCATCGCCGTGCGCGTCTCGAGGGTGAACTTCACGTCGTTCTCGGGTCCCGGCCCGAAGGTCGCCTCGCCGCGGCCGCCGACGTCGCCCTCCTTGGGATTGAGGACGCGATACACCAGCGTCGCGCCCTCCAGTCCGGCGGGCGCCGTCACGCGCGCGGTGAAGTCCACCGAAGTGGGGTCGCGGGTCGTCGCCTGCACGTTCGTGACGCCGTTGTCGGCCGACGCGCCCGACGGCACAAGCGCGAACGCCGCGCCGAGGGCGAGCGCCGCTACCGCGACGAACGCGTAGGCCCACCTCGTGGCGTTCAAGGAGTCGCCTCTGCTGCGGCGACGCCCACCTGGCTGCGCAGCCAGGCGTAGACGAAGTCGTCGAACTCGCCGTCGAGGACGGCGCCGGTGTCGCTGGTCTCGTGGCCCGTGCGCAGGTCCTTGACCATGCGGTAGGGGTGGAGGACGTAGGAGCGGATCTGGCTACCCCACCCGGCCTGGACGTGCTCGCCCTTCAACTCGGCCATCTCCGCCTCGCGCTTCTCCAGCTCGATCTCGAGCAGTCGTGACTTGAGCACCAGCATGGCGGACTCTCGATTACGGAGCTGGGAGCGCTCGTTCTGGCACGTCACCACGATACCAGTCGGCAGGTGCGTGAGCCGCACCGCGGTGTCGTTCTTCTGCACGTTCTGCCCGCCGTGGCCGCTCGCGCGGTAGGTGTCGACGCGCAGGTCATCCGGCCGGACCGCGACCTCGATGTCCTCGTCCTGCACCTGCGGCATCACCTCCACGAGCGCGAAGCTCGTGTGCCGCGACCGCGAGGCGTCGAAGGGAGAGATGCGCACGAGGCGATGCACGCCCCGCTCCGAGCGCAGCAGCCCGTAGGCGTCGTCGCCGCCGACGCGGATCGAGACGGACTTGATGCCGGCCTCCTCGCCCGAGGAGATCGAGACGATGTCCGCGCTGTAGCCGTGGCGCTCGGCCCAGCGCAAGTACATGCGCAGCAGGATCTCGGTCCAGTCCTGGGCGTCGGTCCCGCCCTCGCGGGCGTGGATGGCGAGCACCGCGTCGTGGTCGTCGTAGGGGCCGCCGAGCATGATGGCGACCTCGATCGCCCCGAACTGCGCCTCGAGCTCCCCGAGGTCGCGCCCGATGTCGGCGGCGAGCTCGGCGCGCTCCTCGCCCTCGGTGTCGTCGGCCAGCTCGGCGAGGTCGGCGAGGTCGGCGGAGCGTTGCTCGAGGCTGCGCCACGACTCGACCTGCGCCTCGAGGCGCGCGACGCGGCGCATCAGCGCCTGCGCGCGTTCGGGGTCATCCCAGAGGTCGGGGGCGGCGGACTGTTCGCGAGCCTCGGTCAGCTCGCGCTCACGCGCGGGCAGGTCAAAGCCGCACCTGCACGTCGCGGACGCGTTCGAGCAGTTCGGCGAGGCGCTGTCGCAGGTCGTCCATGGATCGATGTTCGCACGAGCGAGGTCAGAACGCGACGGGAGAGCGGGCTACGCCACCCCCGCCGCCCGCAGCGTATTCACGAGCAGCATCGCGATGGTCATGGGGCCGACGCCGCCGGGGACGGGCGTGATGGCGCCCGCGACCTGCGAGACACCCTCGAACTCCACGTCACCCGTCAGCCGCCACCCCCGCTTGCGCGTCGCGTCGTCGACGCGGTTCGTGCCGACGTCGATGACGACGGCGCCGGGGCGCACCATTTCCGCCGTGACGGTGTTCGGGCGGCCCGCGGCGACGACGAGGATGTCGGCCTCGCGCGCGACCGCGCCGAGGTCCGAGGTGCCGGTGTGGGCGAGCGTGACCGTCGCGTTCGCGCCCTCGGCCTTCTGCCCCAGCAGCAGCGCCAGCGGCTTGCCGACGAGCGTCGAACGCCCGATGACCACCACGCGCTTGCCGCCGGGGTCGTTGCCGGTGCGCAGCAGGATCTGCTGCACGCCCGCCGGGGTCGCCGGCACGAGGTGCGGCTGCCCTTGCACGAGCCGTCCAAGGTTCACGGGGTGCAGGCCGTCGACGTCCTTGTCGGGGTCGACCGCCTCGGTGACGGCGCGTTCGTCGATGTGCGGGGGGAGCGGGAGCTGGACCAGGATGCCGGAGACGGTGGGGTCGTCGTTGAGCCCTCCCACGATCTCGAGCAGGTCGTCCTGCGAGATGTCGGCCGGAGGGGTCAGCGTGCGAGCGTCGATGCCCGCCTCGGCGCAGGCGCGGGCCTTGTTGCGCACGTAGGTGGCGGACGCGGCGTCGTCGCCGACGAGGACCGCGGTGAGGTGCGGGACGGCGCCGCCGCCATCGACGTGAGCGCTCACGCGCGCCGCGACCTCGCCGCGGATCTCGGCCGCGATGGCGTTGCCGTCGATGATGGTGGCGGGCACGGGCGGAGTATAGCCGGGGTCGCGTGCTAGAATCGCGCGCCGTGAGCACGCATGCCGTCGGCGTGGACATGATCGAGATCCCGCGCGTCGCACGCGTGCTGGAGCGACACCCCCAGCGCTTCCTCCGTCGCGTGTTCACGCCCGAGGAAGTCGCGTTCTGCCGCGGGCGGGTGCGCGAGCTGGCGGCGCGCTTCGCGGCCAAGGAAGCCGTGATGAAAGCGCTCGGCACCGGGGCGCGCTCGGTCGCGTGGCGCGACATCGAGGTGCTGCCGGACCAGCGCGGCAAGCCGTTGGTGTACCTCACCGGCGGGGCCGCCCGGCGCGCCGAGGTGATCGGCCTCGACGCCATCGACGTATCACTGAGCCACCTCGACGAGTTCGCCATCGCCGTCGTGGTCTGCACGCAGAAGCGCCGCGAGCAGGAGCCGGAGGCCGCGCGCAGGCGCCTGGTCGACTTCCTGCGGCTGCGAGGACTCCTGGGATGAGGTCGCCATGAAACTCGTCACCGCCGAGCAGATGCGAGCCCTGGAGGCGGCCGCCGCCGCGCAAGGCGTCGACGAGGCGCTGTTGATGGAGAACGCCGGCGTGGCCGTCGCGCAGGAGACGTGGATCAACATGGGGGCCGCCGAGGAGCGCCTCGCCGTGGTCCTCGTCGGCCCCGGCAACAACGGCGGCGACGGGCTGGCCGCCGCACGGAACCTGCGCGAGTGGGGCGCCGAGATCGCCGTCTTCCTGCTCAGCCCCCGCCCCGACGAAGACCCGCAGTGGCGCGCGTTGCAGGCAGCGGGCATCGAGGCCTGGACCGCCGACGAGGATCCCGGCCTCGAACGCCTCGAGGAGCGGCTTGCCGGCGCGCACGGCGTCGTCGACGCGCTGCTCGGCACGGGGCTGTCGCGGCCGATCGACGGGGTGCTGGAGGCGGTGCTCGACAAGCTGGCCGAGCGGCGCGCGCAGCGCATCTTCCGCCCCCACCTGCTGTCCATCGACGTGCCGACGGGCATCGACCCCGACACCGGGCGCGCCGACCCGGCGGTCGTGCGCGCCGACACCACCATCGCGCTCGGCTTCGCGAAGGTCGGGCTGTTCGCGATGCCCGGCCGCGCCATCGCCGGCGACGTGGTCGAGACCGACATCGGGCTCCCGGACGGTATCGGCGACGACCTGCCGTACGAGGACATCCGCCAGCGCGACCTGCAGGACCGGATGCCGTTCCGCTCCGACGACGCGCACAAGGGCACCTTCGGCACCACCGTCGTCGCGGCCGGGTCGCGCCGCTACCCCGGCGCGGCGCGGCTCGCCTCGGAGGCCGCGCTGCGCGCGGGCGCGGGGCTCGTGGTGCTCGCCGCGCCGGACTCGGCGCAGCCGCTCGTCGCCGCCGGGCCGCCCGAGGTCACGCACCACCCGCTGCCGGACGCCGAGGGCGCCGTCAGCGCCGACGCCGCCGGTGAGCTGCTGCGCGCGCTCGACGGCTGCGAGGCGCTGCTGCTCGGCCCCGGCCTCTCGCACACGCCGGAGACGGCAGCGTTCGTCGCGAACGTCCTCGCCGGCCTCGACGGCGTCGAGGGGCTACGCGCGGCGGTGCTCGACGCCGACGCGCTGAACGCGCTCGCCGAGCGCCCCGGCTGGCACGAGGGGCTCGACGTCGCGCGCGTGCTGACGCCGCACCCCGGCGAGATGGCCCGGCTGCTCGGCATCCCGGTCGAGGACGTGCAGAACGAGCGCCTCCGCCACGCCGTCGACTACGCGGAGCGGACGGGGAGCATCGTGGTGCTGAAGGGCGCGAACACCGTCGTGGCGGCGCCGGACGGGCGCGCGCGGCTCTCGGAGTTCTCGAGCGCGGTGCTGGCGACCGCCGGGACGGGCGATGTGCTGGCGGGGTTCATCGCCTCGCTGATCGGGCAGGGGATGGACCCGTTCGACGCCGCCGCGGCGGCGGTGTACCTGCACAGCGAGTGCGGCCGGGCGCTGGAGACCGCGATGGGCTCGGCGACTGTCGTCGCCAGCGACCTGCTGACCGTGCTGCCAGACGTGCGCAAGGCCCTCGACGGGTAGCGTCGAACGCTTGGTGAGGGTCCGGCAGGGCTCGTCGATGGCTGGTCACACGCCGCGGACCCCCCTCACCCTCACCCTCTCCCCCTGCGGGGGGAGAGGGGATCAGAACGGGGCCCGGGCCCACGGTCCCCCCGAACGTGGGAGGGCGCTGACGGATGGCGCAGGGGGGCCGTAGCATTGCAGGGCTCCCGTCCCGTACCATTGCCGGGCTGGTGCGCACGCCGATGCGCCGCTGCAAGGGAGGCCGCCGCAGGGAGGGAGCGCGGACTCTCGTTGCACCCCACCACGACCTGCGAGCGAAACCCGACCTCCCTCGGAGAACCAACGCCGTGAGCGAAGGCACTCCCACTCCCGAGAGCGATCCGGTCGCCATCGTCTTCCCCGGCCAGGGCTCGCAGCAGCCCGGCATGGGTCGCCTCGTCTACGACCACTCCGAGGCCGCCCGCCGCGTCTTCGAGGAGGCGAGCGAACTCGCCGGCATGGACATGGCCGAGATCTGCATCGAGGAGGACGCCGAAGCGCTCTCCGAGACGACGCTCACCCAGCCGGCCGTGCTCACCACCTCCGTGGCGTTCCTCAGCGCGATGCACGAGAAGCTGACGGAGGTCGGGCGCTCGATCCGGCCGCGGCTGTTCGGCGGGCACTCGCTGGGGCTGTTCAGCGCGGCCGTCGCGGCCGAGGCGCTGACGTTCCGCGACTCGATGCTCGTCGTCCTCGAACGCTCCAGGCTCATGAGCCGCTTCAACGAGGGGCGCCCCGTGGGGATGGCGTCGATCATCGGCCTCAACGGCGAGCTGGTGCAGCAGATCTGTGAGGACGCCACGCTCTCGGCGGAGAGCCGCGTCGACATCGCCAACCTCAACCTCGACACCCAGACCGTGATCAGCGGGGACGTCAGCGCGCTGGAGCGTGCGATGGACCACGCGCGCGACCTCCAGGGGCGCGTCATCCGCCTCAAGGTGAAGGTGTCCAGCCACACCCCGCTGCACCACGACCAGGCCGAGCAGTTCGCGCAGATCATCCGCGAGATCCCGATGACCGACCCGGTGCGGCCGATCGTCTCCAACCGCAACTCGAAGCTCCTGCGCACGGCCGACGACCTGCGCGAGGAGTTCTCCGAGCAGCTGCGCGCCCCGGTGCTGTGGTCCGACAACGTCCGCGAGATGACCGGACAGGGCGTCCGCACCTTCATCGAAGCCGGGCCCGGGCACGTGCTCGCGCGGCTGGTGCGCCGCACCGACCGCAGCGTGACCGCCGTTTCCCTCAACGACGCCGAGGTCGAGCCGATCCCGATCTCGGTGCTCCCGCCGGAGTCGACACAGGCGGCGCCTTCCTGATGGCGGAAGCTCCCGGGCGGCGTGTCGTGGTCACCGGGCTCGGGGCGCTCACCCCCCTCGGCCTCGACATGGAGTCGACGTGGGAGGGGCTGGTCGACGGCCGCTCCGGCATCGCCCCGATCACCTTCTTCGACGCCTCCGCGTTCCCCTGCCCCATCGCGGGCGAGCTGAAGGGCTTCGAGCCCACCAACTACGTCGACGCCAAGCTGCTGCGCCGCATCGACCGCTCGTCGGTGCTGGCGATGGCTGCGTCCCGGCAGGCCGTCGAGGACGCGCAACTCGACCTCGAACGGCAGGCGCCGGGGAGCGTCGGGATCGTGCTCGGCACCGGCATCGGCGGGGCGTACATGCTCGTCGAGAACCACCTGGTGATGGAGGAGCGCGGCGCGCGCCGCGTGAGCCCGTTCATGATCACCAACTCGCTCCCCGACACCGCGTCCGGCCTCGTCGCCATCGCGCTCGGCGCGCGCGGGCCGAACATGGCGGTCACCGCGGCCTGCGCCACCGGCGGTGCGGCGGTGGGCGAGGCCGCCGAGCTGATCCGCCGCGGCGAGGCCGAGGTCATCATCGCCGGCGGCTTCGAGGCGCCGCTGCGTCCGCTCTACTACGCCGGGTTCCAGGCCATGCGCGCCCTGGCCGAGCACGACGACCCGAAGCTCGCCTCGCGCCCGTTCGACGCCGACCGCAACGGCTTCGTCATCTCCGAGGGCGCCACCGTGCTGATCCTCGAGGAGCTTGACCACGCGCTCGCGCGCGACGCGCACATCTACGCCGAGTGGAAGGGCGCGGCCACGGCGAGCGACGCCTTCGACATGGTCGCCTCCGCCGACGACGGCCGGGGCGTCACGCACGCGATGCGGCAGGCCCTCGACAGCAGCGGCATCGACCTCGACACCGTCGACTACATCAACGCGCACGGCACGAGCACGCCGATGAACGACCGGGTCGAGACGCACGCGATCCGCGAGGTCTTCGGCGGCCACGCCGACCACGTGGCCGTCTCCTCGACGAAGTCGATGATCGGCCACATGATGGGCGCGGCCGGGGCTATCGAGGCGGCCGTGGCGGTGCTGACCTGCGACCGGCAGGTGGCGCCGCCGACGATCAACTACCGCACGCCGGACCCCGACTGCGACCTCGACTACGTGCCGAACGAGGCGCGCCCGATGGAGGTGCGCCACGCGATGAGCACATCGGTCGGGCTCGGCGGGCATAATTCGGCTCTGATATTCGGACGGTGGGAGGGCGGAGCATGAGCGAGGGCAGCACGCAACGACGCATCGTCGTGACGGGCGTCGGCATGATGACCGCACTCGGCGTCGGCCGGGAAGCGTCCTGGGACGCGCTCCTCGCGGGCGAGAACGGCATCGGCCCGGTCACGCTGTGCGAGACGTCGGACCTCGAGGCGCGCATCGCCGGCGAGGTCACCGGCTTCGACCCGCTCGACTTCATCGACCGCAAGGAAGCGCGGCGCATGGACCGCTTCGTCCAGCTCTCGATCGCCGCGACGCGTGACGCGCTCGACCAGTCGAACCTCGACATCTCCTCGGCGGCCGACGAGATCGGCGCGATGATCGGCTCGGGCATGGGCGGGCTGACCTGGCTGGAGGACCAGTTCCAGGTGCTGTTCGAGAAGGGCCCGGGACGCATCTCGCCGTTCCTGGTGCCCGCGTTCATCCCCGACATGGCGGCCGGCCAGGTCTCGATCCAGTTCGGGGCGCGCGGCCCCAACTACAACACCGTCTCCGCGTGCGCCTCCGGCGCGGACGCCATCGGCACCGCGCTCGAGACGATCCGGCGCGGCGACGCGAAGGCGATGATCACGGGCGGTTCCGACGCCTGCGTGACCCGCATGGGCCTCGCCGCCTTCCACGCCTCGCGCGCCCTCTCCACCAAGCGCAACGACGACCCCGAGCACGCCTCGCGCCCCTTCGACCTCGACCGTGACGGCTTCGTGCTGGCCGAGGGCGCCGCAACGCTCATCCTCGAGGACCTCGACTTCGCGCTGGCGCGCGGGGCGGACATCATCTGCGAGGCCGTCTCCTACGGCGCCTCGGCCGACGCGTTCCACGTCACCCAGCCCTCCGAGAACGGCGAGGGCGCCGCGCGCGCGATGAACATCGCGCTGCGCAAGGGCGGCGTCGAGGCCGCCGAGGTGGGCTACATCAACGCGCACGGCACCAGCACCCCGCTCAACGACAAGTTCGAGACGATGTCGATCAAGAGCGTCTTCGGCGAGTCCGCGCTGACCATCCCGATCAGCTCGAGCAAGTCCATGCTCGGTCACACCCTGGGCGCGGCGGGCGCGATCGAGTCAGCGGCGACGATCATGTCGCTGCGCGACCAGCGCATCCACATGACCCGCAACATCGAGATCCCCGACCCCGACTGCGACCTCGACTACACACCCGAGGGCGCACGCGACGTGGACATCGAGTACGCGATGTCGAACTCGCTCGGCTTCGGCGGCCACAACTCCTGCCTGGTCTTCCGGAGGTACCACGAGTAGCGCGAAACCCCTCCACAGCGGGTTGAACCCGCAGGACCCCGGCGCTGCTCCCCCCGTCAGCGGATCCACCACTGCCCTCGCCGACCACGGCGCGAGCCCGCCGGATCGCGTCCTCAACGGCTCGGGCGGGCGCCGCTGGCGGGTCCCAGCCACACCGAGCCTCGACGTATTCAGCGGGGCGGAGTGGCCGCCGCTGATCTCGCTGCTGCTCGCGCGCCGCGGCGTGCGCAACATCGCCGAGGCGTCGCACCACCTCGGCAAACCCGGCGAGCTGACCGACCCCGCGCTCATGCCGAACCTCGGCGTCGCCGTCGACCGGCTGGAGCGCGCCTGCGCCGAGGGCGAGACGGTCGCCGTCTTCGGCGACTTCGACGTGGACGGGCTCACGGCGACCACGATCCTCACCGAGGCCCTGGACGACCTCGGCGCACGCGCACTGCCGTACATCCCCGACCGCTTCTCCGAGGGCTACGGCCCCAATCCCGAGGCAGTCCGGCGGCTCCACACGCAGGGCGCGAGTGTGTTCGTGACGGCCGACTGCGGCACCTCGGCCGTCGCGGAAGTGGAGCTGGCCAACGAGCTGGGCATGGACGTGATCGTCATCGACCATCACACCGTGCCCGACGCGCTCCCGGACGCCCTCGCGCTGGTGAACCCCAAGCTCACCGACTCGCAGTACGGCTCGGAGCCGGCCGCCTGCGGCGTCGCGCACAAGGTCGCCCACGACCTCTACGAGCGCCGAGGGCGCACGTACGACCCCGCGGAGCACCGTGCGCTCGTGGCGCTGGGCACCGTGTGCGACCTCGCGCCGCTGGTCGGCGAGAACCGTGACCTCGTGCGCATCGGCCTCGACGCACTCGCGCGCTCGCAGCGGCCCGGGCTGCGCGCGCTCGCAGCGGCGGCGAAGGTCGACCTCGCCGACGCCGACCCGGAGCTGTGCGGCTGGCAGCTCGGCCCGCGCATCAACGCCGCCGGCCGCATGGACCACGCCAACATCGCGCTCCAGCTCCTGCTCGCGGACTCCGAGGCGGAGGCCGCCGCGCTCGCAGGACGCCTGGACGCCCTCAACCGTCAGCGCCGCCAGGACACCCTCGACGCCCTCGAGCTCGCCGACGAGGTGCTCACGCCCGCGGAGCGGGAGGCCCCGCTCGTGATGCTCGCCAACGAGTCGATCTCGCGCGGCATCGTCGGGCTCGTCGCCGCGCGGCTCGTCGAGCGCTTCCACCGACCCGCCATCGCGATGGAGCTGCACGACCAGCCCAGCGCCGATGGCGGCTCGACGCTGGTCGCGCACGGCTCGTGCCGGTCGATCCCGAGGTTCGACATCACAGCGCTGCTGCGCCGCCACGGCGACCTGTTCCAGCGCTTCGGCGGTCACCGCGCCGCCGCCGGATTCAGCCTCGACGCCGCGCGCCTGCCCGAGGCCCGCGAGCGCCTGGTCGCCGACGCCGCCGACCACCTCACCCCGGACGACCTCACGCCGACACTGGAGATCGAGGCGGAGCTGCCGCTCCACGCGGTCAACGGCGAGCTGCTGCGCTGGCTGCACCGCCTCGGCCCGTACGGCCAGGGCAACCCCGTCCCGACGTTCCTCGCCCGCGGCGTGCGCATCGAGGCCCCTCGCGCTGTCGGCGCCGACGCCTCGCACCTCCAGTTCACGTTGCGCGCGGGTCGCGTGACGTGGCGCGCCATCGCCTTCGGCAACGCCTCGAACGCGGTGCCCGACGGCGACCTCGCGGACATCGTGTACCGGTTCCGCCGGGACGGGATGCGCGGGACGTTGCAACTGGAAGTGCTAGATTTGCGCGCTGCGGAGCCAGATTTGGAAGCTCCCTGACGCCAGGTGCCAGATTTGCGACCTGTGGGGTGAGCGGCTTGCTCGCTACCCTCGTCCGGACGCAACCCAACCCGTCTGCTCGCGACCGTGAATGAAGAGTGCCATGACCCGAATCGTCGTTGCCGCCGCTGTGATCGCGGCGTTCCTCGCCATCCACTCGGCCGCTGCCCCGACCGTCTCGGCGCAGGGCCCCGCCATCTGCGTCAACCTGCCCCCCGGCGAGCACCGGTTCGAGGCGGCCTCGCGGGAGCGCGCGGGCACCATCGTCTTCCGCGTCGAGGTCGGCGAGGGCGGAATGATCACCGAGTTCTTCGAGCCCGGCGGCCAGCCGATCGGCGCCGGCGCGTTCCTCGGCCTCTTCACCGGCCCCGAAGCCTACCCCCTGCCCGAGGGCGTCGAAGTCGTCGACTGCCCGTGGAGCCCGGACGGCGCGGCAGCCGACGGGGACGCCGCCGCGACCGAGAGCGCCGCACCCGTCGAGCTCTGCACGGCGCTGGAGCCGGGCAGCTACACCGAGACCATCAGCGCAGGCGGCCGCAGCTACGAGGCCACCATCAACATCGGCGAGGGCGGACGCCTGATCGATGTGGAGGTCCTCGGACAGACCTACGGCGCGCAAGCCGCCATCGAGCTGCTCCAGGGGTTCGGCGTCACGTTGCCCGACTACCTCGGCGTCGCGCCGTGTGCAGCGGCTCCGGGCATGGCGAAGACCGGTAACGCCGGACTCGCCGGCAACAGCGACGCCCCGATGCTCGGATACGTCGCGGTCGTCATCGCCGCGCTGGCTGTCGGCGGGCTGTCCGTCGCCGTCCGGCGGAGGATTCGCGTCGGCGCATAGCCGGTCCACACCCTCGCGGGGGCGCGCCTAGTACGGCGCGCCCCTCGCGCGGTACCATCCCCCGTACCAAGCGATCACGGGGGTGCTTGCAACGATGAACGCCTACACGTCCGACCAACTCCGCAACGTCGTGCTCATGGGACACAGCGGGTCGGGCAAGACGATCCTCGGCGAAGCCATGCTCTTCGCCTCCGGCGCCATCAACCGCCTCGGTCGCGTCGAGGACGGCAACACCGTCGCCGACTTCGACGAGGAAGAACGCCGCCGCACCTACTCGATCTCCCTCTCCATGCTCCCCGTCGAGTGGAACGGGCACCGCATCAACGCCATCGACACGCCCGGCTACGTCGACTTCGTCGGCGAGGTCGTCTCCGGCGCCGCCGCCGCCGACGCCGCCGTCATCACCGTCGACGCCGCCGCCGGCATCGAGGGCGGCACCGAGGTCGCCTGGGAGATGGCCGACGCCAACTCGCTCCCCCGCTTCGTCGCCATCACCCGCATGGACCGCGAGTTCGCCGACTTCGACCGCGTGCTCGGCTCGCTGCGTGACCGCTTCGGCATGGGCGTCGTCCCCCTCACCATCCCCATCGGCTCGGGCGAGTCCTTCGAGGGCGTCGTCGACCTCGTCAGCGGGCAGGCCCGCATCGGCGCCGACGGCACCCCTGGCGACGCGCCCGCCGACCTCGCCGACGCCATCGAGGCGGCCCGCGAGCAGCTCATCGAGTCGATCGCCGAGACCGACGACGAGCTGCTCGAGCTGTACCTGGAGGGCGAGGAGCTGCCCGGCGACCGCGTCGCCGAGGCGCTCGCCGCCGCCGTCGCGTCGGGCGACGTCGTGCCCGTGCTGGCCGTGTGCAGCGTGACCGGCGCGGGGCTGCGCCCGCTCATGAACGAAATCGTGCGCCTGCTGCCCTCGCCGCTCGGCCGCGAGCACGACCTGGCCGAGGGCTCGGTCGTCACCGGCGACGGCGACGTGGTCGCGCACGTCTTCAAGACGACGGCCGACCCGTTCGTAGGGCGGCTGACGTTCATGAAGGTGCTGCGCGGTACGCTCACGCCAACCTCGAACCCCCACAATGTCCAGCGCCGCACCACCGAGCGGCTCGGTCACCTCTACCTCCAGCAGGGCAAGGACCAGATCGAGGTCCCCGAGCTCGTCGCGGGCGACATCGGCGTCGCCGCCAAGCTCACCGAGACGATGACCGGCGACACCTTCGTGGCCTCGGCGGACTCGACGGTCGAGGTGGCCTCGATGCCGTTCCCGGAGGCGACGTTCCGGTCCGCGCTGCACCCGCGCACGAAGGCCGACGTCGACAAGCTCTCCTCGGCCCTGCAGCGCCTGGTCGAGCAGGACCCGACGATCCAGGTGATGCGCACGCAGGACACCGGCGAGACCATCATGTCCACGATCGGCGACGCGCAGGCGAACATCGCCGCGTCCCGGCTGAACGAGAACTACGGCGTCGAGGTCGACGTGACGATCCCCCTCGTGCCCTACCGCGAGACGGTAACGACGAAGGCGAACGCCGAGTACCGCCACCGCAAGCAGACCGGCGGCCACGGCCAGTACGGCCACGTCGTCATCGAGATCGAGCCGATGGAGCGCGGCGCCGGCTTCAGCTTCGAGCAGAAGGTGGTGGGCGGAAACGTCCCGAAGCAGTTCATCCCCGCGGTCGAGAAGGGGTTGGTCGAGCAGCTCCCGGACGGCCCGCTCGCCCACTCGCCGATCGTCGACATGCGCGTGACGCTCCTCGACGGCTCGTCCCACTCGGTCGACTCCTCGGAGATGGCGTTCAAGCTGGCGGCGTCGCAGGCGCTGAAGCAGGGCTTCCTGGACGCCCGCCCGATCCTGCTCGAGCCGATCGTGAAGCTCACGATCCGCGTGCCGGGCGACCGCGTGGGCGACGTGATGGGCGACCTCAACAGCCGCCGCGGGCAGGTCCACGGCGTCGAGCCCGTGGGCGACGTGAGCATCGTGCAGGCCGAGGCCCCGCTCGCCGAGATCCAGCGTTACGGCCCGGACCTGCGCGCGATGACCAACGGCCGCGGCACGTTCACCGTGGAGGTGGACCGCTACGCGGAGGTCCCCGCGCACGTGCAGGACCAGGTCCTCAAGCAACTCGAGGAGCTCGCCGCGGCCGAGGCGTAGCGCCCCCCTCGTACGACCCACACACGCACGGGAGCCCTCGCGATTGCGGGGGCTCTCTGCTGTTCGGCGAGGCTCGCCACCCGATTCTGATCCCCTCGCCCCCCTGTGGGGGGAGAGGGTGAGGGTGAGGGGG
>VXMU01000068.1 GCA_009840945.1 Chloroflexota bacterium | reverse complement strand
GCCCTGGTGGGCGGGCTGGCCGCGGCGTACCACGCCCTGCGCGGCGTCCGACGGGGTGCTGCTTAACAGGAACCGGTCGTCGTCGGCGACGGACAGCGCGGGCGAGGTCGCCGACGGCGAGATCACCGGGATGCCCGCGGCGCCCGCCACGCTCTCCGCGACGGCGAGCGTCGCGGTGCTCGAGAGCGGACCGACGATTGCGTGGACGCCTTCCACCTCGATGAGGCGTCGCGCCTCCTCGACGGCCTGTGTCGGGTCGACCCGCGTGTCGCCGGTGACGACGATCACGTCCTGGCCGTTGACGCCGCCGACGGCGTTGATGTGCTTGATGGCGAGGTCCACGCCCGTCTGGATGACCGGCCCAAACTCGGCGAGGGGGCCGGAGAAGTCGGCGAGGAACCCGATCTTGAGCTGCTCGCCCGCGGGCTCCGGCTCCTCGGTGGGCTCAGGCGTCGGGGTCTCCGTCGGCTCCGGGGTGGCGGTCGCCGCGGCGGGTGGAGGCGTCGGCGAAGCCGTCGCCGGCGCCGTCGTGGGGGTCGCGGCCGGCGCCTCCGCGTCGTCATCGTCGTCGTCGGTACAGGCCGCGAGGACCAGGCTCAGTGCCGCCACCAGCGCGACCAGCATGGCGAGGGATCGCCACGGTCGGAATCCACTCATCGTGTCCTCCTCGGTACTCACAACGCGTGTTGCGTGCTCTCAATAAGACTGGGGCTCACCGCACCGAAGAATCAAGTGCCGCGTCCCCCCGCGATACCGGCCGAGCGGCGCCATCGCGCCCACTCACTCGACGCTGAACGGCACGTCGCGCAGCGTCGCGATCGCACCGTCGCGGTACTCCCAGATCTCGATGTAGCCGGACGTCACGTCGCCGGCGTCGTCCCAGTCGACGTTCGTGGCCGCGCCCTCGTAGTTGATGTCGTCGCCCCGGGCGGCCGCCTCGAGGGCGCCGCGGACGCCGTCAGGGCCGGGGAGGAACGTCGCGCCGCCGGGCGTGGCGATGCGCGTGAGCTGGTCGCGGATGGCGGCGCCGTCCATCGAGTCGGCGGCCTGCGCGGCCAGCGCGACGGCGATCACGGCGTCGTACGACTCGCGCAGGAACGCCACCGTCGGCAGCTCGCCGTATTCGGCCAGGTAGGCCGCGTCCCACTCCTCGCTGGCCGGGGTCGCCGGCCCGCTCCCCGGCGCCGTGCCCTTCGAGCCGTTGAGGTGTTCGGCGCCGATCGCCTCGATGAGTCCCTCGCTGCGGGTGCCGTCGACGAAGAGGAAGCGCGTGAAGATCTCCTGCTCGATGGCCTCGCGCAGGAATACCTGCGCCTCCTCCGGGAACGCGATGGCGACGAGGACCTCCGCCCCGTCCGCCGCCGCCTGCTGCAACTCGGCGAGGTACGACGGCTGGCCCTTCGCGGCGTACGCCACGGCCGCGACGTCGCCGCCGAACGCCTCGGCGAACGCCTCGGCGAGCCCCTGCCCGTAGGCGTCGTCGCGAAAGAGCACGCCGACGCTCGTCAGGCCCTCGTCGGCGGCGAGCTGGGCGAGCACCGCGCCCTGCGCGGCGTCCGAGATCGTCGTGCGGAACAGGTAGCCGTCGTCGTTGGCGGTCGAGAGGGCGGGCGAGGTCGCCGACGGGGAGATCACGGGGATGCGTGCCTCCCGGGCAACGCTCGATACGACGGCGAGGGTGACGGTGCTGGAGAGCGGCCCGACGATCGCGTGCACCCCCTCGACGTCGATCAGGCGACGGGCCTCCTCGACGCCCTGTGTCGGGTCGACGCGCGTGTCGCCGGTGACCAGGACGACGTCCTGACCGTTGACGCCGCCTGCTTCGTTGACGTGCAGCACGGCGAGCTCCATGGCTCGCATCGTCGGCTCGGCGAACTCGGCGATCGGGCCGGAGAAGTCGACGAGGACGCCGATGCGGAGCTGCTCCGCCTCCTCGTCGTCACCGCACGCGGCGGCGAGCACGCTCGCGGCCGCGACCAGCGCGGCGAGCAGGTGCAGCGGCATGAGTGATCGAGGGTTTATCGACACGGCCGACCTCCGTAGCGCGCGATAACGCGCGTGGAGACTCTATCGGACGGCCGCACGCGTTCGCACTTGCACCGATGTGTCCCGCGTGCCGCTCGCTCCCACGCCGGGCGCGGCGATACCCTCGGACGATGCTGGACGAGACCGCGCATCGGCAGGTACCGGGTGTCGAGGAGCTGCGCCGCGACGATGCGGCCACGGTGGCCGCGCGCCGCGACGTGGTCCAGGCGCACGGCAACGAGTCGCACTGGTGGAACCACGCCTCGTTCATGCTGCCGCTGATCGGCTTCCTCGCGTTCACCGTCCCCGGCCTGCTGTTCGGGTGGGCCGAGGCGACCGGGTTCGGCATCTTCCTCGGCGTGGTGCTGTTGCTGCAGCTCCCGGTGGTGTGGTTCACGTGGCGCGGCACGGCGACGGCGATCGTGCTGACCGAGACGGGGGCGCTCGCGTTGCACCGCGGCGAGGTGCGCCGCGAGGTGCGCTGGAGCGACCTCGAGAGCATCGAACGCGTCGAGACGTTCGGGAACGTGCGCTGGAAGCTCGTCGATCGCGACGGCGAGCACATCAGCATCGAGGGTGAGATCGCGGACATCCCGGCGCTGGTCGAGCGTGCGAGCGAGCTGTCGGGTGTGAAGCCGGGCGGGCCGTAGACACGCTTCGAGCGCGGTATTGTAAGTAGTGCGGGGCACAATATCCGTATCGTGATATGGAATGACTCTCGTGGCATGGACTAAGGTCGACAAGAGCGGGCGGGTCTACATCCCCGCGGAGTACCGTCGAGAACTCGGGCTCAAGCCGGGCGACTCGGTGATGGTGCAACTCCATGAGGGTGAGTTGCGGATCATGTCGCAGCTCGAGGGAATTCGGCGCGCCCGCGAGATCGTTGCCCGCTACGTCTCGCCGGATCGCTCCCTGGCCGATGAGCTGATCGCAGAGCGTCGCGCCGAAGCGGCGCGCGAGTAGCTCCGTGCTCGCATCCTCGGCGCTACTGCCTGCTCGCAACGCTAGGCCGAGCAGGGCGATCGAGGTCATCCGCTAGCACGGATTTTCGCGCATCCGCACGCGCAGATAGACGAACGAGCGTTCGTTCGGCTACCATGCCGCCGTGCAGTGCTCCCAGTGCAACGCCGACTGGCCCACCGGCGCGCCCAACTGTCCCGGTTGCGGCGCCTTCGCCGATGAGCCTCCGCCGCTCCTCGACCTTGACGCGCCGCCCGCGGGCGAGACGTTCGAGGCACGCCCCGCGCCTGCGGTCCGTGACCCACAACCTCGCCAGGCCGCGCTCGGGTGGAACGGCGCGGGCGCCTCGCCGCCCGCACCGGCCACCGAGCTGCCGCGGGGCGTCGAGCGGTACCGCGAGCTGCTGCTGGAGCGCTTCGGGTACCCGGACTTCCGCCCCGGGCAGGCCGAGGTGCTCGAACACCTCGCGGACGGAGACGTGCTCGGGGTCATGCCCACGGGCGGCGGCAAGAGCCTGTGCTACGTGTTGCCCGCGCTCGAGGTGGGCCGCGCGCTCGTCGTCTCGCCGCTGATCGCGCTCATGCAGGACCAGGTGGAGGCGCTGCAGGCGGCCGGCGTCGCCGCCGACTACATCAACTCGACGCTCTCGTCGCGCGAGCAGCAGCGCCGCTTCGTCGACTTCACGGAAGGGCGCACCGCGCTGCTCTACGTCGCGCCGGAGCGCCTCGCGAACCGCCGGTCTGTCGCAGGCCTGGAGCGCGCAGGCGTACGGCTCCTCGTCGTCGACGAGGCGCATTGCATCTCCGAATGGGGGCATGACTTCCGCCCGGACTACCTCGCGCTCGGCGTGGCGCGCGCGCAGCTCGGCGAGCCGCGCACGCTCGCGCTGACCGCGACCGCCGACGCCACCGTGCGCCGCGACATCCTCGTACGGCTCGGCACCGCGGGAGCGAGCGAGGTGGTCACGAGCTTCGACAGGCCCAACCTGCGCTTCGCCGCGCAGCAGATGGACGCAGCCGGGGACCGCCTCGACTGGCTCGTGCGCCACGCGCACGGGAAGAGAGACCAGCGGGGTATCCCCGCGTCCGAGGGAACGCAGTCGGGCATCGTCTACGCGCGTACGCGCCGCAACGTCGAGGAGACGGCAGCGGCGTTGCAGGCCGCGGGTGTGCGCGCCGAGCCCTACCACGCGGGGATGCCCGCGCCGGTCCGGGCGTCGGCGCAGCGACGCTTCACGACGGGAGAGACGCCCGTCATCGTCGCCACCAACGCGTTCGGGCTGGGGATCGACAAGCCCGACGTCCGCTTCGTCGTGCACCTCGGCATGCCGGGGCGCCTCGAGTCCTACTACCAGGAGGCCGGACGCGCGGGCCGCGACGGCGAGCCGGCGGAGTGCACGCTGCTCTACGCCCGCCGCGACGTGGGCCTGCAGCGCCGCTTCATCGCCCAGGCGCACCCCGACGACGAGCAGGTGCGTCGCGCGTGGCAGCGCCTCGTCGAGCTCCAGCGCTTCGCACCCGACCGCCCGCTGCCCCCGGCCGATGCTGCCGACGCGGGCGGCGGCGAGGGCTGGCCCGTGACGCTCACGGCGCTGCGCGCTTCCGGGCTCGTCGAGCCCGACGCGTTGCGGCTCACGAGCCTCGACCCGCACGCGCCGATCGACACGCGCCCGATCGAGGAGCGCCGCCGCCACGCCGAGTCGCGGCTGAGCCAGATGGTCGAGTACGCCGAGACCACCGGGTGCCGGCGCGCGCTGGTGCTGCGCTACTTCGGCGAGGAGCCCCAGGGGGCCGACTGCGGGGCGTGCGACAACTGCGCGCAGACCACGCACCGCGAGGCGCCCGCGTACCCCGGCGAGCTGTTCGACGCGATCCTCGAACTCCGCGAGCGCATCGCCCGCGACACGGGCCGCCCGCCCTACACGGTGTTCGAGGAGCGTACGGCGCGTGAGATCGCGACGTACCGGCCGCGCGACGATGCGGCGCTCCTCGCGACGTGGGGCATGGGCGAGACCCGCGTGCGCTGGTTCGGCGCGGAGCTGCTCGCGCTGGTCCGCGCGTGGGAGGCAGAGCACCCCGGCGCGCCCGCGCCGCCCCCTCGGCCCGAGCCGAAGACCGCCGCGCGCCGCCGCCGCGCGGAGGCCGACGAGACGGGCCCCGAGGTTGCGTTCGACGACCCGCTGTACGAGCGGCTGCGCGAGTGGCGCCGGGACCGGGCGCGCAGCGAGGGGGTGCCCGCGTACACGTTCTTCACCGACCGCAGCGCGCGCGAGCTCGCCGCGCGGCGGCCGGACAGCCGCGAGTCGCTCCTCGGTGTGTGGGGCCTGGGCGACGCGCGCGTGGAGGCGTTCGGGGATGAGCTGCTGGCGCTGATCCGCGAGCACTGCGCGGAGGACGCGGACGGCCCGGGCGACGGAGCACAGATGGCACTTGCGGCGGTCGCTCCGGGCGGGCATGCTTGAGGCGCACTGAGCAACCACCCTCAGCGGGCCGTCGCGCGCCGACCGCGCAACGGCGAGGACCACGGAGGTTTCGATGGCACTCACGATGACCGTCAGCGAGGATGCGGCGCAGCACCTGGGGCTGATCATCAACCAGCAGCGCGAAGACGACACGCAGGGCCTGCGCATCTTCTCGCGGGGCGGCGGCTGCGGCTGCAGCGGCCCCTCGTTCGCGATGGGCATCGACGCGCCGACGGCGGAGGACAACGTCCTCGATGTCCACGGCGTGCGCATCATCGTCGACCCGGTCACCGCGCCGACCCTTGAGGGCGCCTCGATCGACTACACCGAGGACGACCTGATGCGGAAGGGCTTCACCATCGACGCCCCGAACGCACAGCCCGCCGAAGGCGGCGCCTGCGGCTGCGGCGCCGGGGGTGGCCACTAGGCCCCGCCATACGGCACTCAACCGGACGGCCGCCGCGAGGCGGCCGTTTGCATTGCCTCGACCGCCCGCTGCGGGGCGTCGGCCCGCCGTCCCGATCGTGAGCGGGCCTTGTCCGGGGCCGTCCGAGGGCGCACGCTGCCACCATCGTGCTGCACGACCTTCGCGAATGGCTTGTCGCATGGGCGGACAGCCCGGCCGGGCCGATCGCGCTCGCGCTGATCACGGCCGCCGAGGCGGTTTTCTTCCCGGTCCCGCCCGACCCGCTGCTGATCGCCCTCGCGCTCCGCAACCCGGACGCCGCGCTGCTGCTCGCCGGCCTCACGACGGTGGCATCGACGGCCGGGGGGCTCGTCGGGCACTGGCTGGGCGTGCGGCTCGGGCGGCCCGTGCTGCAGCGCTTCGGCGGTGGCAGCGTCGAGCGCGTCGAGGCGATGTTCGCGCGCTACGGCTTCTGGGCGGTCGTCGTCGCCGGACTCACCCCCATCCCGTACAAGGTCTTCACCATCACGGCGGGCGTGCTCGGCCTGCCGCGCCTGCAGTTCGTCGTCGCGTCGCTGGTGGGGCGGGGACTGCGCTTCGGCGCGTTCGGCGTCGCGATCTTCCTGTGGGGTGACCGCGTGCGTGCGTTCCTCGAGGAGCAGTTCGACGTCGTCGTGCTCGCCCTGACGGCGGGCCTTGTGGCGGTCGGCGTGGGCTGGCTGCTCTGGGTGCGGCTGCGACGGAGCCGCGGCGAGGGTGACGTATGATGGCCGGCAGCGTGGGGTTTCACCGTTGACCAGCCGACCCGCATCCTCCTCCGCCGCACCCCTCGAGGTCGACGCGCGCGCCCGCCGTCTGATCGTCGTGGGCGCCATCCTCGCGCTCTTCGTCGGGGCGCTCGACGCCACCATCGTCGCGACCGCCGTGCCGAGCATCGTCGGCGACCTCGGCGGCATCGACCTGCTGGCGTGGGTGTTCACGGCGTACCTGCTGACCTCGACGGTCACGCTGCCGCTGGCCGGCAAGACGGGCGACCTCTTCGGCCGCAAGCCGCTGTTCCTGGTGGCGGTCGTGGTCTTCGTCGTGGCGTCGATGGCGGCGGGCGCCGCGCCTTCGATGGAGGCGCTGATCGGCGCGCGCGCCCTGCAGGGCATCGGCGCGGGGCTGATCTTCGCAACGACGATGGCGGTCATCGCCGACCTCTACTCGCCGCTTGAGCGCGGGCGGGTGCAGGGGGCCGTCGCCGGGGTGTTCGGGATCGCCTCGGTGATCGGGCCGACGATGGGCGGCTGGATCACGGACGTCTCGACGTGGCGGTGGATCTTCTTCCTCAACCTGCCCGTGGGCGCCGTCGCGTTCGTCGCGATCCTGTTCCTCATGCCATGGACGCGGCCGCCCCGCGAGGGCGAGGCGCGCATCGACTTCGTCGGCGCGGCGCTGCTCGCCGCGGCGGTCGTGCCGTTCCTGCTCGCGATGGTGTGGGGCGGCGACCGCTACGAGTGGGTCTCGGTCGAGACGGCGGGCCTGATCGCCGTCTCGCTGGTCGCGCTCGCGGCATTCGTGGCCGTCGAGGCGCGTGTGGCGGAGCCGCTCGTGCCGCTGTTCCTGTTCCGCAACAAGGTGTTCGCCGTCTCGGTCGTGCTGCTCCTCTTCACGGGTGCGGGCATGTTCGGCGCGCTGACGCTGATCCCGCTCTACCTGCAGGGCGTCACGGGCGCCTCGGCGCGGCTCTCCGGCACGCTCATGACGCCAATGATGATCGCGGTCCCGATCTCGGCCGCCTTCGCCGGGCAGATGATGAGCCGCACCGGCCGCTACAAGATCCTGCTCATCGTCGGCGTCGTCTTGCTGGCGGCCGGCATGTTCTCGTTCGCGACCGTCGATGAGCAGACGAGCCGCGCCGAGGCGATCGCGCGGATGATCGTGATGACGCTCGGCCTCGGCGTCACGCTGCCGCTGCTCCAGGTGGTGGTCCAGAACGCCGTGCCGTTCAGCGTCGTCGGCGTGGCGACGGCCAGCGTGCAGTTCTTTCGCCAGATCGGCGGTACGCTCGGGGTCGCGATACTCACCGGCATCATGGTCGGGCGGTTCCGCGAAGGCCTCGACGATGCCGCCTCGGGCCTGCCCGCCGTGCTGGACGACCCGAGCGCGCTGCTCAACGAGTCGGTGGTGGCCGGGCTCCAGCAACGCTACGAGGCGAGCGCGACGGCCGCCGACCCGGCGTTCGAGGTCGTACTCGCCGCGGCGCGGGTGTCGCTGGCGGACGCGATCAGCCTCGTGTTCGTCGTCGGCGGGGTGATCGTGGCATGCTCGCTCATCGCGGCTATCGTGCTGCCGGAGCTGGAGCTGCAGAGCACGTCACCTGCGGAGATGGCGCGCCGCGAGGCTGCGGAGCGCGCCGCGCCGGGAGAAGGGGGAAACCAGGATGCATGAGGCCCTGCGCACGCTCGACGAGATGCGCCCACTGCGTAACCCGGTGCTCATCGCCGCCTTCTCCGGCCTGAACGACCACGGCGGCGCGGCGATGGCCACCATCGACCACCTCGCCGAGGCGTGGGGGGCGCGCGACCTGGCCGAGATCGAGCCCGAGCCGTTCTTCGACTTCACCGTGCAGCGCCCGACCGTGCGCGTCGACGGCGACCAGCGCCGCATCGACTGGCCGATCCCGCGCTTCCGCGTCGCCTCGCCCGAGGGCTCCGACCGCGACTTCGTGTTGCTGTCCAGCGCCGAGCCGCACCTGCGCTGGCGCACGTTCACGGAGATCATCGCCGAGGTGATGGAGGCGACGGGCGTCACCACCAGCATCACCATCGCGGCGCAGGCCGCCGCCACCCCGCACACGCGCCCGCTGCCAGTCACGCTCTCCGCCTCACACGACGACTTCGAGCAGCAGTTCGGGCTCGAGGTGCCCGAGTCACGCTACGAAGGGCCGACGGGGATCGTCGGCGTGCTCAACCTCTCGCACCGCTCGCGCGGCTGGCGCAACGCGAGCCTGTGGGCGCAGGCGCCGCACTACCTCACGACGGGGCCCAACCCCGGCGCCATCACCGCGCTGGTCGAGATCCTCGACCGCGGCTTCGGGACGCAGACCTCGCTCGCATCGGTCGAGGCGCAGGCCGCCGACTTCGAGGAGGAGGTGCGCCGGGCGCTCGCCGAGTCGAGCGAGGCGGCGGACTACATCAAGAACCTCGAGGAGCAGTACGACGAGAACGAGAGCCGCCGGCCCGCGCCTCCCGACGAGGGCGGCGCCGCGCTGCCCTCCGCCGAGGACCTGCTCAGCGACCTCGAAGGCTTCCTGCGCGACCAGCGCGACGACGCGTAGCCGGACCACGGCCTACGCCCGTCGTGCGGCCCCGCGGGCCGCGGATGGCGCTTCGGCGTCGCCTGCGGACGCGGGCTGCGTCACGCGTGGCGTACACTTTCAAGCTACGACGAGAAGGAGCCGAACGCGTGGCGAGCGAGCAGCTGGTCGTAGTCGAACTGCCCGAGGGCGGGAAGCCCCGCATCATCCTCGACCGCGACGAGCTGCCGCTGCTGCGCCGCGACGGCGACACCGAGTACCGCTGCGGCGCCTGTGACGTCGTGCTCGCCGAGCAGGTCTGGCAGTGGGAGGTCCGGAACCTGGTCCTCCGCTGCCCCTCGTGCGGCGCGTACAACGAGGTCCGCAAGTAGTAGCGGCCCGCCCGCAACGGGGGCGCTTCTGAGCCAGCTCGCACCACCCGCCGATCCGACCCGTACCGGCAAATCGCCGCCGGGCAACGGCGCCGCGCCACTCGCGAACGGCGCGCCGCCGCGTGCGATGGCCGGCGGTCCGCCGCGCGGCGGACCGGGTGCCCCCGGTGGCCCGGGAGGACCACAGCGGCCGCGCGGCTTCTCGATCCGCACCTTCGAGTCGCTCAAGCACCGCGGGTTCCGCTGGTTCTTCCTCGCCTCGCTCGCCGCGATGGCGTCGCTCAACATGCAGATCCTCGTGCGCGGCTTCCTCGCGTTCGAGCTCACGAGCTCCTTCTCGGCCCTGGGGGCAATGGGCATCGCCAGCGCCACGCCAATGTTCACGCTCTCCGTGTTCGGCGGGGTGCTGGCGGACCGGGTCTCGAAGAAGCGCATCATGCAGGTGTCGCAGACGATCTCGGGGGTGCTCGCCATCGGGATCGGGCTGCTCGTGCTGTCCGGGCAGCTGCGCTACGAGCACCTCTTCATCACCTCGATCGTGCAGGGCGTGGTGCAGGCGATGATGCTGCCCGCCTCGCAGGCGATGGTGCCCGAGGTGATCGGCCGCCAGGGCATGATGAACGCGATCTCGCTCAACGCGGCCGGCATGAACTTCGTGCGGCTGCTGGCGCCAGCCGCCGGCGGCCTCCTGATCGCGCTGATCGGCGCCGCGTCGGTCTACTTCCTGATGGCGGGCACGTACGCCCTCGCCGTCGTGCTGCTCGTCCCCGTCTCGGCGGCCTCGGCGCTGCGGCCCCAGCGCCTCGTCGCGCTGATCTCGCACGCCGGCATGGCGCAGAACGCGCCGCCGAACGGCGCGGGGCCGGCGAACGGCATGGGGCCGGGTGCGCCGGGCGGCCCGGCCGGTCCGCCGATGCGCCGAGGGTCCGCCGAGGGCGGCGTCGGCGCGGCCATCCGGGCGGGATTCGCCGACCTCGGAGAGGGCGGGCGCTACATCTGGCGCGACCGCAACATCTTCCAGCTGCTCACCGTGAACTTCCTCACGGCGATGCTCGGCATGCCGTTTATGGTCATGCTCCCCGGCTACGTCGCCGAGGTGTACGGCGGCGGCGCCGACGCGCTCGGCCTCATCGTCGGCGTCAGCGGCGCGGGCGCGCTCGCGGGGGCGCTCGTGGTCGCCTCGCTGCCGGAGCAGCGTCGAGGCGTCCTGATGCTGCTCTCCGCCGCGCTGATCGGCGCCTCGCTGATGGCGTTCGTCGCCACCGACTCGTACCTGCTCGGCTGCCTCTTCATGGCGACGGCCGGCGTGGGCACGGCGGGGCGGCAGGCGCTCAGCGCCGTGCTGGTGCAGACCCACGTCGAGGACGAGTACCGGGGCCGCGTGATGGCGGTCTTCATGACGCAGATCAGCCTGATGCTCGGCGCGGCGTTCTTCGTCGGCCTGTTCGCCGAGGTGGTCGGCGTGCGCGCCGCGCTCGGGAGCCTCGGGGCCGTGCTGGTCGTGATGATCGCGGCGTTCCTCGTCTTCTCGCCGACGCTGCGGCGCATGACGTAGCCCGCCCGCCTACGCGCCCAGCTCGCACCCCGCAGCTTCGAGGGCTGCCGCCGCCTCCTCGCTCAGCACCGCGCTCACACGCGCGAAGCCGTCGCCGTACGCGAGCGTGAACGGGCCGGCCGAGGGGACGAAGACGGCGTCGCCGTCTGCATCCCTGAGCACCTCGACGACCGCCTCGACGGCCTCGATCTGCGTCGAGCGGTAGTCCCGCAGCGCCTCGGGCACCTCGATGTCACGGAGCTCGTCGAGCAGGCTCGCGAGGGCCTCGCGCACCTCGGCGTTCGTCCACGTCCCTTCGGTGAAGTCGACGCTCCGGCTCGCCGCGCAGAGCGCCTCGGCGGCCTCGGCCAGCGAGGGCTCCTCGCTCGGTCCGCCGCACGCGACCGCCCAGACGGCGAGCGCGGCGAGGGCGACACGGAGGCTCCTCGTGAGAGACGGCACGGCTCGATCGCTCGCGGTGGGGGCGGCTACCCGGAGACCTCGCGCAGCGCGACGACGGGGATCGGCCGGCTGGTCCGCGACTGGTACTTCGCGTAGCGGTCCGCGGCGGCCGTGATGCGCGCGAAGCGCCGCCGCCGTTCCGCCCCGATCAGCGGCTCGGCGCGCATCGTGTGGCGTCCCGCGCGTGTCTCGACCTCGACGATCGGGCGGGCGAGGAGGTTGCGGTACCAGTCGGGGTTGCTCGGCCCCCCGTTGTTCGAGGCGATGATGAGCACCGTGCCGCGGTCCTCGAGGTAGAGCAGCGGCGCGGTCCGCCGCATGCCCGTCCGCCGCCCCGTGGTGGTGAGCAGCAGCACCGGCAGGCCGAACCGGCCCATCACGCGGCCCCCGGTGCGCCGGAAGACGAAGATGTGGAAGGGGACGAAGAAGCGGAGGAAGAGTCGCATGCCTGCCCTCCTCGGTTGCGATGAGGCTCACCGGCCCCTCGTTCGAGGTTCGTGGCGAACCGCAGCCTCCGGGCCGGGACGCCGCACTGGTCGTCGCCATTATGACGCCGCGGGCCGCCTCGACGTGACGTAATCAGTGAGTTGGGGTTCCGCGTCAGTTGCCCACCGGTGCCTTGACGGGCTGCGGTCCATCCATAAGTCGCGATTCGATCCATAACGCCAAACGTGCCGGATTGCGCGCAGGCGGCGCAGCACCGATCGTCCCCCGTTGGCGGATCGGGATGACGCGGGGACTGGCAGAGCGATCCGAACCCATCCCGCCGCAGTCCAGGTGCAGTGAGCAGGGCAGCCGGCTCGGGCTGACCAGCGCGGAAAGGGGCCACGAGTCGCGCCTGAGGCGAGAGCCTGGGGCGGCGCCCGCTCAGATGGGTTCACTCCTCACGCTCGTCCTCGTGCTGATAGGCGCCGGCTGGTCGGCGCACGACCTGGATATGGCGCTCTGCGTGGTGATGGAAGAGTCGGAAGGCCTCGCCACCGCCCACCTGGCGAACGAGCGCGAGGACAGCCGAGGACTGTTCCAGCTCAACGTGCGTGTGTGGGGCGACGGCGAATGGCCCGGCGCCGCCAACCGCCCCATCCCACCCCTCGACGCCGATGCCGCGTTCGACCCGCTCTACAACGCCCGCTACGCGCTCGAGGTGTACGAGAAGTGGGGCTGGGAGCCGTGGACCACCTCGGACGCCTGCGCCCGTGCCGCCCCCGACGGCCCGCACTGGTGTGGACGCACCTGTTCGACGCACACGTTGGGTGGTGAATCGGGGAACGGGCCATGTATAGTCCCAGCGCGCGAAAGGGACTGTGCTGTGGGGAGCTGTCGCTTCTGTGGTGAGAATGCTGGGTTCTTGCGGAGAGCCCATTCGGAATGTGAGGGGCGAATTGGGCAGCTGACGAACCGCGCTGTTGAGGCCGTCAGCAGCACGGCAGCGGCGGAACGGTTGCAAGCAGAACTAGCGGAGTCATCCCTACTCAATCCTGTGCGGCAGGAGATTATTGACGCTGGCTACTCCCGTGCGGTGGACGGAACGCTCGAGGACGGTGTCATCTCGGATGACGAGCAGATCGCGCTCACGACATACCGCGAGCGATTCGGAGTCACGCCGGGCCACATGCAGGATTACGTGAACAACGGTGTGATCCTAAGGCGCGTGCTTGAGGGGGAAGTGGACGACTTAACAATAAGTGTGACCGGCGACATCCCCTTCAATCTCATGAAGAGCGAAAAGCTAGTCTGGCTCGGTCAGGGTGTCGGTTATGGGAAGACCGTGACGCGGCGAGAGTTCCGGGGCGGCTCTACGGGTGTGAGCGTGCGGGTAGCGAAGGGCGTCTACTTGCGACAGAGCGCATTCAGGGGCCATCCAGTCTCTACCAGCACACTCGAGACGGTGGATTCTGGGCTCATGGGAAGTTACGACGAAGCACATCTACTTCGCGGGGCGGAGGGAGCGGTTTCGTGTCAGGCACGAGAAGATCGTGGCCTTCGATCAGTACGAGGACGGCATTGGCATCATGCGGGACGGGGTGAGGGCGAAGCCAGAAGTCTTCACGAATATCGACGGGTGGTTCATCTACAACTTGCTAATGAATATCCAGTAGCTGCCTTTTGGGCGCGCCTCCCGTGTCGGGCGCGGCGAATTGGCTGCCTGTCTGTTCCATCCGCCCGTCAGTGGCCGGGATCCATAGGAGAAGGGTTGGCTGGGGACCAGGGAGTCGAACCCCGACCTACTGATCCAGAGTCAGCCGTCCTACCATTAGACGAGTCCCCAGCGGTCGATCCACCGTAGCAAACACCCGCCCACCGGTCACGATCCCGACTCTCCACCCCCGGCATCCTCGCCACCCTCGACGGCGTCCGGGGCGTCCGAGGGGTATGCGGCGGCGAGGACGGGGACGGCGGCGCGCATGCGGGCGAGCGAGGGGGCCGCGCCGACGATCTCCATCGTCTCGAAGAGCGGTGGGGTGATGCGCTTCCCGGTGACGGCGACGCGGCACAGCATGAAGAGGTCGCCGGCGCGCAGGCCCAGCTCCTCGGCCAGCGCGCGCAGCGCCGCCTCGAGCGGCTCGGTCCGCCACTCGGCGGCGAGGGGTTCGAGGGCGGCGACGGCTGCTTTGAGCGCCGGGGCGGCGCGCTCCGGCGTCTTGCGCATGCCGCGTGCGATGAACTCGCCCGGCTCCGCCACCTCGACGTCCGAGGCGAAGAAGAAGTCGGTCATCGGCGCGACCTCGGAGAGCAGCTTCACGCGTTCCTGGATGAGCGGCGTGAAGGCGTCGACGAGCCCGGCGTCGAGCGGGCGGGCGACCTCGGCGGGTAGGTCGTCGTCGAGGCGCTGCGCGAAGCGGCCGGCGAGGTCGCCGAGCGAGAGCGAGCGCATGTAGACGCCGTTCATCCACTCCAACTTCTCCGTGTCGAACGTCGCGGGCGCCGGGTTCAGGCGGGCGAGGTCGAACGAGGCGATGAGCTCGTCCTTCGAGAGGATCTCGGTTGAGTCGTCGAGCGCCCAGCCGATGATGGCGAGGAAGTTGCACAGCGCCTCGGGCAGGTAGCCCTCGGCGGCGTAGTCGAGCACGGACTTGGCGCCGTGGCGCTTGGAGAGCTTGCCGCCGTCGGGGCCGAGGATGACCGGCGTGTGCACGAAGACGGGCGGCTCGTAGCCCAGTGCCTCGAAGAGCCGCACGTGGCGGGGCGTCGAGGGGATCCACTCGTCGCCGCGCGTGACGTGCGTGATCTCCATCGCGTGGTCGTCGACGACGTGCGCGAGGTGGTACGTGGGGAAGCCATCCGACTTGAGCATGACGAAGTCGTCGAGCACGCGGTTCTCGTACGTGATGGGGCCGCGGATCATGTCCTCGAACGTCGTGGAGCCCTCGTTAGGCATCTTGAAGCGGACGACGTGCGACTCGCCCGCCGTGGCGCGCGACGCCGCCTCGTCGGGGTCGAGGGCGCGGCAGCGGCCGGCGTAGCCGGGCGGCTGACCGCTCGCGCGCTGCTGCTCGCGCATCTCGCGCAGGTCGCCGGGCGTGCAGAAGCAGCGGTAGGCGTCGTCTGCGGCGAGCAGACGGTCGGTCGCCTCGTGGTAGCGTTCGAGGCGTTCCGACTGGACATAAGGCCCGTAGGGGCCGCCCTCGTCGGGCCCCTCGTCCCACTCCATGCCGAGCCAGCGGAGGGAGTCCTCGATGCGTTGCAGGGAGCCCTCGACGGCACGCGACTGGTCGGTGTCCTCCAGTCGCAGCACGAAGGCGCCGCCGAGGCGGCGTGCGTGGAGCCAGCTCCACAGCGCGGTGCGGATGTTGCCGACGTGCGGGTCGCCGGTGGGGCTGGGCGCGTAGCGCAGTCGCACGGTCATGCGGCGTCCTCCGCCCCGGGGTCCGCGAGGGCGGCCGGGGGCACCTCGTGGGCGTCGCGCAGCGCCTCGACAGCCGCGCCGACGTCGTCGGGGCGCGGCGCGATGAACTCGCGCCACTCGCCGGTCGACGGCAGGCAGAGGCCGAGCCGGTGGGCGTGCAGCGCCTGGCGTTCGATGCGCGGCGAGGCCGGCCCGTAGACCGCGTCGCCGATGATCGGGTGGCCGATGGCCTCGAGGTGGACGCGGATCTGGTGTGTGCGGCCCGTGAGGATGCGTACCTCGACCAGCGCCGCCTCGTCGCCGTACTGCTCCAGGACCCGGTACTCGCTGAACGCGGGGTCGCCGCGCTCCGCCACCACGCGGCGCGTGGGGTCGGCGGGGTCCGGGCCGAGCGGCGCGTCGATGCGGCCCGCGGCGGGCTCCACGAAACCCTCGGCGATGGCGTGGTAGACCTTGAGCGTCTCGCGCGCCTTCCACTGCGCCCGCAGCGAGTCGCGGGCCGCCTCGGTCTTCGCGAACGCGATGACGCCCGAGGTGTCGCGGTCGAGGCGGTGGACGAGCCCGGAGCGCGACCCGCCGATCGACGCCACCTCGGGCCGGTGCGCGCGCACGACGTGTACGAGCGTGACGGCCGGGCGGCCCTGCACCGGGTGGACGAGCAGGCCGGCCTTCTTGTTCACGACCAGCAGCTCCTCGTCCTCGTAGAGCACCTCGAGGTCTGCTTCAGCGGCGAGGGCGTCAAGGTCGGGGGTAGTGGGGAGGCGGATCGCGATCTCCGCGCCGGCGCGCACGCGGCGGCCGGGCCGGGTCTGCGGCCTCCCGTCGACGTCGGCGTGCCCGGCGCCGATCAGCCGCTGCACCTGCGCGCGCGAGAGGTACATGAGGTGTCCCGCGACCAGCCGGTCGAGCCGATCCTCGGCGTCTGCTGTGAAGCGCTCGATCTGCATCAGGCGAGTCGCCTCACTCGGTCCCTCGCTCGGCGGCGGTCTCGTCGGACGGCTGGGGCCGCAGCGAGAGCAGGATGAGCGCGATCACGCCGACGACGATCGAGGAGTCGGCGAGGTTGAAGGCGGGATAGTGCGTCGGGTCGATGAAGTCGGTGACCTCGCCTCGCAGCACGCGGTCGATGAGGTTCCCGACGGCGCCGCCGAGAACGAGCGCCAGCGCGGCGGTGTAGAGCCGGTCGCCCGCGGGCGCGGCGTAGAGCAGCACCAGCACGACAGCGACGCCGACGATCGAGCTGACGATGAGAAGCGGACCGGCGCCCTGCAGGATGCCGAACGCCGCCCCTGTGTTCTCGACGTGGGAGAGCCGGATCAGCTCGAACCCGGCGGGCCAGGTCTCGCCCTCGGCGAGCCACGCGCGGATCAGGGCCTTCGTGGCCTGGTCGGCCACGATTGCGCCGATGGCGATCGACGCGAAGAGCCCTGCCCCCGATCGGGCCTCCTCGGACGACTCGCGCGGGGCAGTGCCCGTGCCTGTCTCGACGCGTTCCATGCAGCCATCGTAGCCGAGGGTCCGGTTGCAGTCCGAGGCTGCGAGGTGCGGCGCTCCCGCCCCCTCTCCCGCACTGCGGGAGAGGGTTGGGGTGAGGGTCCGGCGGGGCTCCTCGACGGCTCCGAGCCATATGCAGGGTCCGGCGTGCGCAGACCCCCTCACCCTCACCCTCTCCCCCGCAGACGGGGGCGAGGGGATCAGAGGTCGGGCCGAGGGTTGGGTGCCGCCGGTTGTGACCGGCTCCGAACGCCCGATACGATGGATCGGCCGCGAGGATGGCCTCGGCGACGGGCCGGGGCGGGAGGGGGAGCCGTGACGACCCAACAGGCCGGCAACAAGCCCAGCCAACTGCCCGACGGACGCGACCGATTGCCGCCCGGGCAGCGGCTGACCGACGGCTGGCCCGTGCTCACCTACGGCTCGACGCCCCGCATCGACCTCGCGACATGGGAGTTCCGCATCTTCGGCCTCGTCGAGGAGGAGAAGCGGCTGAGCTGGGACGAGTTCAACGCGCTCCCGCAGATCGACACCACCACGGACATCCACTGCGTCACCACGTGGAGCCGCTACGACAACCGCTGGCAGGGCGTGCGCTTCCGCGACGTGATGGAGCTCGTCGACGTCCTCCCCGAGGCCAGCGAGGTGATGTTCCACTCCTACGGCGGCTACACGACGAACGTGCCGCTCGAGGAGCTCATGGGCGACGACGTGATGTTCGCCCACACCCACGACGGTCAGCCCCTGGAACGTGACCACGGGGGCCCGCTGCGCGGGATGATCGCGCATTTCTACTTCTGGAAGAGCGCCAAGTGGGTGCGCGGCATCGAGTTCCTCCCCGACGTCCGCCCCGGCTTCTGGGAGATGTACGGCTACCACATCCACGGCGACCCGTGGAAGGAAGAGCGCTACGTCGGCGACTGAGGTCCGGCGCGCCCGGCACACAAGCGAGAGGCCCGCGTGAGCGGGCCTCTCCTCATGCGGACGCTGCGACGGACAAGAAAACGCGCCGGCTCTGTGCCGGCGCGTCAGGTGGTCCGGCCGGTCGGAGACGCTAGACGAAGACCCTCGATCCGGCCTGGCGGACGTTGCCGGTGCGGCGCGCCTCGTCGGCGACGGCGGCGGCGACGTTCGTGAGCACCTGGTCGTTGAAGACCGAGGGCAGGATGTAGTCCTCGTTGAGCTGCTCGTCCGGGATCACCTCGGCGATCGCGTGGGCGGCGACCACCTTCATCTCCTCGGTGATCTGGACCGCGGTGGCGTCCAGCGCCCCACGGAACAGGCCGGGGAAGGCGAGCACGTTGTTGACCTGGTTCGGGTAGTCCGAGCGGCCGGTCGCGATGATGCGCGCCTTGCCCTGGATCAGCTCCGGCATGATCTCCGGCTCCGGGTTCGAGAGCGCGAGGACGATCGAGTCCGGGGCCATCGCGTCCACGTCCTCGACGGTGAGCATGCGGGGACCGGAGAGCCCGAGGAACAGGTCCGTGTCGCGCATCGCGTCCTGGAGGCTGCCGCTGAACCGCTCCGGGTTGGTGTTCTCGGCGAACCAGACCTTGGCGAAGTTCAGGTTGTCGCGGCCGGGGTACACCGCCCCGGTGCGGTCGAAGCCGATGATGTTCTTGACGCCGTAGTTGAGCAGCATGCGCGCACAGGCGACGCCCGCCGCGCCGACGCCCAGGATGACCACCTTCAGGTCCTCGGGCGCCTTCTCCACGATCTTGAGGCTGTTGATCACGGCCGCGAGCACCACGACCGCGGTGCCGTGCTGGTCGTCGTGGAAGACAGGGATGTCGAGGCGCTCCTGCAGCGCTTCCTCGATCTCGAAGCAGCGCGGGGCGGAGATGTCCTCCAGCAGGATCCCGCCGAAGCCCGGCGCGACCGCCTCGACGGTCTCGATGATGCGCTTCGGGTCCTTGGTGGCGAGGCAGATGGGCCAGGCGTCGATGTTCCCGAAGGACTTGAGCAGCATGCACTTGCCCTCCATGACGGGCATCGCTGCCTCCGGGCCGATGTCGCCCAGGCCCAGCACCGCGGTGCCGTCGCTGATGACGGCCACGGTGTTGGCCCGCGAGGTCAGCGACCACACGGCGTCGGGCTGCTCGTGGACCTTCATCGAGACGCGCGCCACGCCCGGTGTGTAGACGTGGGAGAGCTCGGCGTTGGTGCGGATGTTGACCTTGTTCGCCATGGCGATCTTGCCGCCGCGGTGGAGCTGGAAGGTGCGGTCCGAGGCCCGCAGCACGTCCACGCCCGGCAGCGCGTCGACACGCTCGACGACGTCGCGGGCGTGCTCGGCGTCGCGGCAGTAGACACGGAAGTCGCGGACGATGTGGTCGCGCCGCGCCTCGTGGATGTCGATCGGCCCGATGTCGCCGCCGGACTCACCAATGGTGGTGGCTACGGAGCCGAGGATTCCCGGCACGTTGTCCACCCGCACGCGCATCAGGATCTGATAGCCCGATACCGGGCTCTCGTACTCGTCGATGATGCGTGCCTGAGGGATGCTCGCTAGCTCGGAGGCGTCTGTCGTCATGTACTGCACTCCCGTGGCGCAGTCAGGTGCGGTAGCGGGTAATGTTGCGGCACGTTCGGGACTCGCGCTAGTGCCTCACCGGAGTTCATCAGCGCCAAGGCGGACACGGTGGTAGAATGCAGCCGCTGGGTCGCGGTATCCCTGCCGTGGAGCCACTCCCCTCAGGACGTCAGGTCGAATCGAGGCATGCACTCGTGAGAGGGATGAAGCACGTGAGATCGTTGAACAACATGCCCGGCGGTCGCGCCGGAGGCGGGGGCCTCGTCTTCGCGGTCCTCGCTGCCGCCGCGGTCGCGCTGTTCCTGTGGTGGAGACGCCGCGAGGAAGCGCGCATGCGGGAGGCCGCTGAGACCCCGCAGGCGTGGGCGCCGCCCGTCGCGCCGGAGCCCGCGGCGCAGCCCGCGCCCATGGCGCCACCGGCGCCGCCCATGGCGGCCCCGCCGCAGCCGATGGCAGCTGCTCCGCCCGCTCCTCCGGCCCCGCCCATGGCGCCGCCG
>VXMU01000057.1 GCA_009840945.1 Chloroflexota bacterium | reverse complement strand
ATGCAGCGGAGATCAGCCTGCCAGAGGACGTTCGCAACACGGTCTCGGTTGGTACCCTCGGCAGGACTCGAACCTGCGCTCCCGGCTCCGGAGGCCGGTGCTCTATCCACTGAGCTACGAGGGCGCGGCCACCAGTGTAGGGACGCCTGCTCGCGCGGGGCAACCGCGCAGTCTATGCCAGCGTCGCGAAGAACGACGCCACGTCCTCCGCGAACGGCTCAGGCTGCTCCATCGCGGCGAAGTGCCCGCCCCGCTCCATCTCGCTCCACCGCACGAGGTGGTACGAGCGATCGAGCGCCGCGCGCGGCGCGGCCCACGGCTCGGCCGGGTAGTGCGCGTACGCCGTCGGCGTCTCGATGCGGTCGGGCGGCCGGTACGGGGGCTCTTCGTGGCGCGCCTCGTAGTACGTCCGCGCGGCGGACAGCACCTTGCCGGTGAGCCAGTAGAGCGTGACGTTCGCGAGCACCGCGTCACGGTCGAAGAGGTCCCACAGGTCCTCGTCGTGGTCGCTCCAGCCCCGGAACTTCTCGAGGATCCACGCCAGCAGTCCGACGGGCGAGTCATTGAGGCCGTAGGCGAGCGTCTGCGGCTTCGTGCCCTGCACGGCGCCGTACGCGCCCTCCCGGGCGCGCCATTCCTCCTGCGTCGCCCACCACTCGGACTCCTCGGGGGTCAGTACGGCGTCGGCGGGGGGTCGAGGCAGGACCGGGAAGTTGAGGTGCAGCCCAGCGACGGCCTCAGGGTGCGCGGCGGTGAGGCGGCTGCCGATCACGGCCCCCCAGTCCCCACCCTGCACGCCGTAGCGCTCGTAGCCCAGCGCCCGCATGAGCGCGTGCATGCGCTCTGCGATGCGGCCGGGGTGCATGCCCGGCTCAGGCGGTGCGTCCGAGAACCCGTAGCCGGGCAGCGACGGCACGACGACCTCGAACGCCGGCCCGCCGCCCGCGCCCCGCGATAGCAGCTCCGCGGCCGGGAGGAGCTCGATGAACGAGCCGGGCCAGCCATGCAGCAGGAGCAGTGGGAACGGGGCGACATCGCCGGCGTCGGGGCCCGGCGCGAAGAGGAAGCAGTGCAGCTCCCCCTCGGGGTCGCCGAGCGGGCCGCGTAGCTGCGCGTGGCGGTTGAGCCGCTCCTGCACCTCGAACCAGTCGAACCCGGTGCGCCAGTAGCGCACGAGGGAGCGCAGGACGGCGTCGTCGGTCCCGGCGGACCAGCCGGTGCCGAACGGCATCGCGGGCCAGCGGGTCGCGTCGATGCGGCGGTGGAGGTCGGCGACGGCGCGCGTGCTGAAGGCGATGCGGAACGGCAGCATCCGCATCTGCGCGGGGTTCACGGAGCGTCGACCCTCGACCGCGGCGCGGCTAGCGGCCGTGGTACACCGGCGTGCGCTTCTCGGCGAAGGCGACCGCGGCCTCCTTCGTGTCCTCGAGCGCGTAGAGGTAGTCCTGCGCCTGCTTCAGCTCGACCGCGTGCTGGTACTGGGAGAGCCGCGGGCGCGCCATCATCAGTTGCTCCTTCGTCACCTGCACGTGGCGAGGGGGCAGCGCCGCGATCTCCTCCGCGATCTCGCGCGCGAGCGGCATCACCTCGTCGGCGGCGACGACGTGGTTGGCGAGGCCGATCTCGTAACAGCGCTGCGCCGTGATCTGGTGTCCGCGGATCAGGATCTCGGAGGCAGCCAGCCACGGCACGTTGTTGATGACGCCGAAGTTCGTCGGCCCGATCGTGCCCGTGGGCACCTCGGACATGGCGAACACTGCGTCGTCGGCCGCGATGACGATGTCCGAGTTGTACGCGAGCGCCCAGCCCGCACCCCAGGCGCCGCCGCGTACCGCGCAGACCACCGGCTTCGTCGTGTACGGCGAGGTGTTCTTGCCCCGGGCGCCGGTGGTGTGGCCGCCCAGCTCCGCCTGCTCCTTGATGTCGCGGCCCGCGCAGAAGATGCGGCCCTCGCCGGTGAGGATGACGACGCGCACCTGGTCGTCGTGGATCGCGACGTCCCACGCGGCCACGAGGTCGTCGGCGAGTTCGCTGCCGACGGCGTTGAGGCGCTCGGGCCGGTTGAGCGTGATGATGGCGACGTGGCCTTCCACCTCGTACTTCACGAACTGCAACTCACCTGCCATGACGGGCTCCCCTCGCGGTCGCCCGCACACTAGCGGCCCGCCGCCCCGGCCCGCAACGCACGCCGCGCGGCTCAGTCGGCCCCGCGCCGCCGGTACTGGATCGCCTCGGCGAGGTGTGCCGGAGAGATGGTCTCGCAGCCCGCGAGGTCCGCGATGGTGCGCGCGACGCGGAGCACGCGGTGGAACGCGCGGGCCGAGAGCCCGATCTGCTCCATCGCCGCGGACAGCAGCGGCTCGGCATCGGGCTCGAGCTGCTGCTGGCAAAACTCGCGCACCTCGACTGGGCCCATCTCCGCGTTGGTGAGGTAGCGGGTGCCCGCGAGCCGCTCGCGCTGCCGCTCCCGCGCCGCCTCGACGCGCTCACGCACGGCCGCGCTCGTCTCGCCCGACGGTTCTCCGGACAGCTCGTGGTACTCCACGCGCGGCACGTCCATGAACAGGTCGAAACGGTCGAGCAGCGGCCCCGAGACGCGCCGCTGGTACCGGGAGACGGTCGAGTCGTTGCAGGAGCAGGCGCGGCGGGCGTCGCCGTAGTAGCCGCAGGGGCACGGGTTCATCGCGGCGATGAGGAGGATGCGCGCCGGGAACGTCAGCGAGCCACGCGCGCGAGAGATCGTCACCGTCCCGCTCTCCAGCGGCTCGCGCAGCGCCTCGAGGGCCGCGCCCGGGTACTCCGGGAACTCGTCCAGGAACAGCACGCCGCGGTGCGCGAGCGAGATCTCGCCCGGCCGGATCGTGCTGCCGCCGCCGACGAGCCCCGCGTGCGAGATCGTGTGGTGCGGCGCGCGGAACGGCCGCTGCCGCACGAGCGCGCGGTCCTGCCCCACTAGGCCCGCGACCGAGTAGATCTTGGTAACGTCGAGCGCCTCGGCCGCGCTCAGCTCCGGGAGGATGCCGGGCACGGCGCGGGCGAGCAGCGTCTTCCCCGCGCCCGGCGGGCCCTGCAGCATCACGTTGTGGCTGCCCGCCGCGGCCACCTCGAGCGCGCGCTTGACGTGCTCCTGGCCACGCACCACTGCGAGGTCGACGCCGGCGGGGTGCTCCGTGCGACCGGCGTCCGGCTCGCACTCGGTAAGCCACGTCTCCGGCTCTTCTCGCACCTTCGCGAGCGTCTCGAGCGCGCGCACCTCGATCGATTCGGCGAGCTGCGCCTCGGCGACCTCCTCCGGCGGCACAACGGCGGTGCCGATGCCCTCCTCCGCGCACATCGAGACCAGCGGCAGCACGCCGTTGACGTGCCGCAGGTGGCCGTCGAGCGAGAGCTCGCCGAGCAGTGCCATCTCGCCGAAGTGGTCCGGCACCTGCTTAGAGGCCACGAGGATGGCGACGGCGATCGGCAGGTCGTAGAGCGGGCCCTGCTTGCGCACGTCGGCGGGCGCGAGGTTGACGGTGATGCGGCGCAGCGGGAACTCGAAGCCCGCGTTGCGGATCGCGGAGCGGACGCGCTCGCGCGCCTCCTGCACCGCCGTATCGGGCAGCCCCACGATGTTGAACGCAGGCAGCCCGCTGCCGATGTCCACCTCGACATCGACCGGGATGCCCTCGACCCCGACGACCGCGCCGCTCCGAACCTTCGCTAGCGTCATGTACGCCCTCCGCTGATGCGCGCGGAGCGTAGCACATGTGTACGCACTATGGGAACAGGCGTTCTAGGAGTTCGCTAGCCCTCGGAGCGGGCCACCGAGATGACCCCGCGGATGCCGTCGATACGGCCCATGAGGCGCGACACCTGCGCACGTCCCTCGGTCTCGAGGGTGAGCTGGATCGTGATCGTGCGGTCGTCGTGGCCATCGGTGCTCACGTCGACCATGTTCACGCCCTCGGACGCGACGAAGGTGCTGATGTCGCGGAGCAGCCCGACGCGGTCCCATGCGTGCACGGCCACGGCCGCCGAGTACAGGTCGCCGCTGCGACCCCAGTCGCACTCCACGAAGCGCTCCGACTCGGCGGCGTTGCTCGCGTTATGGCAGCTGCGGCGGTGGACCGTCACCCCTCGCGAGCGCGTGACGTAGCCGATGATGTCGTCGCCCGGCAGCGGTCCGCAGCACCGCGCGAGCGTGACGTGCAGCCCCGCCGAGCCGAGCACCCGCACGCTCGGCGCACCGCGCGTCGAGGTGACGGTCGGGGCGGAGAGCTGCGGCTCGGGCGCCGGGGGCGCGCTGTGGTCGGCGAGCTTGTTGCTGAGGTTCTGCAGCGAGACGTCGCCATAACCGATCGCCGCGAGGAGGTCCTCGAAGCTCTCGTAGTTGAAGTCGCGGTGGAACTCGTCCGGAACGTCGTCGATGCCCATGCGCTTGCGCTCGCGCTCCAGCAGGTCGCGGCCGCGCGCGACGTTCTCGCCGCGCTCCTGGCGGCGGAACCACTGCCGCACCTTCTGGCGCGAGTGGCTGGACCCGAGGTAGCCGAGCTCCGCGCTGAGCCAGTCGCGCGACGGTCCCGTCGAGCGGCGGCTGCTCAGGATCTCGACGATGTCGCCGTTCTGGAGCGGCGTGTTGAGCTGGGTGATGCGCCCGTTGACGCGCGCGCCCGTGCAGTGGTGCCCGAGGTCCGTGTGGATGCGGTATGCGAAGTCGATCGGCGTCGAGCCGGCGGGCATCACGCGCACGTCGCCGCGAGGCGTGAAGACGAAGACCTGGTCCCGGAAGACGTCCGTCTTCACGGACTCGAGGAAGTCCTCGGTGCCGGAGGCCTCCTGCTGCCACTCGATGAGGTGGCGGAGCCAGGCCATGCGCTCCTCGTACTGGCGGTCGGCGGCCCCGGCGTCTTCCTTGTAGCGCCAGTGCGCCGCCACGCCGTACTCGGCGATCTCGTGCATCTCGTGCGTGCGGATCTGCACCTCGAACGGACGGGCGCCCGGCCCCATGACGCTCGTGTGGAGCGACTGGTAGAGCGACTCCTTGGGGCTCGCGATGTAGTCGTCGAACGCGCCGGGGATCGGGTGCCACGTCTGGTGGACCACGCCCAGCGCGTGGTAGCAGTCGCCGACGTTGCTGACGAGCACGCGCAGCGCGACGAGGTCGTGGATCTGGTCGAACGACTTCCCCTCGGCGGCGTAGCGCTGCATCTTCTCGTGCGTCGAGTAGAGGTGCTTCACGCGCCCGGTCACGTTCGCGTCGACGCCGGCCGTGGTAAGCGCCTCGCGGAGTTGCCGCTCGATGCGCCGGACGAACCGCTCGCGCTGCGTGCGCCGCGAGGCGATCGCGGCTGCCGCTCGGCGGTAGTGCTCCGGGTCGAGCACGTTGAACGCCAGGTCCTCGAGCTGCCACTTCATCTGCCAGATGCCGAGCCGTCCGGCGAGCGGCGCGTAGATGTCCATGGTCTCGCGCGCGATCTCGCGCTGGCGGTGCGGCTCGAGGTGTTCGATCGTGCGCATGTTGTGCAGCCGGTCGGCGATCTTCACGATCACCACCCGCACATCCTCCGCCATCGCCAGCAGCATCTTGCGCACGGTCTCGGCGTCGACGGCGCCCTTCCCGCCGGGCGCGGCCGTCGAGGGGATGCTGTCGATCTTCGTGGCGCCCTCGACGAGGTCGGCGACTGCGGCGCCGAAGCGCCCGGTGAGCTGGTCGCGGGTGATGCCGCAGTCCTCCATGACATCGTGGAGCAGCGCCGCCTGCACGGTGTGTGCGTCCATGTGCAGCCCGGCGACGAGCTGTGCGACGGCGACGGGGTGCGTGATGTAGGGCTCACCGGAGCGCCGCAGTTGCTCGCGGTGGCACTCCTCGGCGAACTCGTACGCGTCCCGGACTGCTTCGAGGCGGTCGTCGGGGAGGTATCCGCGCAGCGATTCCAGCAGCTCCGAGGAGCCGTCGTCGTACCTGGTCTCCGCGCGTTCGTCCACGCTGGACGTGGTCATGATCAGGCAGATTAGCACTTCGTAGTCCCGTGAGACAGGGCGTGATGAACGCGAGGGGCGCAACGCGTACCCTCGTTCGAGGCGTGGCCGGCGCGCTGGAGGGCGTATGGCGGACCTGCAGGCTCCTCGAGGGATGAGCGACGTCCTCCCCGAGGACGAGCCGCTCTGGCGCTTCGTCCGCGACACCGCCGAGCGCGTCGCCCGCTCGTTCGACTACCGGCTCATCAACACACCGATCGTCGAGGACGTGCGCGTCTTCTCACGCACCTCGGGGGACGAGTCCGACATCGTCTCGAAGGAGATGTACGTCTTCGAGGACCGCGGCGGCGGCGAACTCGCCCTGCGGCCCGAGGGCACCGCGGCGGTCTGCCGCGCCTACATCGAGCACGGCATGGGCAGCCGCCCGCAGCCGGTGCGCCTCTACTACTTCGGCCCGATGTTCCGCTACGACCGCCCGCAGGCCGGCCGCTACCGCCAGCTCTGGCAGTTCGGCGTCGAGTGCATCGGCGACCCCTCGCCCGCAGCCGACGCGGAGATCATCGAGCTGCAGTACACGCTCTTCCGGGAGCTCGGGCTCGATGACCTGACGCTGAGCATCAACTCGATCGGCACGGCCGAGACGCGCCGTACGTATGTCGACGTGCTGCGCCGGCACCTGGAGCCGCACCTCGAGGGCCTCTCCCAGGACTCGCAGCGCCGCTTCGGGACGAACGTACTGCGCATCCTCGACTCGAAGGAGGACGCCGGCCACCCCGCACTGCAGAGTGCGCCCAGCATCCTCGACTACCTCACTGACGAGGACGCACAACACTTCGAGGCAGTGCGCTCGCTCCTCGACGCATCGGGCGTGCCGTACGAGGTCGCGCCGCGCATCGTGCGCGGGCTCGACTACTACGCGCGCACCGTGTGGGAGTTCGAGCCGCCCGCGGCCGAGGGCTCGGACAGCGGCCAGCAGGGCACGGTCAGCGCCGGCGGCCGGTACGACGGCCTCATGGAGCTCCTCGGCGGCCCCCCGACGCCCGGCACGGGCACGGCGATGGGCGTCGAGCGCACGGTGCTCAACCTCCGTGCCCGCGGCATCGAGGCGCCCTCCGCCGCCCCGGTCGACGTGGTGACGATCCCGCTCGGCGGCCAGGGGCCCGCGGCGGCGCTACGCCTCGCGCAGTCCCTGCGCGCGGCGGGGCTCACCGTCCGCGCCGGCATCCCCGGCCGCTCTCTCCGCGCCCAGCTCCGCGGCGCCGACGCCGCCGGCGCCCGCTACGCCGCCATCCTCGGCGACGACGAGGCAGCACGCGGCGTGGTGCAGCTCAAGCACCTCGCCCGTGACGGGGAGCAGCGCGAGGTGGCGGTGGGCGACGCGGCGGGCGTGGTAGGGAGCGAATAGCGATGCCGCGACGAGTTCGCCGTAATGATCCCGAGACTACTCGTGAGGAAGTGGTCAACGTCCTGCTCGCCGAACTGATCGGTGAACACCTCCTCAAGGCACGGGCCGAGAGACGGAGCCGGAAGGGGATACCCGACCTGCGCGTCGAACTGCGTAATGGGGACCGAATCTTGCTCGACTGCAAATGGGACGGCTCGGCGAGGCTGCTCGAGGAGCAACTCGACGAGCGTCTCGAGGCGTTCCCCCAGACGCTCGCCGTGATCGGGGTCCTGTATCCCGAACGGCTGCGGCACGCCGAAGACACACGCGCGGAACTCGAAGAGGCGACGGACCTGCAGTGGTGGGTGCATGGCGCCAGAGGGCAACGGCCTTCCGACCGGCGGACACATACGGGCTCCGCAGCGAACCTAGCGGATCACCTGCGCGCGCTCCCGCTCGAACTGGAAGGCATGGACCGCGTAGCCGCCGCGGCTCTGACCGTCGGGTACGCGCTGGAAGAAGCGGCCGACGCGCTCACGGCTCACGCCCGCATCTCCGGTCTTGTCGCCGGCATCATCGCCGTGACGGACAAGGAGAAGGACCGAACCGCCGCCCTCCGCATCGGGTGCCTCGTGCTCTTCAACGCACTCGCGTTCCAGGACCGGCTCGCGGCCGTGAACGCCGAGGTCCCGACCGTGGATGAAGCACGGCGAGGGGGCCTCAGCGGTCTACGTGCAGCATGGCAGCAGATCTGCGACGACATCGACTATGTGCCTGTATTCGAGATCGCAGGCGAGATTCTCGACGTTGTCGCCGACGCGCCCGCGGAGACTCAGAAGGCGGCCTTCGATCCGCTGGTCAAGGCAATGGAGGACACGCGCCGCCTGGAAGGTCACGACCTGTCGGGTCGGCTCTTCCACACGTTATTGTCTGACGCCAAGTTCACCGGCGCGTATTACACATCCGTACCCGCAGCGACACTCCTCGCCCGCCTGGTCTTCCACGACTGGCCGCCACACGTGGACTGGAAGGACCACGAGTTCCCGGCGTCGCTTAACGTGGCGGACCTCGCGTGCGGCACGGGAACGCTCCTCATGGCGGTCGCCTCCGAGGCTGACCGTCGACACCGCGAAGCGGGCGGAGAGGACGCGACCGCGCTGCACAAGGCGATGGTCGAAGAGGCGCTACACGGATTCGACGTGCAACTCTCGGCCGTTCACTTCGCCGCAACGAGCCTCGCGATGCTCAACCCGGACATCCAGTTCAACCGCATGAACCTCTACGTGATGCCACTGGGTGTCGAGGGCTCCGAAGTGTCGCTCGGCTCGCTGGACTTCCTGGGCGAGAGCGAAGCGGCGGTCCAATACACGCTCTCGCTGGAAGCCTCAGGCCTCTCCACACAGGGCGCCCAGCGGGTGACGGGGACGGGAGCTCGCGGCGCCGCCGAGGGCATGACCGCCACGCTGCCGGAACTCGACCTCGCGATCATGAACCCGCCCTTCACGCGTTCGGTTGGCGGCAACTTGCTGTTCGGTAGCCTCCCTAAGGAGGAGCGCGATCAGCTGCAACGTGAGCTGTCGCGACGCCTGAAGGAACGGCGCTGGACTTTCGAGCAGCGCCTTGGATCCTCGACACCTGGACTGGCGGCAGCATTCGTGGCGGCCGCCGCGCCGAAGCTCCGGCGCGGCGAGGGCCGACTTGCACTCGTGCTGCCGTCCACCGTCTGCACGGGTCCTTCGTGGGAGCGAACGCGCGCGCTCATCGAGCGCGAGTTCACGCTCGACATGGTCATCGCCTCGCACGACCCGCAACGCTGGAACTTCTCGGACAGCACGTCGCTCTCCGAGGTGTTGCTCATCGCAACGCTGCGCGAGAAGAGCGGTCCGCCGCATGAGGACGACCGCACCCTGTTCGTGAACCTCTGGGAGAACCCGGACGGCGTGCTGGACGCGCACCGCGCCGCCCAGGCCGTCACCGCCACGACGCCAGCGCTGATTGAGGAGGACGGAGCCGCGCTGCTCCGCGTAGACGATCGCGACGTCGGCGAAGCGTTCTCGATGCCGACCAGCACGATCGCTGACGGACAGTGGTCCGGCGTGCAGTTCGCCCGGTCCGATCTGGTCCGCAGTGCTACGCGTCTGCTCAAGGACGGCGAAGTCTGGACTCCGGGCGAGCGGGAGACCGCCAGCATCGACCTGTGCCGACTGGACGAACTCGGTCAAGTCGGCCCGGACGTGAGGGACGTGCGCGACGGGTTTGAACCCACAAGCGCAGTCACTGCTTATCCGATGGTGGAAGGCAACGACACGGAGAAACGAAGGCGTATTGCTACTGAGCCGAACCGGTATCTTGCGCCGCTCGCAGAAGCTCGTCCGGGTCGTCGCCTCAAGACAGTTGGCAGCCTCTGGCCCAAGGCCGGAAGGCTTCTCATCGCCGAACGCCTCCGGCTGAACACGGCGCGGATCCCAGCGATGTGCGCTGACGTACCAGTCTTGTCGAATGTCTGGTGGCCCGTGCGCACTGAAGCGCCCCGGCTCGATAAGGCCTTGGCGCTGTGGCTGAACAGCAGCCTGGGTCTAATGACCTGGCTCGCCACCCGCAACACAACAGAGGGTAGTTGGGTAAAGGTGAAGAAAGCGGACCTGGAGACGCTGCCGGTCCTCGACGTCCGTCACCTCACGCCTGTCCAGCTTCGGGCGATGTCGGAGTTGTTCGACGAGCTTGGTGACGCTGAGTTCGCACGGCTCCCGGCGATGGCGTATTGCCCTGCCCGCAGGACCCTCGACGAAGGCATCTCGCGGATCCTGGGACTTCCCGATCTGCGCAGCCTCCGCGCGCTTCTGGCCTCCGAGCCCGTGGTCTCAAACCAGCGCTTGTAGCCTCCCGCGCACGGCAACGCCGGGGATTGATCATCTTGTCGACCAGGAGCCTCAAGCTCGCTGTAGTTCGCGCTTACGCAACCACTCCGCTTGAGCCCGTTCCGATTCTTCGTCGAGGATGCGCATCCACTCATCGATCTCGTCGTGGTATTCGATGTAGTAGTGGATGGCGGCCAGCATCATGTGGCGGGGCACGCTGCTGAGGAGCTCGGTAGCGTGGTCTGCGGCGTGCTCAATTGCCTCATCGCTGTCGAGCGGAAGGTCCCGGAAGAGGCGCGCCACCATCCACACATCGGGGCCGCCCATGAGGACCGGGCGCCGTCCCGCCGGCTCCGTACGGAAGAACACCCCGGGGTGCTTTGCCATGCGCAGGCCCTCTTCGAGGAGCCGCGCCGCCGCGTCCTCGCGCGACTCGTCCTCCTCGCGGGCGTGCTCGTCCAGCGCCTGTAGCGCGGCGTCGTCGAACTCAACGGAAAGGGGCTTCTTCGCCACCTGCATGCCTCCACCGCGTGGGAGCGGTTGACACATCGTAGCACCGGAGCCGGCGCGGGCTCGCCACGGCGGCCGTCGAGGCCGCGCGCCGACCAACTCAAGCCTCCGCGCCGCACGGGTCAATCGACCGGCGTGAGCCAGTGCTCTCCTTCGATCGTCATGTCGGAGCGCAAGAGCGCGTCGAGGGCGCGCACGAGGCGGCCGGTCGCACGGCGGGTGCCGCGCGGCCAGCTACGCTTGTCCGTGAGGATCAACGGCGGGTAGACGCGCCCTGCGCGTGCTTCCGCGGCGGCCAGCCGACGGAAGTCCCCGACGTCCTGAGTCACGACTACTCGAGCTTCGGCCTGAGCCGCCGCGAGAATCTCCGCGTCCGACGCGGTGCGCAGATCGCGTTCCGCGACTGCCTCCACGTCGTGGCCACGCGCACGCAGGGCCTCCGCAGCCGCCGGAGGCCACATCTCATCGAGCAGCAGCTTCAAGAGTGGAGCAGTTGCTGCTTACGGAGCCACTCGGCCTTCGCCCGATCCGCCTCCTCGTCATTGCGGCGAATCCAGTCGTCTACTTCATCGGGGTATTCGAGGTAATACCGGATCGCAGCTCGAAGCTGATCGTGCGTGAGTTCCATGAACGTCGCCACGTTTTGGGCGGCGCGCTCGATGGCGTGCTCGCTGCCGAGCGGCTCGCTCCTGAACAGCTCCGCGAGCACCCACACCTGGGGGCCGTCTGCAAGTGCGGGACGACGCCCGGTCGCACCATCGCGAAAGACGATACCGGGATGCCGCTTCATGCGGCGCTGCTCTTCGGCCCGTGAGATGGCCATGCCCTCATGCCTCCACCGCGTGGGAGCGGTCGACACATCGTAGCACCGGAGCCTGCGCGGGCTCGCCACGGCGGCCCCTGCTACCCTAGTCCCATGCTCGAACGCGTGGCCGAAATCGAAGCACGGTTCGAGGAGCTCACGGCGCTCCTCGGCGACCCGGAGGTGACCTCCGACCATCGACGCATGACCGAGGTCGCCCGCGAGCGCGCGCAACTGGAACGCGTCGTGGACCTCGGGCGCCGCTTCCGCGACACCTCCGAGGCGCTGAACGACGCGCGCGACCTGCTGCGCTCCAGCGACGACGACGAGCGCGAGCTCGGCCGCGAGGAGGACGAGCGGCTGACGCCGCTGCTCGCGGAGCTCGAGGAGGACCTGAAGGTCGCCCTGCTCCCGCGCGACCCCGCCGACGAGAAGGACGCGATCATCGAGATCCGCGGCGGCGCCGGCGGCGACGAGGCCGCCCTCTTCGCCGCCGACCTGTTCCGCATGTACCAGCGCTACGCCGAGCGCCAGGGCTGGCGGCTGGAGGTGCTCAACACCTCGGAGTCCGGACCGGGCGGGTACCGCGAGATCACGTTCGAGGTGAGCGGCCAGGACGCCTACCGGCGCATGAAGCACGAGTCCGGCGTCCACCGCGTGCAGCGCGTGCCGGAGACCGAGTCGCAGGGGCGCATCCACACCTCGACCGCCACCGTCGCCGTGCTGCCCGAGGTCGACGAAGTCGAGGTCGACATCGACTGGGGCGAGGTGCGCACGGACATCTTCCACGCGAGCAGCGCGGGCGGGCAGAACGTCAACAAGGTCGCCACGGCCGTGCGCTTCACCCACGAGCCGACGGGCATCGTCGTGGTCTGCCAGGACGAGCGCTCGCAGGCCAAGAACCGCGCGAAGGCGGAGAGCGTGCTGCGCGCACGCCTCTACGAACTGGAACGCGCGAAGGCCGAGGCCGAGGTCGCCGACGCCCGCCGCACGCAGGTCGGCACCGGCGACCGGTCGGAGAAGATCCGCACGTACAACTTCCCGCAGGACCGCGTGACCGACCACCGCGTGAACGTCACCCTGCACAGCCTCCCGCGCATCCTCGACGGCGAGATCGAGCCGCTGATCGACGCCGTCGCGCTCGACGAGCAGTCGCGGCTGCTCGCCGCCACCACCGCCTGACCCCTCGCACGTCGTGACCGGCAGTCCCGAGCCAACACCGTCGCTCGGCGAGCGGCTGCACGCCGCTGCCGGCGAACTGCTGACCGCGGGCGCCTCGCACGACCTCGACGAGGCGCGGCTGGAGGTCGAGCTGCTGTACGGCGAGGCCGCCGGGCTGACCCGCGCGCAGGTCATCGCCGCCTCGCGCGACCCGGCGGACGCCGTACACCTCGAAGGGTTCGAGGCGCTGATGGAGCGCCGACGCGGGCGCGAGCCGCTGGCGTACATCCTCGGACGGCGCGAGTTCTACGGGCTGACGTTCGAGGTGGGCCCGGGCGCGCTGATCCCTCGCCCCGAGACCGAGACGCTCGTCGAGGCGACGCTCGCGGCGATCCGCGAACACCCCAACGCGCGCCGCCTCGTCCGCGTCGCCGACGTGGGCACGGGCTGCGGGGCCGTCGCGCTCTCCGTGTCGCGGCACGCGCCCTCGGCGAAGGTCTTCGCGACCGACGCATCGACCGAGGCGCTGGCCTGGGCGGGTCGCAACCGCACGCGCTTCGGCCTCCTCGACCGCGTCGTGCTGCTCACCGGCGACCTCCTCGAACCCATCGGCGAGCCGCTCGACGTGGTCGCCGCCAACCTGCCGTACATCCCGACCGACGAGTACGAGGACCTCCCTGCCGAGATCCGCGCGCGCGAGCCCCGTCTCGCCGTCGACGGCGGCGACACCGGCGTGGACACCGTCCGCTCGTTCGTCGACCAGCTCCGCGACCGCGTCGCCGACGGCCCGGTCGCCGTGCTCCTCGAGCTCGGCGGCGGCCAGCACGGCCTCGTCGGCGACTGGGTGGTGGAGGCGCTAGGGGGCGGGGACGTCGAGGTGCACCGGGACCTGGCGGGGAACCGCCGGGTGCTGGAGGTGCGGCGGGGGTATTGAGGCCCGGTCACTGCATGGCTACACCCGATGTCCGTCGATATGATCCGGGCCGATGAGTGGGACGAACGACCCCGACGCGACTATCGCCACGCTCTATGAGGTCTTATTCCGGAGGCTCGAACACCAGCTCCGAAACATGGCTCCGAGTGCCGTGAAGTGGGCTGATCGCCTGCAATCAGGAGCCGTGGAATATCTCCAACGCTATCCGCGAGTGTGGCCACGTGTGCTGGGGGGCTTCGAAGCACCAGAGACGGAGATACTCACTTCTCTCTACGACGTAGAGGTAGGGCTCGATTCCGTTCGGTTCTACTCGGACCAAGCTCTCACCGCACCGGACCTCAGAGCGCTGTATATGGCAATGGCCGTACTTCCCGTGACGATCGTGGCCCTCGCAGAGCGACTCACCCATTTGACGAAACGGGCTCATCGGGAAGGGATGATCAGCTACCTGACCCAGACCAAGATCCTCGCCGACATTGAGGAGTACAGGTCTACGGATCAGTTTCTGGACGAGCGTGACGCGACCGCGCACGGGTCCTACGTGAGCGAGGAATCGCGGCTCCGCGTGCCAGAACGTCTGCGGCTCTGGGAGCTCGGAGCGCTGTCGGGAGTTGAACCCAGGGGATCCAGTCCGTTGAAGTGGATGTATGAAGGTGAGGTCCCGCCAGAGTTGCACGACCGCACCAGAGCGCGAGTTGAGGCCGTTGAGTCTCTGACGGGCCGTGCCGTCGCCTTGATCGTGGACGACCTAGACAGTTAGCGCACCAAGTGTCGTGGCGTCGCGGGCCTACCCCGGCATCTGCTGGGCCAGCTGGTAGATCTTCCCCTCCGTCTTGATCGACGGGGCGATCACCATGCGGGCCGCGTGGAACTCGGCGATGGTCTGGGCGCCGCATGTGGCCATCGACGTGCGCAGCGCGCCGACGAGGTTCTCCGTCCCGTCCGTGCGCGACGTCGGGCCGAAGAGCAGCGTGTCGAGGGTGCGCGGCTGGCCGACGTGGACGCGCACGCCGCGCGGCAGCTCCGCGTGGGGGGTCGCCATGCCCCAGTGGTAGCCGCGGCCCGGCGCCTCCTTCGTCGCCGCGAACGGCGAGCCGATCATGACCGCGTCGGCGCCCGCGCAGATCGACTTCGAGATGTCGCCACCGGTGCGGATGCCGCCGTCGGTGATGATCGGGACGTAGCGGCCGGTGCGCTCGAAGTACTGGTCGCGCGCGTACGCCGTGTCGAGCGTCGCGGTGACCTGCGGGATGCCGATGCCGAGCACCTCGCGTGAGGTGCACGCCGCGCCCGGCCCCACGCCGACGAGGATGGCGTGGATGCCCGTCTCCATCAGCTCGATCGCCGCGCCGGTGTCGACCGTGTTGCCGACGAGCACCGGGACCGGGTCGAGCTGCTCGACGAGCTCGTCGAGCTGGAGGCCGCGCAGCGAGCGCGAGACGTGGCGGGCGGTGGTGACGGTGGACTGCACGGCGAAGAAGCTCGCGCCGGCGTCCTTCACGACGGGCGCAAGGCGCTTCGTGTTCGCCGGGGTCGCGCTCACGGCCGCGACGCCGCCGCGGCCGCGGATCTCCTCGACGCGCTGGCCGACGAGGTCCTCGCGGATCGGCTGCGAGTAGACGTGCTGGATGATCTCGGTCGAGTGCTCGAGGGTGGCCGCCGCGATCTCGTCGAGGACGGCGTCGGGGTCCTCGTAGCGCGTCTGCAGGCCCTCGAGGTTGAGGACAGCGAGGCCGCCCGCCTGTGTGAGGGTCGCAGCGAACGACGGGTCGACGACGGCGTCCATCGCCGAGGCGAGGATGGGGACATCGAAGGTGTGCTCACCGAGCGTGAACGCGGGCTCGACGAGGTCGGGGTTGGTGGTGACGGCTCCGGGGACGATCGCGACATCGTCGAAGCCCCATGCGCGCTCCAGGCTCTTGCGTTCGGCCGTCATCTCCGGATCCCCTCTTCCGTCGTGGTCGGTCCCGACCTATCGGCGCGAGGTGGCGAGTGCGGCGTTGGGGGGATGGCAGATACACGAAGACCCCGCCACTGGGGAGGGGTCCGTCCGGGGACGCGCCCCGGGGGTGTGCTGTTGCCAGGCTGTCGCATGGGTCCCGCCACGGTCACCCTGCTTTTGTGAATGGTAGAACCCGCCCGATCCCCGGTCAACGCCAGACGGCTGGGAGGATCGCGAGGTGTGACAGGAGCGGAACCCTCACCGCAGCTCTTCTCCGCGCTCAGTAGCCTCCGGACCCTCACCCTCGCCCTTTCCCGCCGTGCGGGAGAGGGAGCCGGATCCGCGCTTCTGATTCCCTCGCCCCCGTCCGCGGGGGAGAGGGCTAGGGTGAGGGGGTCTGCCCACGCCGGACCCTCACCCCCGCCCTCTCCCGCAGTGCGGGAGAGGGCGCCGGACTCGGATCCCCGCGCCCTCGTCTGCGGGGGAAAGGGTGAGGCAGTCGGCTCACGCGGGCACGAGGACCGCTCACGCGTGGCCGTGCGGGGTGCAGGTGCTACGATCGCGCCGATGTCCGAAACAGTCCTCGCCGCCGTCGCCTGGCCGTACGCGAACAGCGCCCTGCACGCGGGCCAGATCGCCGGCGCCTACCTGCCCGCCGACATCTTCGCCCGCTACCACCGCATGCGCGGCGACCGCACGCTCATGGTCTCCGGCTCCGACGTCCACGGCACCCCGGTCACCATCAGCGCAGAGCAGCAGGGCGTCACGCCCGAGCAAGTGATCGCGGTCAACCACGCGTCCTTCCTCGACACCTTCGAGCGCTTCGGCATCTCGTTCGACCTCTTCACGTCGACCGGCACGGAGAACCACGCCGAGGTGACGCAGGACATGTTCCTGCGCCTCCACGAGCAGGGGCACATCTACGAAGCCGAGATGACGATGCTCTTCGACCCCGAGGCCGGGCGCTTCCTCCCCGACCGCTATGTCGAGGGCAGCTGCCCGTACTGCGACTACGACGGCGCGCGCGGCGACCAGTGCGACGAGTGCGGGCGGACGATGGACGCCCTCGAACTCATCAACCCGCGCTCCCGGCTGTCCGACGCGACGCCGGAGCCGCGGCAGACGAACCACTGCTTCCTGCGGCTGAGCGCCTTCAACGACGAGATCGAGGAGTGGATCGAACCGCAGGAGCACTGGCGGCCCGCCGTGCGCAACTTCGCGCTCGGGATGCTGCGCGAAGGCCTGCACGACCGCGCGATCACGCGCGACATCGAGTGGGGCATCCCGGTGCCCCTCGACGGCTGGGACGACAAGCGCATCTACGTGTGGTTCGAGGCGGTCATCGGGTACCTGTCGGCCACCAAGGAGTGGGCGCAGAACTCGGATGCGCCCGACGCGTGGGAGGCGTGGTGGAAGGACCCGGCCGCCCGCACCGTCTATTTCCAGGGCAAGGACAACGTCCCGTTCCACACCCTGATCTGGCCCGCGATGCTCCTGGGCTACGGCGACCTCAACCTGCCGTACGACGTGCCCGCGAACCAGTACGTGACGATCTCCGGCTCGAAGGCGTCGTCGTCGCGCAACTGGGCGATCTGGATGCCCGACTACCTCGACCGCCACGACCCGGATCCGCTGCGCTATGCGCTGACCGCGATGATGCCCGAGACCGCCGACACCGACTTCACGTGGGCGGAGTACCTGCGCCGCAACAACGACGAGCTGGTCGCGCGCTGGGGCAACCTGGTCCACCGCGTGATGACGCTCACCCGCCGCCACTTCGACGCCCGCATGCCCGAGGCGCCCTCGACGCTCTCCCCCGAGTCGGCCGCGCTGCTCCAGCGCGTCGATGCCGCGTTCGACGAGGTGGGCGGGCACATCGACGCGCTGCGCCTGCGGGCGGGCATCCAGGCCGCGATGGGCGTGGCGCAGGAGGCGAACCGCTACCTGGACGAGCGCGCGCCCTGGGCAGCCGTCCGCGAGGACCGCGACTCGGCTGCGGAGACGCTCTCGACGGCGATCCAGACCATCTCCGGGCTCGCCACGCTGTTCCAGCCGTTCCTGCCGTTCACGTCGCCGCGCGCCTGGGCGCTCGCCGGCGGCGACGGCGACATCGAGGCGGCTGGCTGGCAACGGGCCTCGATCGCGCCGGGCACCCCGCTGCCCGAGCCCTCGCCGCTGTTCCGCAAGCTGGACGACTCGCTCGTCGACGAGGAGGAGGCACGGCTCGGCCAGTGACGGCCGCGCCGCGGAGGACCACGCGATGAGCCCCCTCGACGCACCGATCGTCGATGCCCACTCGCACACGTGGTCGCGCGCGTTCCGCAACGACTACGACGAGGCGATGGCGCGCGCGTGGGGCTCCGGCCTCGTCGCCATCGTCGAGGTCGGCGGGAGCGCCGAGAGCAGCGAGGAGGCCTACGCTGTCGCCGCGCGCGACGAGCGCATCCACGCCGTCGCCGGCCTGCACCCGCACAGCGCGAAGGACCTGCCGGAGCAGCGGGAGCAGCTCCGCGACCAGGCGCTGAGCGGGCGCTTCGTGGGCCTCGGCGAGATGGGGCTCGACTTCTACCGCAACCTCTCGCCGCATGACATCCAGTACGAGGCGTTCCGCTTCCAGCTCGAACTCGCACGCGAGGCCGAGCTGCCGGTCGTCATCCACAGCCGCGACGCCGACGAGGAGAGCTACGAGGTCATCGCGGAGTGGGCGGGCCGCGTCGGGCGCTACCTGGGGCCGGACCGCGAGATCGGGATGATGCACTGCTACGCCGGCGACACCGAGCTGGGCGAGCGCTACCGCGCGCTCGGCTTCCTGCTCTCCATTCCCGGCCCCGTCACCTACCCCGGCGCGACGCGGCGCCAGGACGTGGCGCGCACCGCCCCGCTGGAGTCGCTGCTGGTGGAGACCGACGCGCCCGCGCTGACCCCGCAGTCGAACCTCGGCAGCCGCAACGAGCCCGCGTACATCCTCGAGACCATCGCCTTCATCGCCCAGCTCCGGGGGGACACGCCGGAGCACATCTCGCGCGTGACGGCGCAGAACGCCGCGCGGCTCTTCGACTTCGAGCTGCCCTCGTGACAACGAGCGTCGACCAGTCCGCGCTGTACGGCCCGGTCGCCGACGACCTGCCTGCCGTCGACGAGCTGCTCGAGTCGCTCTACGACGTCGACTTCCCGTGGCTGCGCGAGATGCTGGAGGTGGCGCTCGGCGGCGGCGGCAAGCGGATGCGGCCCGCCGTCAGCCTGCTCGCCGGACGGCTCGGCAACTACGACCTCGACCTCCTCGTGCCGATGGCGGCGAGCGTCGAGCTGCTGCACACGGCGACGCTGGTGCACGACGACGTGATCGACATGGCCGAGGAGCGCCGCGGGCGACCGACGGCGGCGTCGCAGTTCAACAACGCGCCCAGCGTGATGCTCGGCGACTACATGTTCGCGCACGCCGCGGAGTTCGTGGCGCGCACCGGCAACATCCGGGTGATCCGCAACTTCGCCGACACGCTGCGCGTGATGGCGACCGGCGAGCTGAGCCAGGACATCTCCGCCTACGAGTACTCCCGCGACGTGCAGCGCTACCTCGACCGCATCTACGGCAAGACCGCCTCGCTCTTCGCGACCGCGAGCGAGGGCGGCGCGATCGTGTGCGGCGCGCCCGAGCCGCACGTCGAGGCGGCACGCCGCTACGGCTCGCAGCTCGGCATGGCGTTCCAGATCGTCGACGACGTGCTGGACTTCAGCGCGACGTCCGAGGAGCTCGGTAAGCCGGCCGGTTCAGACCTCCTGGCCGGCACGCTCACCCTGCCGGCGCTGCTCTACATGGAGCGCTACCCCGACGACAACCCGATCCGGCGGGCCTTCAGCGGCGTGCGCCGCCGCGCGAACCTGCAGCGCGCGATCGACGAGATCCGGGAGTCCGGGCTCCTCGAGGAGTCGCTGGAGACCGGCCGACGCTTCGCAACGGAGGCCGTCGAGGCGCTCGACGCGCTGCCCGCCGGCGAGCCCCGCGACACCTTCGAGGGGCTCGCGGAGTTCGTCATCGAGCGCCGCTCCTGATACCCCCACGGGGTACCTTTCCTATTACGGACGCGGTACGCTGGATGCATGGCTGATCGCGATACCGTCCCACCTGCGCGAGAGGGGCCGATGATGGCCACGACCACAGTCTTGCCTCCGGATAGCGCCGACCGCTTTCGGCGCCTGTTACTCATCCTTGCCGCGCTGGTCGGGCTGGCGACCGCCGCGTTCCTGCTGAGCAGCCAGCCCACGGTCGACTTCCTGCGTGAGGGCCCGGCCCGCTTCTTGCCGTTCAAGGGCGACGAGGCGCGCCTGTTCCTCGGCATCGGCGCGGGCGTCGCCGCGATCGTCGCCGTGGCGGCGCTGTGGCGAGGCATCACGATCCCCTCGCTCATCGTCGGCGCGATCGCCCTCGGAGCGGGGTTCTCGCTCGTCCACGTCGTGTTCACGCCGACGCTCGGCCTCGTCGTGCTGGCCGTCGTCACGGACCTCGCGGGCAGCGTCCAGCGCGCCCAGCTGGCCGAGCTGGGACCGCGCCAGTACCCGGTCCGATGGGCCGCGGGCGCGGTCGTGGGCGTGATCGGGCTCATCGTCTTCGCCGCGATCTCGTGGTGGCTCGCCTCGCCGCTGTTCGACGAGGGCGAGCACGTCGAGGAGGGCCTCGGCTTCCAGGTCGCCGGGATGGGGACCCGGTGGGTTATAAACAAATCCGCGCCC
>VXMU01000009.1 GCA_009840945.1 Chloroflexota bacterium | reverse complement strand
TGCGCCGTTGGTCCTTCGCTCTGCCCTCCCTGCCGGGGGTACCGCGCCCGGGGGGGGGGGTGCAAGGCTGTGTGCCCGGCGTCCTTGGCGCGAAACCCGGTCATGCTACGATCGCCGTCGGGCACAAGAGGATCGTCGAGTGGGCGATGACGCGCGCCGGACCGTGAGCGGGGACACCGCCGACACGTTACTTGACGCCGACCGCTGGTCTGCAGCCAAGTCCGACCGGGCCGCCGCATGGGAGTACGTCACCTCCTCGCGCGAAGAGTTGCTACGGCGCTACCCGGGCCAGGAGGTCGCCCTGCACCGCGACCGCGTAGTCGTCCACGCTGCGGATCCGGCCGACTTCGAGCGCATGCTCGACGAGTACGTCTCGGAATCCGGCACGGATCGCAACAGCCTCCACTTCGAGCACCTCGATCCGGACCCGCCGCTGTTCGCGGGCTAAGCACCGCCGGTGCCCATCATCTACGGATTCCGCGATGCCGTTGGTCGGCCGCGCGTGCGCGTCACCGTCCGGCTGCCAGCTCTCCGCGAAAGAGACAATCATCGACTTCGTCATCGACACCGGTGCCGACCGGACCCTCATCCACGGCCGCGACCGGTGGCGGTTCGTAGCTGAGCCTGTTCGCACTGCCTCGGGGCTCGCAGCCCGCGCTCGCGTCTCCGGCATCAGCGGCGCCGCTGCGCCGTACGCAGTCGAGGGCGCCGAGTACGTCTTCGAGGAGGACGATGGCGCACTCTGGCCTGTCGCCGGCGACGCCCACATTGCGCTGGATACCGCGCCGCCCGGCGTTCCCTCGCTGCTCGGGGCGCGACGTGCTGAACCTGGTGCAGTTCTGCATATCCGCTCAAGAGATCACACTGGAGTGGTAACTAAGCAGCGGGCGGGACGGTGAGGTAACGTGACCACGATCCTGCAGGCCTTCGAGGCCCTACACCCCACCTCCCGCACCCTCCACGAGCGCGCGCGCCGCGTGTTCCCGTCCGGCGTCACGCACGACATCCGCGCCTTCTGGCCCTGGCCCGTCTACATCGAGCGCGCCGAGGGGGCCCGCAAGTGGGACGTCGACGGGAACGAGTACGTCGACTACATCGGCGGGCACGGGGCGCTGCTGCTCGGGCACAACCGGCCCGAGGTGATCGAGGCGGTCCGCGACGCGCTCGGTCGCGGCACGCACTTCGGCTCCTCGCACGACCTCGAGGTCGAGTGGGGCGAGCAGGTGCTGCGCATGGTGCCGTGCGGCGAGCGCGTACGGTTCACGTCGTCCGGCACCGAGGCGACCATGATGGCGCTGCGCCTGGCGCGCGCCTTCACCGGCCGCAACCGCGTGGTGAAGCTCGTCGAGCACTTCCACGGCTGGCACGACCTCGCCGTCGGCCACCCCGGCGTCGACGAGGCGCAGCCGGAGTCGGTGGGCGTCCCGCCCGGGTTCTACGAGGACCTCACGATCGTCCCGGCGGGCAACGTCGAGGCGCTCGAGGAGGCGCTGGCGCCCCGCGACGTCGCGGCGCTCATCTTCGAGCCGACCGGCGCGCACTGGGGCACGCACCCCCTCGACCCGTCGTACCTCGAAGCAGCGCGCGAGGCGACGAGCGCGGCGGGCACCGCGCTCGTCTTCGACGAGGTGATCACGGGCTTCCGGATGGCCCCGGGCGGGGCGTCGGAGCGCTACGGCGTGACCCCGGACCTCTCGACGCACGCCAAGATCCTCGCCGGCGGCTTGCCCGGGGGCTGCGTGACGGGGCGCGCGGACTTCATCGAGATGATCGAGATGCGCGAGGACGACGCGGCGTGGAACGCCCGGTGCCGCGTCTCGCACCAGGGGACGTACAACGCGCAGCCCCCCGCCGCCGCCGCGGGGATCGCCGCACTCCGCATCATCGAGGGGGGCGGCGAGGTGGAGCGCGCCGACGCCGCGGCGGCCGAGCTGGTGCGCGGCCTCAACGCGCTCTTCGCCGAGCGGTCCGTGCCCGGCTCGGCGTGGGCCGTCTCGTCGATGTGGCACCTCAACCTCGGCTCCGAACAACCCCGTCCCTCCGATGTGGAGTGGGACGCCGCCGAGGAGCCGCGCGGGGTCAATGCGGCGCTGGTGCGCCCGCTCAAGCAGGCGCTGCTGAACCACGGCGTCGACCTGATGGGGACGGGCGGCATGGTGTCCTCGGCGCACACGGACGCGGACATCACCCGCACCATCGAGGCGTTCGCGGCCGCCGTGGACGACCTGGGCCGCGACGGGCTGCTCCGAGGCGGGTAGTCGCTTAGCTATCCCCAAGTTATCCACAGAGTGTGGACACTAGCACTCTGATGCCGTAGAACTCCACACCGTTGTGCGTTTCACAGGGAACGCACCGTAGCTCGGCTGGGCATGACGCCGACATGCCTGCGGCCGATAGGTATGCATGGCTGCTCCCCAGGTTCTAACGTGCTCGCACCGGCAGACCTCGCCCCGCCTCGGGCATCAGCCGCAGCCGACGCCGGGGCTGTCGCCTTCCCGCGGCCGTTCTCACCGACCCTCTTCGACGGGTCCTCGGCGGCGGGCGACCGTGCAGCATCGCCGGGCCGCGAGAGCCTCGCGACCGCGGTGCATTCGACGGCGACCCCCGAGCTGGGCCCCGGCGACCGCGTGGTGGCGACGGTGAGCTTCTACTACTGCACGGAAGACGCCGGACCGGTGGGGGACGGCGAGGCGTGGTGCGGGATCATGCGCGACGGGACGGACGTCTACCCGGGCGCCGCGGCCTGCGACTACGACTACCTCGGCCAGCAGTTCCGCATCGAGGGCGACCCGACGGGCCGCATCTACACGTGCAACGACACCGGTAGCGCCGTCCACGGGCTGCATCGGGACATCTGGTTTCGCACCAACGCCGAGGGCTGGAGCTGGCAGCGCGACGTTGGCCGGCAAGTGGTGATCGAGATCGTCAACTGACGCGCTTGTGCTTGTGCGCACACGGTCAAAATAGATAATGTGCACGTATCGCATGCCCCATTGCGCCTCGCGCCGGAAGGTGCGGCGCGCGTGGCCGCTCCCACAGCGACGAAATGGGCGTCAGCGATGCGGAACGATCCGCGTACGCTCACCCGACGCATCGAGGTCGGGCAGCGACTGCGTTAGCTTCGACAGACCAGGGGACTGACACAGGGGGAGCTGGCACGGGCGGGACGGCTCGGACAGGCAACGCTCTCGAACTACGAGAGCGGCAGGCGCGACATCCTGCTGGGGATGACCGAGCGGGTCGCGGAGGCGCTGGGAGTCACGCTCGGATACCTGCTGGACGTGCCGCACATCTGGGTGATCCGCGACCCGGAGCTTGCGAGGGCGGTGCGCATCCTGGCCGACTCGGAGGAGTTGCTCACGTCGATCGTCGGGCCACGCCCACCACTCCCGCCAAGGCCGCGGAGAGCCAGGCGCAGAGCGCGGAGGGCCAGGGGCGAGGCGCAGGACGGCGAGCACGAAGCGCCGGAGGCTGAGCGCACGGACGGCGAGGCCGAGGCCTCAAACGGCGAGACGGAGGACGAAGCGGCGACCGGCGAGGCTGAGCCCATGGAGGCGGCAGACGAGGCCACGGACGGTGAGACCGAGGCCGCGAATGGCGACGATGCCGGAGACGCCGAGACGGAAACCACGGAGGACGAGGCCACGGACGGTGAGACCGAGGCCGCGAGTGGCGAGGCCGACGCGCCGGACGGCGAGGCTGAAGCCACGAGCGGTGAGGCCGACAGCTTGGACGGCGAGGCTGAAGGCACGGTGGGCGAGGGCGAGACAACGGGCGATGAGAGCGAGGCCACGGAGGCCGAGCCGGGGGACGCCGAGGTGGAGCCGGTCGGAGACGAATCCAGGGAAGGTGGCGCCGAGGCGGAGGCACCGGATGCTGGTACGGAAGCGTAGCTCTCGCGATCATGTGAGGGCTGCAGAATTGCAATGAAGGGGTAGACGAACACCATGGGGGATTCCGAGACGCTGGGTCGGCGCGTCGAGATCGGGCAACGGATCCGCGAGGCGCGGCGGCGGCGTGGACTCTCGCAGTCCGAGGTCTCACAGATGGCCGGGATCACCCAGGCGTCCCTCTCGAACTATGAGACCGGCAAGCGGGAACTGCCCCTCACCACGATGATGAACCTCGCGGCCTCCCTCGACGTGCCCGTCGGGGACCTCATGGCGATTCCCGAGGTGATCATCCTCCGCGACTCAAGGCTCGCCGACGCGGTGCGAGCGCTCACGGAGTCGCCGGAGTTGCTGGAGTCGGTGATCAACAGCGAGGAGCCGGTCGCCGCCTCGTAGCGGACCCGGCCCAGGGGAGTCCGCCTCCGTACCGCGAGCGGGGCGGAAACCGCGTTCGACGCGCACCCGTATACTATCTGCGTCCCGGCGGGTCCCTGACGGATCGACCGCTGCCGCGGCTGAAGCCCCTGGCAGGCTGGAGCCGCAGCGCGACCTTGCCGCCGTGGCCGGCGCACGCGAAGCAAGGAGGCGGCATTGGCCAGCGACCACCCGACCACCCTCGGAGAGCTCCGCCAGTCCGGCCACCGCGTCCGGCCCGTGCGTGAGGAGATGCGCGCGAACCTCATCGAGGCGCTCCAGAACAAGGTCGACCTGTTCCCGCAGATCCAGGGCTACAGCGACACCGTCATCCCGCACCTCGAGAACGCCATCCTCTCGGGTCACGACATCATCCTGCTCGGTGAGCGCGGCCAGGCGAAGTCACGCCTGATCCGCAGCCTCGTCGCGCTGCTCGACGAGTGGGTCCCGGTCATCGGCGGCGCCGAGATCCCCGAGAACCCGTTCGCGCCCATCAGCGAGCAGGCCCGCCAGATCGTCGAGGAGCAGGGCGACGACACCCCCATCGAGTGGATCCACCGCGACGACCGCTACGGCGAGAAGCTCGCCACCCCGGACATCACCATCGCGGACCTCATCGGCGAGGTGGACCCGATCAAGGTCGCCGAGGGCCGCTACCTGAGCGACCAGCTCACGATCCACTACGGCCTGATCCCCCGCACGAACCGCGGCATCTTCGCGATCAACGAGCTTCCCGACCTCGCCGAGCGCATCCAGGTCGGCCTGCTCAACGTGATGGAGGAGCGCGACGTCCAGATCCGCGGCCACAAGGTCCGGCTCGACCTCGATGTCTTCATCCTCGCGACGGCCAACCCGGAGGACTACACGAACCGCGGGCGCATCATCACGCCGCTCAAGGACCGCTACGGCTCCCAGATCCGCACCCACTACCCGCGCACCGTCGACGACGAGCTGGAGATCGTGCAGCAGGAGCGCTCGCACCTCGACATGGCCGGCAAGAACGAGATCGTGCCGCGCTACATGGAGGAGATCATCGCCGAGATCACGCGCCTCGCGCGGCGCTCGCCGGACGTGAACCAGCGCTCCGGCGTCTCCGTGCGCGCCTCGATCTCCAACTACGAGGCGATGCTCGCAAACGCCCTGCGCCGCGCCATCCGGCTGGACGAGCCCGACGCCGTGCCGCGCATCTCGGACCTTGGCTTCCTGCGCGCCTCGCTCGAAGGCAAGGTCGAGCTGGAGACGGTGGACGAGGGACGCGAGGATCAGATCATCGACCGCCTCATCCAGGGCGCGGTCGTGGCGGTCTTCAACCGCCACTGCTCCATCACCGACATGGAGCCGCTGATCGAGGAGTTCAAGACCGGCGCCACCGCCGAGGTCGGCGAGGACGCCGGCTCCGCGACCTACCAGGAGCTCGTCGGGCGCATCGAGCCGCTGGCGGACGCGATTGCCGACATCCGCAGCGACGGCTCGGCGGCCGAGCAGGCCGCCGCGGTCGAGTTCGTGCTGGAGGGCCTGCACCTCAACAAGCGGCTCAACAAGGACGCCGTCGGCGGAGGGGCGCACTACCGGGGGTAGCACCATGCCATTCACCGTCCGCTACTCCGCCTGGGACGGCACCCAGGAGATCGGCGACCTCGAGGCCGGCGATATCCTGGAGGCCCTGTCCGACGATCTGATGAACTTCGGCGACCTCCAGCACGCGCTGCGCAACCTCATGCAGCGCGGCATGCGCGGCCCGCAGGGCATGCGCACGCCCGGCCTGCGCGACCTCCTCCACCAGCTGCGCCAGCAGCGCCGCGAGCGCCTGGACCAGTTCGACCTCGGCGGGGTGATGGAGGACATCGCCCGCCAGCTCGAGGAGATCCTGGACCTCGAACGCTCCACGCTGGACGACCGCATCGAGGAGGCCGGCGGCCCCTCGGAGCAGCAGCCGCAGCCCCAGGCCGAGGGCCAGCAGCCGGGCGGCGACTCGCAGCAGGGCGCCGACGGCGACGAGGCCTCCGGCCTCGCGGGCGGCGGCGAGCAGGACGGCGAGGGCGAGCAGGACGGCCAGATGGCCGCGCAGCAGTCCTCGGGCGCCCCCTCCGGCGGGCAGCAGGGCGGCGGTGAGCAGGGCGGCGCCCAGCAGGCCGGCGCGCAGCCGGGCCAGTCCGAGGGCGGCGAGGACGACTTCTCCGACATGCTGCGCAGCATCGTCGAGCGCAAGCAGGACTTCCTGGACCAGTTGCCGCCGGAGCCCGCCGGGCAGGTGAAGGAGCTGCAGAACTACGAGTTCCTGAACCCGGAGGCGCAGCAGAAGTTCCAGGAGCTGATGGAGCAGCTCAAGCAGGCGATGACCGAGTCGTTCTTCAACGATGTCCAGCAGATGGTCGAGGAGATGTCCGAGGGCGACATCGAGCGCATGAAGGAGATGATGCGCGACCTCAATGACATGCTCATCCAGCGCATGCGTGGCGAGCAGCCGGACTTCGACTCCTTCATGGAGAAGTACGGGGATATGTTCGGGGACAACCCCCCGCAGTCGCTTGATGAGCTCATCGAGCAGATGCAGGCGCAGACCCAGGCGATGCAGTCGCTGATGGAGTCGCTGCCCTCGAACCAGCGCCAGCAGCTACAGTCGCTCCTCGCCGACAAGCTCGGCGACCCCGAGCTGGAGGGCGAGCTGGCTCAGCTCGCGGCGAACCTCGAATACCTCAACCCCGGCGCAGAGCGCGCCCCCGCCTACCCCTTCCGCGGCGACGAGGAGATCGACCTCCAGGCCGCGATGCAGCTCATGTCCGAGATGCAAGACATCGACGGTCTCGAGCGCCAGCTCGAGCGCGCGCAGTACGACGGCGAGCTCGACGGCATCGACCTCGACCAGCTGCGCGAGCTGCTGGGCGACGAGGCCTCGGACGCCATCGACCGCCTCGGCGAGCTGCTCGACATCCTGGAGCAGGCGGGCTACATCCGTCGCGACGGGGACACGTGGGAGCTGACGCCGCGCGGCACGCGGATGATCGGCCAGCGCGCCCTCGCCGAGATCTACGCCCAGCTCAAGCGGCAGGGCATCGGCAACCACCCGGTGCCCGAGTCCGGCCGCCACGGCGAGCGCATCGATGACTCCAAGGAGTACGAGTTCGGCGACCCGTTCCACCTCGACATGAACCGCACGATCATGAACGCCATCGAGCGCGAGGGGCCGCAGACGCCGGTCCGCCTCATGCCCGACGACTTCGAGGTGTTCCGCTCGGAGCTGCTCACCCAGACGGCGACCGCGGTGATGGTGGACCTCTCCTGGTCCATGGCGCTGCGCGGCTCGTTCCAGTCCGCGAAGAAGGTGGCGCTGGCGCTGCACAACCTGATCAAGGCGCAGTACCCGCGCGACCAGCTCTACATCCTCGGCTTCTCCGCGTACGCGCGGGAGCTGGAGATCTCAGAGCTGCCGTACGTGCGGTGGGACGAGTCGGTGCTGGGGACCAACATGCACCACGCGCTGATGCTAGCGCGGCGGCTGCTGGCCCGGCACACCGGCGGGACGCGGCAGATCATCATGATCTCGGACGGCGAGCCCACGGCGCACCTCGAACGCGGGCGCTCGCAGTTCTCGTACCCGCCGAGCCCGACCACGATCCGCGAGACGCTCAAGGAGGTGCGGCGCTGCACCCGCGAGGGGATCACGATCAACACCTTCATGCTGGACCGCAACTACTACCTGAAGGAGTTCGTGAACAACCTGGCGAAGATCAACGGCGGCCGCGTCTTCTTCACCACGCCCGACAAGCTCGGCGAGTACATCCTCGTCGACTACGTGCAGCACAAGCGGCAGCACATCGGCCGCAGCGCCTGACGTCCGACCGCGTCCGGGTGTGACCCTGCCCCAGTGGCTGCCCGATGAGCTGGAGCAAGCCGTGCCCCTTCGCCGACTCACACAGGTCGAGGTACGGCTGGAGCGCGAGGCCGAGGTACGGCTGGAACGCGCGGATGGCTTCACTGAGCCCATAGAGTTCCTCCGAGAACTCGGCGAAATCGGAGATGAGCGGGTGGTGGTTGTCAGACTTCGCGGGGGCAAGTCGACGCGTAAGGAAATGGCCTTCGTTCCCGAGGCCGAGTACGCGGAATACCAAGAGAATCAGCTTCTGGAGCCCGTCGCTTTACAGCCAACACCGTGGGGTTCGTTCTGGTGGTATCGGGATCAGTACTACGAAGACGATGAACGTATGACCGCCGAGGAAGTGCGACTCACTCTGTTCGACCGTGATCGCAGGAGAGGACAGAAGTTCGACCGTCTCCGCAAGATAGCTGCACGGGTAGAGGACATTGTCGATGCGCGCCGAGAGCGGATTCCCGATGATGTCCGAGCGTTCGTATGGGAGCGGGACGAAGGTCGCTGCGTACGTTGCGGAACGGACGAGGACTTGCAGTTCGACCACGTCATTCCCGTCGCCAAGGGCGGGGGCAACTCGATCGAGAACGTGCAGGTGCTCTGCGGTGACTGCAACCGGGCGAAAAGCGACTCGATAGTCTGACGGCTGCTCAGGCCCGGCTCGGGAGACGCGAGGCCTCGCTCACGAGGATTCGGATACAGGTTCGGGACGGCTACTCCGGCGTCAGCCCCAGCACCAGGTCGCGCAGCGTCACCAGCCCGCACGGCGCCCCTGCGTCGTCCACCACCAGCGCGCGCGAGACGCCGAACTGCACCAGCAGCCGCACCGCGTAGCGCACGAGCATGGCCGAGCGGATCGTCAGCGCCGGCTTCGACATGACCTCGTAGACGTTGACGCGCTCCGGCGCGCGGTCGTGGGCGATCACCTCGCGGGCCAGGTCGCTCACCGTGATCACGCCCAGCTCGTCGTCGTCGTGGCGCCGGTTGACCACCAGCGAGCTGATCTGGAGTCGCCGCATCGCCGCCATCGCCTCGGCGACCGTCGCCATCCCGTCGATGGTGTGGACGTCCGTGCCCATGACGTCGGAGACGCGGATCGCGCCCTGGTCTGAGTGATCGTTCACAGCGCGCCTTCCACTTCCTCGATGAGCGTGGGCAACTGCGTCGAGAGCCCGACGGTGTCCTCGATGGTGAGCTGGAAGGCGACGCCGGTGCCGTGTTCGCGCTCCATCCCGCCGGCCTCGGCGAGGCGTTCGAGGATGTCGCGGGCCCGCGGTTCCGCCACCAGGAACAGCACCACGTCCCGGCTGGCCGCGAGGTCCAGCCCGAGGAACGTCTTGGCAGGCTTCAGGCCCTCGCCGCGCACGCCGCTGATGATGGTTGCGCCGGTTGCGCCTCCGGCGCGCGCGGCATCGATGATGTCGTTCGTCTCCTCGTTGCTCACGAGCGCGACGATCAGCGCCATCTTCATGACTCGACCTCCTGGCGTTCTGTGCGAGTGCGCCAGCGCTCCACCCGGTCGGCGACGATGCCATAGCCTAGCACCGACATAATGGGGAAAACACTGGCGAAGGCGATGAGCCCAAAGCCGTCGATAAGCGGGCTGCGCCCCGGGACGTTGGCGGCGAGACCCAGCCCCAGGGCCGTCACCACTGGGACCGTGACGGTCGAGGTCGTGACGCCTCCGCTGTCGTAGGCGAGCGGAACCATGGTGCGGCTGCTCAGGGCGGTCTGCACGATGACGACGACGTACGCCGCGACGATGTACCACGGCAGCGGGGTGCCCGTGACGATGCGGAAGCACCCCAGCGAGACCCCGATCGCCACCCCCACCGCCACCGCGATGCGCAGCCCCCACGCGCTCACCGCGCCGCCCGAGACGTCCTGCGCCTTTAGCCCCACGGCGATGAGCGAGGGCTCGGCCACCGTCGTCGCAAAGCCGATCGCCGCCGCGAAGAGGTAGACGACCCAGTAGTCCTCCCACCGGATCGCGCCCCGCACCGTCCCCGCCGTCTCGGTGAGCTGCCACGCCATCGTCTCGCCGATGGGGAACAGCGCCTGCTCGAGCCCGATGAGGAACAGCGCCAGCCCCAGCAGCACCATGACGGAGCCGGTGACGATGCCCCGGATGTTGGGCAGCCGGCTCCGCAGCACGCCCACCTGGAACACCACCAGGATCACGACGATGGGCGTCACGTCGCGCAGCGTGTACAGCAGCGTCTCGCCGAAGCGCGCGAGGAACTCCAGCATCACGGCACCATCCCGTAGCCCAGCACGCAGATCATCGGCGTGAGGCTGGCGAAGGCGATCAGCCCGAAGCCGTCGAGCATCGGGTTGCGGCCCCGGATGCTGGAGGCGAGGCCCACGCCCAGCGCGGTGATCAGCGGCACCGTGATCGTGCTGGTCGTCACCCCGCCGGAGTCGTAGGCCACCCCCACGATCTCCTCGGGCGCGAAGACGGTCATCACCATCACCAGCACGTAGCCGGCGATGATGAAGTAGTGGATCGGCCACCCCTTCAGGATCCGCAGCACCCCGAGCACGATTGCGAGGCCCACGGCGACGGCCACCACCACGCGCAGCTCGAGGGCGTACTGGGCCCTCGCGGCCTCGCTGGCGCGGATGAATCCCGCCTGCCCCGCCACGTCGGCCGCCTCGGCCGCCACGGCGATCAGCGCCGGCTCGGCCACGGTCGTGCCGAAGCCGAGGCAGAAGGCCATCAGCAGCAGCCATGTCGTGCTGCCCTTGCGCGCCATGCCCTGCGCCAGCGCCTCGCCCAGCGGGAACAGCCCGCTCTCCAGTCCCTGGATGAACAGGGCCAGCCCGAGGACGACGCAGACGAGCCCGACGACGACCTCGGCGATGTCCGGGAAGGGCTGTTGCAGGACGACGATCTGGAAGAAGGCGACAACGGCGAAGATAGGCGCCAGGTCCCGCACGGCACCCAGGACCTGCTTCGCCATGGCCAGCGCGAACTGCAGCAAACCGTGCTCCTCGCGCGTGGTTGCATACGTTCGATGAGCCTGCTAACGCGTTTTAGCCTATGGAGCGCCACCGCGCGGGTCAACGACGATCCGCCGGGCCCACGCCGGGCTCACCAAAACGCCCGAGGCGGCGGACCACCTCGGGCGCGATTCGGTTGGCCGGCTCGGCGTTCAGACCCAGATGCCGGGGCGCTCCTGCCAGAAGAACTGCACCAGCATCCCGCCGGTCTGGCGCGGGTGGATGAAGCCCTCGATCCAGCGCGCGCCGTCCGTCACGCCCTCGCGCTCGCCGAACGGGCGGATGCCGCGCGCGGCGCAGGCGGCGACGGCCGCCTCCCAGTCGGACACCTCGAAGGTGATGTGGTGGATCGTCGGGCCGCGGCGCTCGAGGAAGCTCTGGATGAACGAGGGGTCGCCGAGCGGCTGGATGACCTCCCAGCGCATCTGGCGCGTGCTGGTCTCCATCACCTCGGTCACGAACTCGCGGCCGGGGTCGTCGGAGCGGTAGAAGCTCTGCATCCCGAAGACGCGCCCGTACCAGCCCGCCAGCTCGTCGCGGTTCCCGTGCGCGTGCGAGATATGGTTGATGGCGATGATCCCGAGGGCGCCCTCGCGCGCCGGCGGTGCGCCCATGCGCGGCATTGCGCCGTTGACGCTGCGGAACCGGAACTGGAAGCCGTGTCCGCCGCGCCACGGGTGGATCAGGATCTCCTCCACCGGCTGCTCGGCCGTGCCCTGCTGCTCGCTCCACGGCTCGATGCCGAGCGAGCGCAGGTCGTCGACCGCCGCAGACAGGTCGCGCACGTGCAGCAGGACGTAGTGGAGGCCCGGCCCCAGCGGGCCGTCGATGAAGCTTTGCAGGTAGGAGTCGGGACGCGTCGGCGCGGAGACCTCCCAGTCGATGTCGGACATACCGGGCACCGACATCATCGCCCGCTCGATGCCGAGCGCGTCGTCGCGCGTGCGCCGCGTCGTCGTGAAGCCGAACAGCCCCTCCAGCAGCTCGACCTGCGGCTCGAGCTGCGCTGAGACCATCCCGATACGATCGATCCGCTCGATGTCCACAGTGCGCTCCCAGTGTGCGTTAACGTTCGGTCGTGTTGCCCCATCATAACGACGCCGCGCCGTATAGCCTCGCATGGCCACGCGGCGACCGCTCGACGGGCTTGTAGGGGCCGATGCTACCCGGTCGCGTGCCGCTCCCGCGCGCGGCGAGGCCACCTCGGCGCGAGCGTGCGCCGGCTGCGGGCGGTGGCAGGCGACTAGGAGGTGCGCCCCCAGATGCCGGGGCGCTCCTCCCAGAAGAACTGCACCAGCACGCCCCCGGTCTGGCGAGGGTGGATGAAGCCGTCGGCCCAGCGAGCACCGTCGTCCGTCGCCCCGGTGCTCTCGCGGAACGGCTGCAGGCCGTGGGCGACGCAGGCGCTGACGGCAGCGTCCCACTCGGCCACCTTGAAGGCGATGTGGTGCATCGCGGGACCGCGGCGTTCGAGGAAGCGTGCGACGAACGACGCATCGTCCGCCGGGTGCATCGTCTCCCAGCGCAGCTGGCCCGTCGCGGTCTCCATCACCACCTGCACGAACTCGCTCGTCGTGACTCGGCCGAGGCTCCTCATGCCGAAGACGCGCCGGTACCAGCCCGCGAGTTCGTCGCAGTCGCCGTGGGCGTGCCCGAGGTGGTCGATGGCGGTGATCCCGACGGCGCCCTCGCGCGCGGGCGGGGGGCCGGAGCGAGGCTCGGGGCCGCCCGGGCCGCGGATGCGGAACTGGAAGCCATGACCGTGCATGAGCGCCTCCTCCACGGGCCGCTCCGGCGTCCCGGCCTGCTCGCTCCGCGGCTCGATGCCCGCGGCGCGCAGGTCCTCGACGGCGGCGGACAGGCTGGGCACCCGCATGCGCACGTAGTGGAGCCCCGGCCCCAGCGGGCCGTCGATGAAGCGCTGGAGGTACGAGTCGGGCCGGGTCGGCGCTGCGACCTCCCACTCGATGTCGGGCGTGTCGGGCACGGCCATCAGCGCACGCTCGACGCCGGCCGCGTCGTCCCTTGTGCGCCGCGTGGTGGCGAAGCCGAAGAGGCCTTCGAGGAGCGCGACATGCGGCTCGAGGTCCGCTACGGCCATCCCGATGCGATCGATCCGCTTGACGTCCATGGTGCGCTCTCCGCACGCCCGCACAGTCGGCGGCGCCGCCCCGTCACGACAACGCCGCGCCGGACAGCCTCGTGCAGGTGGTCGGCCACCGCCTGACCGGGCTAGCATCCAGCGATGCTACCCGGCCGCGTCCTCCTCGTGCGAAACCCCCGGGCGCGCCGTGCGCCGTCCGAGGGCGCTCTCCGCCAGGTCTCCACGCCGCTGCTCGGCCGCGGCTGGCGCATCGTCATCCGCTCCACGACCGAAGCCGGTGAGGCGGCCCGCATCGCTGCCGGCGCGGCCGCCGAGGGCTACAACGCCGTGGTCGCCGTCGGCGGCGACGGCACGGTGCATGAGCTGGTGCAGGGCCTCGCGGGGACCTCGACGGCGCTCGGCGTCTGGCCCGCGGGCACGGCCGACGTCTGGGCGAAGGAGACGGGGGTCCCGGCCAAGCGGGAGCGTGCGGCGCGGTTCCTCGCGCGCGCGCGCGCCGTGCCCCTGGACGTGGGGCGCGTGACCTTCGAGGACGGGACCTCGCGGCGGTTCCTGCTCATGTGCAGCGTCGGCCTTGACGCCGAGGTCGTGCGCCGCGTCGGCGGTCTCCGGAAGCGGGTCCTCGGCCGGGCTGCATACGCCGGTTCGGGCCTCGTGCGGCTCGTGCGGGCGGCCCCGACGCCCACCGCCGTCGAGGTCGACGGAGCGCGCGAGGAGCACAACCTGTACGCCGCCGTGGTGGGGAACACCCGGCTCTACGGCGGCTTCACGCACCTCACCAGCGCCGCGCTCGCCGACGACGGCCAGCTCGACATCGCGACGTTCTCCGCCGACCGCTTCGCCGGGCGCCGTCTCCCCGGGCGCTTGGCCCTCGCCGTGCGCGCGCTGCGAGGCAGGCTCGACCGGCGTCAGCGGGGCGGTGTCGCCTACGCGCGGGGGGCGCAGGTGCGCATCGCGCCCGAGAGCCCGATGCCCGTGCAGGCCGACGGCGAGTACATCGGCGAGACGCCCATCACGATCACCGTCGAGCCCCGCGCGCTCAGCGTGCTCCTCGACCCCGACCCGAACCCGCTCCTCACCGGCGAGGTCGAGTAGACACCCGCCGCGCCCTCACTCCACCGGTCGCAGCTCCCCGCCGTCGATGCGGAAGCGCCGCGCGTCCGGCAGGTCGGCCGGGCCGGGGCGGTCCTCGTCGGCCGAGGTGATCAGTACCTGGTCGACGCCATAGGCCGCGGCGAGCACGCGCTCGCGGCGCTGCTCGTCCAGCTCGGAGAGGATGTCGTCCAGCAGCAGCAGCGGCGCGTCGCCGGTGCGTTCGAGGGAGAGCGCGACCTCGGCGAGGCGCAGCGCGAGGCCGGCCGTGCGCTGCTGGCCGCGCGACGCGAACGCCGCCGCGTCGTTGCCGGCGATCTCGAAGCGCATGTTGTCGCGGTGCGGCCCGCTGCGTGTCATCCCCGCAACCAGGTCGTCGCGGCGCCGCGCCTCGATCACCTCGGCGAACACCGACTCGACGCCCTCGACGCTCCCCGCTTCCAGCACCGTCGCGGCGGCAGGCGGTGGCAGCGCGGGCTCGTAGCACACGGCCAGCGGCTCGACGCCCGGCGCGAGGTCGGCGTAGTGCGCGGCCGCGCCCTCGGCGAGCGCGCGCACGGCGGTCGCGCGGCCGTGGAGCACCACGGCCCCGGCGGCGACGAGCTCCTGGTCCCAGAACGCCAGCTCGTCACCGGGGCGGGCACGCCGCTCCTGCAGGCTACGCAGCAGGCTGTTGCGCTGCTGGAGCACGCGCTGGTAGCGCTGCAGCGCCCGCACGTACTCGCGGTCGAGCTGCGAGATGGTGATGTCGAGGTAGCGCCGCCGCCGCGCGGGCGAGCCGTCGATGATCTGCAGGTCGGCCGCCGAGAACATCACGACGCGCAACCGGCCGATCAGGTCGGACGCCCGCCGCGCCGTGCCGTCCACGCGGAAGCGACGGCTCGTCGGCGGCAGCGCGCGCTCCTCGGCAGCGGCGCGACCGCGCACTTCCTGGCTGCTCACGACGATCTCGACGGTCACGGGCTCCGCGGCCGTCACCACCGCGGCGCGCAGGGTCGCCGCCGGCAGCGGCTCCTCGCGGAGCGCGTCCTGCGAGATCACCTCGGCGTCCGCGCCCGCGCGCCCGCTGCGGGTGGTGGCGAGGAGCGCGATGGCCTCGATGAGGTTGGTCTTGCCGGTGCCGTTCGGCCCCGTCACCACGCTGATGCCGCGCTCGAGCGAGGTGTCGAGCCGCCGGAACGTGCGGACGTTCGTGAGCGCGAGGCGGGCGATGTGCATGACGGGCTCCCGGCCGCCCCGATTATCGCCCCTCGCGCCGTCACCGTCGGGGGCTGCCGTTGACGATCGCGCCGGGTACGGTGGGCACGGACGGCGGGCCCGACCGTGCGCCCGGGGCCGGGAGGAGCATCCGATGAGCGACCAACCCATCCGCGTCGGCCTGATCGGGGCGGGCGCGAACACGCGCCTCCTCCACATCCCCGGCTTCCAGGCCATCGACGGTGTCGAGGTTGTCGCCGTCTGCAACCGGTCCATGGAGAGCGGGCAGCGCGTCGCCGATGAGTTCGGCATCCCACGCGTCGCGACGGACCCCGACGAGATCTACGCCGACGAGGACATCGACGCCGTCTGCATCGGCACGTGGCCGTACCGCCACAGCGAGTTCACCGTGCGCGGCCTGAACGCCGGCAAGCATGTGCTGTGCGAGGCGCGGATGGCGACCGACGTGGCCCGCGCCCGGGCGATGCTCATCGCCTCGCAGGCGCGCCCGGACCTCGTCGCGCAGCTCGTGCCCGCGCCGTGGGACCTCAGGAGCTGGCGCACCGTCCGACGCCTCATCGACGAGGACGCACTCGGCGAGGTGCGCGAGGTGTACGTGACGCGGACCAACCCCGGCGCGCTCAACCCCCGGCGGCCGCTGCACTGGCGCGAGCACGGCGAGTACTCCGGGTTCAACACCATGGAGTTCGGCATCGTCGCCGAGATCGTGCAGCGCTGGCTTGGCCCCACCGAGCGCGTGCTCGCCGACGCGGCCACGTTCACCACCTCCCGCCGCGACGAGGAGACGGGCGAGGACTACCCGATCGAGATCCCCGACAGCCTCGGCGTCTTCGCACGCCTTGCCAACGGCGCGCGCGCGACCTACCTGGTGAGCGCGGTCGCCGACGCCCCGCGCGTGCCGAACGGCATTGCCATCCACGGCACGGACGCGACGCTGCACTGGTGGGCCGACGGTGACCGGCTGGAGCTCGCCCCGCGCGGCGAGGAGCCCCGGCCGCTCGACCCCGACCCCGGCACCGCCGGCTCGTGGCGCGTCGAGGCGGACTTCATCGACTCCATCCGCGACGGCGCGCCGGTCGAACTCACCAGCTTCGAGGACGGCGTCCAGTACATGCAGGTCATCGAGGCGACGTGGCGGAGCTGGTCCGAGGGCCGCCCCGTCGACATCGCCTCGGTCTAGGCAGGCGGCGGCGAGGGCGGGGCGATGCGCATGGTGGTCGTCGGCGGTCAGCGCGAGCGGCGACCGCCCTCGCCGTGGGAGCTGGCGCTGCGGCTCGTCGTCAACGCGGTCGGGCTGTGGCTGGCCGCCGTCCTCGTGCCCGGCATCCAGATCGATGATGTGCCCTCGCTGGTCGCCGCCACAGCGCTGTTCGCGCTGGTCAACACGCTGGTGCGGCCGCTGGCGTTCCTCGCCTCGGCCTGCTTCATCGTGCTGACGTTCGGGCTCTTCATCGTGGTCATCAACGCGCTCATGCTCGCGCTCACCGCGTGGATCGCGGGCCTGCTCGGCCTCGGGTTCCGCGTCGACGGCTTCGCCTCGGCGATCTTCGGGGCGCTCATCGTCGCGCTGCTCTCGCTCTTCGTCTCGTCCGTGCTGCGCTGGCGTCGAGGGCCGCCGCAGGCGGGAGGGCCCGCATGACGCTGTGGATCTGCCGCACCTGCGGCGTCGAGTTCGCCGACACCACGCAGCCGCCCGCACGGTGCCTGATCTGCGAGGACGACCGCCAGTACGTCGGGTGGGGCGGGCAGGAGTGGACGACCCGCGACGAGCTACTCGCGGCCGGCCACCGCAACGACGCGCGCGACATCGAGCCGGGGCTGACCGGCATCGGCATCGCCCCGCCGTTCAGCATCGGCCAGCGTGCGCTCCTCGTGCAGACCGAGGGCGGCAACGTGCTCTACGACTGCGTGAGCCTCCTCGACGACGAGGCGCGTGAGGCCATCGAGGCGCGTGGGGGCATCGACGCAATCACGCTCTCGCACCCGCACTTCTACGACGCAATGGTGAGCTGGAGCCACGCCTTCGGCGGCTGCCCGATCTACGTGCCCGATGTCGACCGCGCGTTCGTGACGCGCCCCGACCCGGTCATCGAGTACTGGGACGGCGACCCCCTCGAGGTGGTCCCGGGCGTGACGCTGATCCGCACCGGCGGGCACTTCCCCGGCAGCGCGGTGCTGCACTGGGCCGCGGGCGCGGAGGGCCGGGGCGCGCTCCTCGTCGGCGACTCGATCACGGTCGTGCCGGACCGGCGCTACGTGAGCTTCATGTACAGCTACCCGAACCTGATCCCGACCTCGCCGGAGACGGTCCGCGCCATCGTCGCCTCGGTCGAGCCGTACGCGTTCGACCGCATCTACGGGGGGTGGTGGGGTCGCGACGTGATGGAGGGCGGCAAGGACGCCGTCCGCCAATCCGCGGAGCGCTACATTTCGTATCTACAAGGAGAGCACGGCTGAGCCGGAGCCCCGCCGCACGGCTCAGCCGACCTCGCTCCCCCTGCTACTCCGCCAGGAACGCAGCGAGCTCCTCGTTGTACTGCTCGGGCAGCGTCGCCCGCATCGCGTGTCCGACGTCCGGCCACAGCCGGAACGAGAGGTCCGGCGAGGCGATGGTGCGGTAGTAGTCCAGCTCCTCCGGCAGCATGTATCCGCCCGCCTCGGTGTCCCCGACGAGCACGAGCGTCGGCACGGCGACGCGGCGCATGTGGTCCTCGCAGGTGAACGCCCAGTCGCGGTTGTCGGTGAGCAGCCGGGTCACGGCGTGCGGCGAGAAGTGGTGGTGGGCGTAGACGGCGGCGTCGATCTCCTCGGCGCTGAGGCCGTTCGCCTCGCCCTCGGCGCGGATCTCCGCCTCGGGGCGCTCGTGGCGCGCCATCGCCTGGCGGAGGCTCGTCACGAAGGCGTTGACCATCTTCCAGTAGACCGGGTCCTCCAGGAACGCGCGCGAGATCGCCTCGGGGTTCGTCGCCGCCATCATCGTGCCGATGTTCCCGCCCCACGAGTGCCCGACGTACGCCGGGCGGTCGAGCTTGAGGTTGTCGACCAGCTCGACGAGGTCCGTGACGAAGTCGCGCAGGTGGTAGCCGGTCTGTGGTTTGTCGGTCTCGCCGTGGCCACGGTTGTCGGGCGCGATGATGTGGTAGCGGTCCTCGAAGGCCGGGACCACGGTCTCCCAGGTGCCGCCGTGGCCGGTCCAGCCGTGGACGAGCAGCAGGTCGGGATGGGCGGGGTCGCCCCACTCGCGGTAGTGCATGCGCAGGCCCTGTACCTCGGTGAAACCGTGTTCCATCGTTCGCTCCGCTCCCATCCGCTGCACGCCGTCCGGCCCGGCCGGATCGGACACTCACCCCGAAGCATCGCATACTGGCCGTCGTGCGCTACGACGACGCGACGACGAGACCACACCGCCCGCGGGGACACGCCGCATGCGCGTAGCGATCGCGCCGCAGGGCGCCTCGCTGCTTGCGAACGCGCTGACGCCGCTGCGGGACTTCCCCGACTTCCGCGCGCTCTGGTGGAGCACCCTCTACGCGTCCAGCGCGTGGTGGGCGCAGAACGTCGTGCTCGCGTGGCTGGCGTTCGACCTGACCGGCTCCGAGCTTGCCGTCGCGGCGGCGGCCGCCGCCGGATTCGCACCGATGCTGCTCGGGCCGCTCGGCGGGCTGCTCGCCGACCGCATCCACCGCCCGCGGCTGCTGATCGGCGCGCAGTCGCTCGCGCTCGGCGCCGGGGCGGCGATCGCGCTCCTCGTGACACTCGACCGCGCCGAGTACTGGCACGTGCTCGTCGCCGCCTGGCTCGTCGGCATGTCGATGGCGCCGCTGATGCCGACGCGGTTCACGCTGACCATCGACGTGGTCGGGGAGCGGCGCGTGTCGAGCGCCAACGCGGTCAACGCCGTGGGTATGCTCGGCAGCCGCATGGTGGTCCCGGCCGTGGCGGGGGCGCTGATCGCGACGTTCGGCGCGGACGTCGCGCTGTGGTTCAGCGCGGCGTGGTACATCCCCGCCTCGTGGCCGCTGCTGCGCATCCGGGACGAGCGAGGCGGTCACGCAGCCGCGCCCGGAGCGGCGCTGGGCGAGATCGTGCAGGGGTTCCGGTTCGCCCTCGCGAACCGCGCGCTGCGCTCGCTGTTGGTCGTGACGGTGCTGGCGAACACGTTCGCGTGGCCGGTGATCCTCGGCTTCCTCCCGGTCTTCGCCGAGGAGGTCTTCGAGGTGGGACCGGCCGGGCTCGGGCTGATCGTCGGGGTCAACGGGCTGGGCGCGCTGCTGGGCGCGCTCGGGATCGCGTCGCTCGGCGACTTCCGCCGCAAGGGCATGCTGTACCTGCTGGCGACGACGCTGTTCGGCCTCGCGCTCACGGCGTTCGCGGTGAGCGGCGTGTTCGCGCTGGCGCTGGTGCTGATCTTCATCGCGGGCACGGGCAGCGCGGGGTTCGGGGTGATGCAGAGCACCGTCACGATGCTCCTCGCGCCGCCCGATTCGCGCGGGCGCGTGCTCGGCGTGCTCATGCTCTCGATCGGCGTCCTGCCCGGCGCGATGCTCGTGCAGGGGACGGTCGCGTCCCTGGTGGGCGTGGCGGTGACGACGGCCGCGTCCGGCGTGCTGCTGGGCGCGCTCACGCTGATGGTCACGGCCTCCTCACCGGAGCTGCGCAAGGCGGGCTGACCCGGCGGCTTCCCTGAGCCCCGTCCCGCTGCTCGTCGTTGCCGCGAGCTGTTTCCCCACCCTTAACCGCGCCTTTACCCGCCGTTAACGGACGCGCCCGACGCTGGATATGGAGGACGTGACGGAGTCGGCTCCCACGTCCGCCACACGAAAGGGAATCAAGCGCGGTGGTTCGGAGCGCGAACGGACGCCTCGGGACGGCTGCGCAGACAGGGGGAACAGCGATGGACATCCACACCTTCATCGAGGCAGTACGGCGGGCGGACGGCTCGGCGCAGCCGCAGCAGCTCTCACCCGCCGACCTGCAGCTCGCACTCGTGCGCGTCGGCGCGGTCGTGCCGTACCGCTACTTCGGCTTCAACTAGCCGGGACCGCACCTGCCAGCTACCGAGTTGCGTACCCGTAAGAGAGCCCCGGTGGCGTCGCCACCGGGGCTCTCTTACGGGTACGC
>VXMU01000063.1 GCA_009840945.1 Chloroflexota bacterium | reverse complement strand
GCGGGTTGATCGGGTGTCCAGTACACCGGTTGGAACCCCGGATCCGGCGGCGATGCGTCGGGTGGAGCGGCTTCCTGCGCGGGCGGTGTCCAGTACACGGGCCGGAAACCGGACTCGGGCGGCGCGGGCTCGGCGGCTGGCGCCGGCTCCGCGGCCGTCGAGGACTCGCCGCCGGGCGGCTCATCCCCCGAAGTCGGGCCGGCCGCTGGAGGTTCGGCCGCCGCGGGGCCCGTTGAGTCCTCGGCGGGCTCGAACTCCGGCTCGAGGCTGTCGTCGGGGAGGTTGTGGGGAAGGGCTTCGCTGCTGGTCATCTCGGCGCGATGGTACACGGCCCCTACGTGTCCGGGTGGGCCGCGGCGACGACATCGGCGAATCCCGCGCCGTCGGGCAGCTCGAGGCCGTCGAGGGTGCACTCGGCGGGGTCCTTGTCGGGCCGCCAGCGCTCGAAGCGGGCGGCATGCCGCAGGCGCATGCCCGTCACCTGGTCGTAGCTCGCCTCGAGCACGACCTCGGGCCGGACAGGCACGAACCCGGACTCGCGGCCCCCCGACCAGCGGCTCTCCATCCCGGGCTGGCGCGCGTCCTCGCCGAAGCTCGCGTCGGCGCGCAGCGCCTCGAAGCGGGCGAGCAGCGCCACGCGCTCCTCGTCCGCGAATCCCGAGATGTGGCCGACGAAGTGCATGCGGCCCTCGGCGTCGTACATGCCGAGCAGCAGGGAGCCGATGCGGTCGCCTTCCTTGTGGACGCGGTACCCGCCGACGACAGCGTCGATGGTGCGGCGGTGCTTGATCTTCAGCATCTCGCGCTTGCCCTCGACGTACGTGCCGTCCAGCCGCTTCGCGACGATGCCGTCGCAGCCCGCCGCCTCGAACCGCGCGTGCCACTCCTCGGCGGTGTCGAGGTCGCGCGTGGACGGGGTCAGCGACCACGGCGCGTCGAGGCTCGCAAGCAGGGCTTCGAGTCGTCCCCGCCGCGCCCCGAACGGCTGGCCGCGCAGGTCCTCGCTGCCGACGGCCAGCAGGTCGAACGCGACGAGCTGCGCGGGCGTCTCCACCGACAGGCGTTCGATGCGCGACTCGGCGGGGTGGACCCGCTGCTGGAGCGCGTCGAAGTCCGTCACGTTGCCCGTGACGACCACGATCTCGCCGTCGACCACCGTGCCGGCGGGCAGCGCGTCGAGGGCGGCGCGCAGCTCGGGGAAGTAGCGCAGCAGTGGCCGCTCGTTGCGGCTGTCGAGGCGCGGCTCGCCGTCGGCGCCCGCGCTCCACGCGAGCGCCCGGAAGCCGTCCCACTTCGGCTCGTAGGCCCAGCCGGGCGGCTCCGGGAAGCGCTCGCGGACGCGCGCCTCCATGGGCTTCCGGGGCGGCTCGAACGGCCAGTCGGGCATGTCCGGGACGGTAGCACGGGACCGTTGGGCCGCGCCGACGCCCTATCGCTCCAATCGCGACCGTGTTCCGGCTAGAATGCTTGACGTAGGCAGTCGCACCCTGCGTTGAAGGAGCCGTCACCGATGACTATCGAGCGAGTCACCCCCAGCTACCACGTCGCCTCGGTCGGGAACCTCGAGGACTACATGGAGGAGCCGTACGACGCGATCAACCTCCATAACATGGAGCACGTCCCCCAGATCGCGGCGCTCCCGGCCGACCTCAGGGCGCAGATCCGCGTCGTCGGGAACGTCCTGCCGTTCAAGTCGAACCGGTACGTCATCGACCACCTCATCAACTGGGACAACGTCCCGGACGACCCGATGTTCCGGCTCACCTTCCCCCTCGGTGAGATGCTGGAGCCCGCCAATTACCGGCGGATGGAGGCGATGCTCGACGCGGGCGCAACGGACGAGGAGCTGAAGCACGCCGCCGACGAGATCCGGTGGACGCTCAACCCGCACCCGGCCGGCCAGATGGACCACAACGTGCCCGCGCTCGACGGCCGCCCGCTGAACGGGATGCAGCACAAGTACCGCGAGACGGTGCTGTTCTTCCCCAGCCAGGGCCAGACCTGCCACGCCTACTGCACGTTCTGCTTCCGCTGGCCGCAGTTCGTCGGCCTCGAGGACCAGAAGTTCGCGATGCGCGAGGCCACGCTGCTGCGTGACTATGTCGAGGCGCACCCGGACGTCTCGGACATCCTCTTCACCGGCGGCGACCCGCTGATCATGAAGACGCGCGTGCTGCGCCGCTACATCGAGCCGCTGCTCGAGCCCGGCGGCGCGCCCAACGTCTCGACGATCCGCATCGGCTCGAAGGCGCTCGCCTACTGGCCGCAGCGCTTCGTCTCCGACGACGACGCCGAGGACCTGCTGGCGCTGTTCAAGGAGGTCGTCGACTCCGGACGGCAGCTGTCGTTCATGGCGCACTTCTCCCACCCGGTCGAGCTTGAGACCTCGATCGTCCAGGAGGCGATCCGCAACGTGCGGGCCACGGGGGCGCAGATCCGCACCCAGACGCCGGTGCTGCGGCACATCAACGACGACGCCCCGACGCTCGCGCGGATGTGGCGCCTGCAGACCCAACTCGGCTGCATCCCCTACTACCTCTTCGTGGAGCGCGACACCGGCGCGCGGCACTACTTCGAGCTCCCGCTCGTCGAGTGCTGGAACATCTTCCGCGAGGCCTACTCGCTGGTCGGCGGGAACTCGCGCACGGTGCGCGGGCCGAGCATGTCGGCGACGCCCGGCAAGGTGCAGGTCCTCGGCGTCTCCGAGGTGGCGGGCGAGAAGGTCATCGTGCTGCGCATGCTGCAGGGCCGGAACCCGGACTGGGTGGGCCGCCCGTTCTTCGCGAAGTACAGCGAGACGGCGCGCTGGCTGGACGACCTGGAGCCCGCGTTCGGCGAGGAGAAGTTCTTCTTCGAGGACGAGCTGGCCGAGATGCTGTCCGAGCAGGGCAGCCCCTGGTCCCGCGATGACCTCGCGCTGCCGATGGTGAGCCCGAACTAGGCGAGCCCCACACTCTTCCGCTCCGTTCTGTTCCCTCTCCCCCGTCCGGGGGAGAGGGTTGGGAATCCGATCCGGCCCCCTCTCCCGCAGTGCGGGAGAGGGTTGGGGTGAGGGTCTGCGGGCGTGTAGGTGCAGGGCGGGCGAGAGCAGACCCCCTCACCCTCGCCCTCTCCCCCGCGGATGGGGGCGAGGGGATCAGACGGCGGGACGAGGGTTCGGTGGGCTCCTCGGTGTCCTTCTCGCGCCCAATTTGAACCCTCAGCAGAGCCCTATGCCCGTCTCCTGGGAAGAGGGAGCGCCGGTCAGGCGGGGGCGCCGGGCGGGTCGTCGAGGGCAGGGGCGCCGGGGAGGCCCAGCACCACCTCGGCGTCACCCGTGTCCAGGCCCTGCGGGTCGTGGTGCTCGAAGCGGCTGATCGGCACTCCGGGCATCGTCTCGATGTGCGCTCCCGCGCGCACGCCGTACTCCAGCGAGAACTGTGCGATCGCGTCGTTGTCGTCGGCCTCCACCATGCTGATGAAGTCGTAGCGGCCGAGCACGCCGTAGAGCCCGAGGCACTCGACGCCGGGCTTCTCCGTCTCGCGCTCGATGCGCAGCAGCCGCGAGGGGTCCTCGAAGGACGCGGCGCGGCCCTCGGGCGTCAGCGTGATCAGCAGGAAGTACGTCGCCATCGTGGTGCTCCATGGTGCGCAACGGCGCAATCTGCCCGTCGCCTCAAGTGTTCGTGTGCATTGTGGCACTTGCGTCCATCCGGCGCTGCACGGCCCGCTATCATGCGCAACGCGCGAGGAGGCCGCACATGACTACCGTCATCACCGGCGCCACGCTCATCGACGGCACGGGCGCGGACCCCGTCGCCGGCGCCGGCGTGGTCATCGAGGACGGCCGCATCGCGGCCGCGGGTCGCATCGACGCGCTGCCGGACGGCGCCGAGGTCATCGACGTGGGCGGCGCGACAGTGATGCCCGGGATGATCGACTCCCACGTCCACCTCTACGGCTCGCGCAAGACGATGCAGCAGCGCGCGCTCACGCCGCCCACGCTCAACGCATTCGAGGCGGCCGGGAACGCCCGCGAGACCCTCGAGGCCGGCTTCACGACGGTGCGCGATGCCGGCGGCACGCCCGTGGGCTTCAAGCTCGCCGCCGAGCGCGGGCTGATCGCCGCGCCGCGGATGCGGCTCGCGATCGTCGCGCTCTCGCAGACCGGGGGGCACGGCGACGGCGCGATGCCGTCGGGTGGGCGGCTCGGCGGCGACCGCGGCCCCGAGTGGCCGGAGCACATCTGCGACGGCCCCGACGAGGTGCGCAAGACGGTTCGGACCGTGCTGCGGGCGGGCGCAGACTTCATCAAGCTGCACGCCACCGGCGGCGTGCTCTCCCCCTCGGACGAGCCCGGCTCGCCGCAGTTCACGCAGGAGGAGATCGCGATCATGGTCTACGAGGCGCGCATGCACGGGAAGACGTGCATGTCGCACGCGCAGGCCACTGAGGGCATCAAGAACGCCCTGCGAGCGGGCGTCGAGTCGATCGAGCACGGCTTCTACCTGGACGACGAGGCGATCGCGATCATGAAGGAGCAGGGCTCGTTCCTGGTCCCGACGCTGCACGCCCCTCGCAGCGTCGTGCTCAACGCCGAGGCGTCGCCGGAGTCGGTGCTGCCGCAGTCGCTGCGCAAGGCGCACGAGGTGATCGAGGCGAACGCGCGCAGCTTCCGCGCCGCGCACGAGGCGGGCGTGAAGGTGGCGATGGGCACCGACTGCGGCGTCGGCACGCACGGCACGAACGCCTGGGAGCTCGAGCTGATGGTGGAGCACGGCATGACGCCGATGGAAGCGATCGTGGCGACCACCAAGACCGCCGCCGAGTGCGTCCACATCGACGCCGACGTGGGCACCCTCGAACCCGGGAAGATCGCCGACCTGATCGTCGTCGACGGCGACCCGCTGGCCGACGTGACCGTGCTGCAGCAGCGCGAGCGCATCAGCCTGGTCATGCAGGGCGGCGTGACCGCCGTCGACCGCGTCACCGGATAGGCTCGCCGCGACCGTGACGACGCCCGAGGCCTCCACGGTCCTGCTCGTCGACCTCGATAACACGCTGATCGACGCGAGCGGCGCGAGCGCGGCCATCAACGCCGCTCTCCACGCCTCGCTGGGCGAGGCGACGGCCGCGCGCTTCTGGGCGTGCTACGAAGAGGTGCGGGCAGACCTCGGCTACGTCGACATCCGCGAGGCGATGCTGCGGCTGGGGCGCGAGCGGGGCGACGCCTCCGTGCTCGCGCCGCTGGTGGACGCGGTCTACGGGGTGGACTACCGCAGCCTGTTGTATCCCGGCGCCCTCGACGCGCTCACCCACGCGCGCGGCATCGGCCTGCCCGTGGTGGTGACGGACGGCCATCCGGGGTACCAGCGCCACAAGGCGCTCGCCGCGGGCGTGAGTGCGGCTGTCGAAGGTCGCGTGCTCGTGTACGACGACAAGACGCGCGAGATCGAGGAGATCACGACGCGCTTCCCGGCCGGGCACTACGTCGTGATCGACGACAAGCCGTCGGTCCACGCCGCGTTCAAGGTCGCGCTCGGCCCGCGCGTGACGACGGTGCTCGTGGAGCAAGGGCGCTACGCGCGCGAGGGGGAGGCAGTGACGCCTCCCCCAGACCTGCGTCTGCCCTCGATCGCCGCGTTCGCGGGGCTCAGCGCCGGGGCGCTGCGCCCGGCCGGCTAGCGCTGGCCGAGGCCGAAGCCGCCGAGGATTGAGCCCTCGCCGCTGGACTGGCCGCCCGCGCTCGGCGCGTTCTGGATGATGCGGTTCGCCAGGCGCGAGAACGGCAGCGACTGCAGCCACACCTTGCCGGTGCCGGAGAGCGTGGCGAGGAACAGCCCCTCGCCGCCGAAGATCATCGACTTGAGGTTGCCGGCCCGCTCGATCGAGTACTCGACACTCGGCTCGAAGGCCACGAGGCAGCCGGTGTCGACCAGCAGCTTCTCGTTGCGCAGCTCCCGCTCGATCACCGTGCCGCCGACCGAGACGAACGCCATGCCGTCGCCCTCCAGCTTCTGGAGGATGAAGCCCTCGCCGCCGAACAGCCCGGTGCCGAAGTTGCCGCGGAAGACCGCCGAGAGCTTCGTCCCGAGGGCCGCACACAGGAACGCGTCCTTCTGCGCGATGACCTGGCCGCCGAGGCTCGCGAGGTCCATCGGGACGATCTTGCCCGGGAACTCCGCCGAGAACGCCACGATCTGCTTGCCGCGGCCCTCGTTGGTGAAGTGCGTGATGAAGATCGACTCGTTGGAGAGCGCGCGGCCGACGGCCCCCCGGAGGCGGCCGAACATGCCTTGGTCGGGGTCGCTCCCATCGCCGAGCTTCGTGTCGAAGGTGACGCCGGCGTCGAGGAACATCATCGCCCCGGCCTCGCCGATCACGGTCTCGCCGGGGTCGAGCTCGACCTCGACGAACTGCAAGTCGTCGCCGTGGATGCGGTAGTCGATCACGTGGCTGCGCATGGTCATGACGGATCCTCCCTGTGTCCGGCCGAGGGGACGCCCTCGCCGGCCCGCACCCCACCGGTTCCATTGTGTCGCAAAGCGTCCGCGGGCGTCCCCGTACGTTCGAGGCAGTCACCGGCCTCGACGCCGCAACGCGGCTGAAAACGAACGTTCACGCGCCGTTCACGCCGGCGTCGCCGCCCCGTAACGCGCGGTCGCGATCCTCGCGGCGGAGGAGGACGCCCATGGCTCCCAACCGCATCGAGGAGATCAAAAGCGCGAAGGACGGCCTCGACGTCCTGCCGGACCTCTACCGCTACGCCGTCGAGGGCGTCGACGCTATCCCTGCCGACGACTTCGAGCGGCTCAAGTGGTACGGCCTGTTCCACCGCAAGGCGACGCCGGGCTACTTCATGCTGCGGATGCGCATCCCCAACGGCGTGCTCACCTCCGAGCAGGTCGCCGCCGTCGGCGAGATCGCGAACCGCTGCGGGCGCGGCACGGCCGACATCACCACCCGCCAGAACATCCAGCTGCGCTGGATCACCATCGCGGACGCCCCCTGGGTGCTCCAGCGCCTCGCCGCCGCCGGGCTCAACTCGCAGCAGAGCGGCATGGACAACGTCCGCAACGTCGTCGGCTGCCCGCTCGCCGGCCTCGACGCCGACGAGCTGATCGACGCGCGCACGCTCGGCGAGCGGCTGCAGCAGGCCATCATCGGCGGCAAGCGGTTCAGCAACCTGCCGCGCAAGTTCAACCTCTCCATCACAGGCTGCCGCGAGGACTGCACCCACGCGCAGACACACGACCTCTCGTTCGCGCCCGCGACCCGCTCCGAGGCGGGCCGCGAGGTCGCGGGGTTCAACGTCCTTGTCGGCGGCGCGCTCGGCGGGCAGCAGCCCGAGCTGGCGCGGCCCCTCGACGTCTTCGTGGAGCCCGAGGGCGTCGTGCCCGTCGCGCTCGCGATCCTCGAGGTCTTCCGCGACCACGGCCCGCGCGAGCAGCGCAAGCGCGCGCGGTTCAAGGTGCTGCTCGGCGAGTGGGGCATCGAGCGCTTCCGCGCGGCCGTGGAGGAGCGCGTGGGCGCGACGCTGGCGCGCGCGGCCGAGTCCGCGACGCATCGGCACGGCGGCGACCACATCGGCATCTCGCCGCAGCGCCAGCCCGGGCGCAGCGTGGTCGGCTGCCTCGTGCCCGTCGGCCGCGTGAGCGGCGACGACCTGATCGAGTTCGGGCGGCTGGCGGCCGAGTACGGCTCGGCGGAGCTGCGGCTGACCGTGCAGCAGAACGTGCTTATCCCGAACGTGCCCGACGAGCGCCTCGGCGCGCTCCTGGCGGAGCCGCTGCTCGGGACGTACAGCCCGAAGCCGTCGCCGTGGATCCGCTCGATGGTGACCTGCACGGGCAACGACTACTGCCACTTCAGCCTCATCGACACCAAGGCCGAGGCGCTCCAGCTCGCGGGCGCGCTCGAGGAGCGCTACGAGATCGACGAGCCGGTGCGCATCCAGATGTCGGGCTGCCCGCACGCCTGCGGCCAGCACCGCGCCGGCGAGATCGGCCTACTGGGCGACCGCAAGCGCGTCGACGGCGAGATCCTCGACGCCGCGGACATCTTCGCCGGGGGCTGCCTCGGCGACGACGCACGGCTCGGCGAGCGCATCGCCGAGGGGGTGCTGACGCAGGACCTGCCGGAAGCGGTAGCGGCGCAGCTCCGCTCGCTGCGGGGCGCTGCAGCGCTGCGCGAGCGGTCGCTCGTCGCGATCGGGTGATGCGAGGTGGCGAGGCTGCCACTGCTGGCGGGTGACGGCTGGCGCCGCTCGATCTGTGCCTACTGCGGCACGGGCTGCGGCCTCCTCGCGCGCGCGAAGGACGGCGTCGTGCGCGAGGTCCGGGGCGACCCCGACCACCCCGTCAACCGCGGCAAGCTCTGCGCCAAGGGCGCGCTGCTCGGCCAGGTCTTCGACACCGGCGACCGCCTGCTCACGCCGATGGTGCGCGACCGCAAGGGTGCGCACACCCGCGTCACTCACTGGGACGAGGCCATCGAGCGCGTCGCCGGGGCGATCCGTCGCAACGTCGCCGAGCACGGGCCGGACTCGGTCATGCTCTACGGCTCCGGGCAGCTGCCGACGGAGGACTACTACCTGTTCGGCAAGCTGGCGAAGGGGTTCATCGGCACCAACAACCAGGACACCAACTCGCGGCTGTGCATGGCCAGCGCCGTCGCCGCGTACAACCTCGCCTTCGGCGCCGACTCCCCGCCCGCCTCGTACGAGGACATCGAGTCGGCCAACACGTTCCTGATCCTCGGCGCGAACATCGAGGCCTGCCATCCGATCCTGTTCGACCGCATCAAGGCGCGGAAGCGCGGCGACCGCGACGGCGTCCAGGTGATCGTCGTCGACCCCCGGCGCACGCGGACCGCCGAGATCGCCGACATCCACCTGCCGGTGCTCCCCGGCACGGATGTCGCGCTACTCCTCTCGCTGCTGTTCGAGGTGCGCCTCGCGGGGGGCCTCGACGAGCGCTTCATCGAGGAGCACACGAGCGGGTGGGAGGAGGTCGAGCGGGCGCTCCAGGGGTGGTCGGCCGAGCGGGCGTCGGCGGTGACGGGGCTCGACGCCCAGCAGATCGTGGACGCGGCGCGCATCATCGCGACCAACGGGCCGTTGCTGAGCCTGTGGACGATGGGCGCGAACCAGAGCACCTCGGGCGTCGACAAGAACCTCGCGCTCATCAACCTCTCGCTCGCCACCGGGAACATCGGCAAGCCGGGCGCGGGGCCGTTCTCGCTCACCGGCCAGCCCAACGCGATGGGCGGGCGCGAGTGCGGCGGCCTCGCCACGACGCTCCCCGGCCACCGCATGGTCGCCGATCCCGACCACCGCGCCGAGGTCGAGGCCGCGTGGGGCCTCGAGCCCGGCGCGATCTCCGACCGGCCGGGCCTCACGGCGATCGAGATGATCGAGGCGCTGGAGCGCGACGAGGTCAAGGTCGTGTGGATCGCCGCGACCAACCCGGTCGCCTCGCTCCCCAACGCGCCGCGCGTCCGCGCCGCGCTGCAGCGCGCCGAGCTGGTCGTGGTGCAGGACGCGTACTACCCGACGGAGACGGGCCGCATCGCCGACGTGCTGCTGCCGGCGGCTCAGTGGTCGGAGCGCCCGGGCACGATGACGAACAGTGAGCGGCGCATCTGCCTCCTCGAACAGATCGGGGAGGCGCCGGGCCTGGCCCTGCCCGACTGGCGGATCATCTGCCGCGTCGCCGATGCGCTCGGGTACGGCAACGACTTCGACTATGCGGACACCGAGGCGATCTTCGACGAGTACCGCGAGCTGACCCGCGGACGCGACCTCGACATCACCGGGGTCAGCTACGAGGTGCTGCGGGAGACGCCCGGCGGCATCCAATGGCCGCACCCGGAGGGCGCGATCCTCGACGACGCCGAGGGGTCCTCGTCGCCCCGGCTCTTCGAGTCGGGGCGCTTCCCCACGGCCGACGGTCGCGCGCGCTTCCACGCGCCGGGGTACCGCACGCCCGCCGAGATCCTCAGCGAGGAGTACCCGCTCGCGCTGCTCACCGGGCGGGTCAAGGACCAGTGGCACACGATGACCCGCACCGGCAAGGTGCCGAAGCTCATGCGCAGCGAGCACGAGCCCTTCCTGGAGATGCACCCCGACGACGCGGGCCACCTCGGCGTCCGCGACCGGCAGCTCGTGCGCGTCACCTCGCGGCGCGGCAGCCTGCACGTGCGTGCGCGCGTCACCGACGCGATCCGCAGCGGCGCGGTCTTCGCGCCCTTCCACTGGGGCGAACTGTGGAACCGCCACGCCGTGACCAACGCCGCCACCTCCGAGGCGACCGACGCGCGCTCGAAGCAGCCCGAGCTGAAGTTCGCCGCGGTCCGCGTCGAGCCGGTCGCGGCGGCCGCGGCCTGAGGGCGCGAAACACCGCGTTCACGCCGCCGATAACCCCTCGTCACGCCCCGGCAACCGCGCCGTCTCCGGGAGTTCACGCGGATGGCACGGCGCGGTAACGCGCCCTCCCTAGCCTCGTACTCGACGGAAGCGGACGCGGAAGGAGCGGGCCGTGAACTCGGCGCAGATCCGGAACAAGGCGACCAGCATCTCCCTCTTCTCGCTCGGGACCGTGCAGATGCGTGCGTTCCACATGTCGTGGTTCGCGTTCTTCCTCGCGTTCTTCGGCTGGTTCGGGATCGCCCCGCTGATGGTGATCGTGCGCGACGACCTCGACCTCACGAAGACGCAGATCGGCAACACGATCATCGCGTCCGTCGCGGTCACCATCGTCGCCCGCCTCGTCATCGGCTGGCTGAGCGACCGCGTCGGTCCGCGCCGCGCCTACACGTGGCTGCTCATCGCCGGCTCGCTGCCCGTGATGGGCATCGGCCTGGCGCAGAACTACGAGTCGTTCCTGCTCTTCCGTCTCGCGATCGGCGTGATCGGCGCGTCGTTCGTCATCACGCAGTACCACACCTCCGTGATGTTCGCGCCGAACGTCGTCGGCACGGCGAACGCGACGACGGCCGGCTGGGGCAACCTCGACGGCGGCGTGACGCAGATGGTGATGCCGCTCGTGCTCGCCGGGGTGCTCATGCTCGGCGTCGGCGAGACGGTCGGCTGGCGGCTCGCGATGGTCGTGCCGGGGGCGGCGCTGCTCCTCATGGGTCTCGCCTACGCCCGCTTCACGAAGGACGCGCCGGACGGCAACTTCGACGAGCTGCGCGAGCGCGGCGAGCTCGCCCCCGTCGAGGCGACGAAGGGCTCGTTCGGCGAGGCCGCGAGCGACCCGCGCGTGTGGGCGCTCTTCGTCATCTACGGCGCGTGCTTCGGCATCGAGCTGACGATCAACAACGTCGCCGCACTCTACTACCACGACCACTTCGGGCTGAGCGTCGGCATGGCGGGGCTCATTGCGGGGCTGTTCGGGCTCATGAACCTCTTCGCGCGGACGCTCGGCGGCATCTTCGGCGACTTCGCGGGGGTGCGCTTCGGGCTGCGCGGCCGGGTGCTGTTCCTGGGCGTCGTGCTGCTCCTCGAAGGCATCGCGCTCATGGTGTTCTCGCGGATGGACGTCCTGCTGCTCGCGATCCCCGCGATGATCGTGTTCAGCGTGTTCGTGCAGATGTCGGAGGGCGCGACGTTCTCCGTCGTGCCGTTCGTGAACCGCAGGGCGCTCGGGTCGGTGGCGGGGATCGTCGGCGCGGGCGGGAACGCCGGTGCGGTGGCGGCGGGCTTCCTGTTCCGCGCGGAGAGCATCACCACGCAGGACGCGTTCCTGTTCCTCGGCGGGTTCGTGGTGCTGGTTTCCAGCCTGGTGCTCGTGGTGCGCTTCGCGCCCGAGGTCGAGGCGGAGGAGCGCGGCCGCATGCTGGAGGCGCTCGCGCTGCGCCGCGGCGCGGCCCCCGTCCCCGTCACCGTCGAGGCCGGCCGCTAGCCGCGACGCGAGATCGCCTCTTGCTCCCTCGCCCACACTGCGGGAGGGGGCTGGAGTGAAGGTCCCGAAGGCAGCTCCCACGCCGGACCGGCGGGTTGTGTAATATGCGCGCTTCCCTCAGCGAGGGGGGATGCGCCGATGTTCGCCCGGTCGATTCCCTTCGTCATCATCGCGGCCGTAGTGGTCGCGATCCTGATCATCGACATGCCTGCGGCGTCGTCCGAGCGCAAGGAGCGGCTGTACATGTGCTCGGTCGCACACCTCTTGCACGACCTCGAGTGGGCGAATGACGCGTACCGCGAGAGCGGCGACCCGGAGTATGCGCAGGCTCACATCGAGGAGCTGGCCGATCGCCTGACCGCGCTGCAGGCGCCGCTCACGGACCGGCGGGACATAGTCGTCGTAGCGGACCGCGCGCCATGGATCGGCATGAGGTATGTCAGCGGCGAGGGCGAGGACTGGGAACTGTACAACTACGTCGAATGGCCGTACTGGCGCATATCGTGCAGCGTCGAGTGGCCTGAGTGCGCGGTGCCGACCCTGCACTACATGCCGCCGCCCGAGGATTGCGACCCCGAGTTGGCTGACTGGCTGCGTCGAGCTCGACGGGCGGGGTGCGACGAGGCCGGCAAGCGGCGTTCGACGAGATGCTCGAATTAAGTCTCCCAAGCGGAAGAGGAGCCGGTGTCATCGGGGCAGAGCCGACCGGGCGTCCGTACAATCGGCCCCGATGCCCGACACCAGTGACCGCCCCCGCTTCCGCCCCGAGCCCGACCACTTCGCGCTGCGCGGCCGCATGGCGCCCGAGGTGCCTACGGAGATGATGGCACACATCGCGCGCGTCGTCGGGCTGACCGAGATCTTCGCGCGCAGGCACGAGGCCGACCTGGCCGTCGCGCTGCGCGCCGCGCAGGGGCACGACCTGCTGCGCGCGCTGCCGAAGCAGGACTGGCTGCGTATGGCCGAGGAGCGCGGCCTCGAGATGCTGCCGATGGAGCGCGAGCGGCCGGTGCTGCTGCACGGGCCCCTTGCGGCGCTCGAGCTCGAGGAGCGCTTCGCGGTGCAGAACCCCCTCGTGCTCGACGCGATCCGCTACCACACCACCGGCCACCCGGACTACGGCCCCGAGGCGTGGTCGATGTTCGTCGCCGACAAGGTCGAGGAGCAGAAGCTCGCCGCCTGGCCCGCGCTCCGGCAGGTGCTCGACCTCGCGGGCGACTCGCTGGAGGCGGCGGCGCTCGCCTACCTCACGCTCACCGAGCAGCGCGACCTGGCGATGGGCCGCGAGATCCACCCGCTCGCCATCGAGACGCGCGAGCACCTCGCGCGGCGGGTGAGCATCCCGGCGGTCGTGCTCTAGACCGGAATCCACGCATATCGGGCTTGTGATTCGTGCCGGGCGCCGCTTGGCTGATACGAACGTGCGTTCTAACCTCCCATGCACTGACTCGCTCCCACCCACCGGGAAAGGACGACCGTGCACCCCTTCTGGTCCGGCGTCGCCCTCGCCGAGCATGCCGCCATCGCCGGCACCGGCGCGGCGAACGCCGCCTACTTCGCGCACCGCGGCTACCGCGCGCGAGGCGCGCGCCGCCTGGGCGCCGTGCTGCTCACGGTGCTCTTCGCCGCGATCAGCCTCGACGCCCTCGCGGCCGTCGGGCTCTCCGAGCCGGGCGCGGCGGGCGCGCTGCTGCGCGCGCCCCTCCTGCTCGCCAACGCCGCCACCGGCGTGGTGATCGCAATGGGGGCCGGGCGATGAGCGCCCTGGACGCCGCGCTGCGCGAGGAGCGCTACGAGGCGGCGGCGCTGCGCCTGCTGCTCGGCGTGCTGCGCACGCTCGACGCCACCGCGCCCGACACGCGCGACCAGATGGTCGCGCTGCTCAGCGTGGAGCGCCGGTGAGCCCCGTCGAGCGCCCCACGCGGGCGAGCTTCTACGACTCGGTGCTCGACGCCGCCGACCGCCACGACTTCCACGTCGCGCGCGAGGTCGAGGGTCTCGACGACGAGGTCGCGCTGCTGCGGCTGCAGGTTCGTCGCGCCCTCGCCGACCGCGACGGGGACGTCGACCCGAAGGTGCTGCAGGGCGGCGTGCGGCTGCTGATGCAGGCGCTGCTCGCGCAGCACCGGCTCTCCCCGAAGCAGGCCGAGCACCTGGGCGACGCCGTCGCGAACGTGCTCGAGGAGTTCGGCGAGGTGCTGGGGGCGGCCCGTGAGTAGTACACGCCTCACGCACGATCGCATCACCCGTGCAGTGCGCCGGCTCGCGCGTCCGCGCCAGACGGCGCGGCGCACGGAGCTGCCTCCCCCGCCGCAGGACCTGGCGGGCCGCCTCGACCGCGTCGAGCGCGAGCTGTCGGAGCTGCGCGGGCGCATCACGGCGCTGTTCCTGACCGTGGTCGGCGTCGGCATCACCGAGCTGCTGAGCCGGGTGGCGGGCTGATGAGCGCCCTCGCGCCGTCCGCGCCGCGCGCCCGTGCGCTGCCGCAGCTCCGGCCGTACCAGGCCGAGGTCGCCCGCGCGGTCCTCGCGCTGACCGCGGCGCGCGAGGGCGGCTCGATCTCCGTGTTGGTCGCGCGCCAGGGCGGCAAGAACGAGGTCTCGGCGCAGGTCGAGCTCGCGCTGCTGCTCACGCGCGCGATGCGCGGCGGCACGGTGGTGAAGTGCGCCCCGACGTTCGCGCCGCAGGCCGTGCTCTCGCGCGACCGGCTGCTCGCCCGCGCCCGCGAGGCGGGCCTCGAACGCATCGTCGCGCGCGAGGGCGCCGCGACGGTGCGCTGCGGGCGCGCGAGCGTCCGCTACCTCTCCGCCGAGCCCGGCGCCAACGTCGTCGGCCACACCGCCGACGTGCTGCTCGAGGTCGACGAGGCGCAGGGCGTGCGGCCGGAGAAGTTCGACCGTGACTTCCGGCCGATGGCGGCCTCCACGAACGCGCCGGTGGTCTACTACGGCACGCCGTGGGGGCCGCGCTCGCTGCTCGCGCAGGCCGAGGCGGTGCACCTCGAGGCCGAGCGGGCAGGCGGCCCGCGCCGTCACTTCCGCTTCGACTGGGAGCGCGTCGCCGACGCGAACCCCGCGTACGGCGCATACGTCGAGGGCGAGCGGACGCGGCTCGGCGAGCGGCACCCGATCTTCCGCACGCAGTACCTCCTGGAGGTGCTACACGACGATGACCGGCTGCTCGACGCCGCCGTGCGCGCGCAGATCGAGGGCAGCCACGATCGCCTGCGCTCGCCCCTCCCCGGCGAGCACTACGTGGCAGGGCTCGACCTCGCCGGGCCGGCCCTCGACGGCCGCGCCCACGAGGCCGACCGCGACTGGACCGTGCTCACCGTCGCGCGCGTGCGCTCGACCGCGGGCGGCCTGCCGGCCGTCGAGGTGGTCGAGCACCAGGCGTGGCGCGGCGAGGCGACCGACGCGATCGTCGATACGCTGGCCGACCGGCTGCGCAACGTCTGGCGCGTGCGCCGCCTCGCCGTCGACGCCACGGGCCTCGGCGCGCCGATCGCGGACCTGCTCGCGCGCCGCCTCCCCACCGGCCGCGTCGACGCGGTCGTGTTCAGCACGTCGCGCAAGTCGCAGCTCGGCTTCGGCCTGCTCGCGGCGGCGCACTCGGGCCGCCTCAGGCTCTACCGCGCCGACGGCTCCGCCGAGGCGGCCGAGTGCCGCCGCCAGCTGGAGCTGGCCCGCGCCGTCTACCGCGACGAACGCACGATGCAGTTCCACGTCGACCCCGCCGACGGGCACGACGACTACCTGATGAGCCTCGCGCTGGCCGTCGACGCCGCCCGCCACGGCGGCGGGTCGAGGACCGCGCGAGGCCGCGGCGCGCTGCGAGCGCCGCACCACTCGGAGGTTCCCGCATGAATCACGCCGCACCCAGCACCACACCGACCCTCGAACCGCCCGGGGCGCAGCCGGGGCTGGCGCGCCAGGACGCGCTGCCCGAGCACGTCGAGTACCGCGACCGCGGCTGCGACCTGTTCCCCTCGTGTCTGAGCTGCCCGCTCCCGCGCTGCCGCTACGACGAGCCCGGCGGCGTGCGCGCGATGCTCAACCGCGTACGCGACCGCGAGATCCGGCGCATGCGCTTCGACGACGAGGTCCCGGTGAACGAGATCGCGAGGCGCTTCCAGGTCTCGCGCCGGACCGTGTTCCGCGCCCTCGAACCCGGACGCCGCACGGACGGCGCAGCGCCCGCGCGCATGCAGGAGGCGCTCCGATGACCACGACCGTCACCAGCCTCGGCATCCCCTCGTCGCCCGTGGGCGCCTCGTCGGCCGCGCACGTGCCGTTCCCGCGCACGCTCGCGCAGCACGACCGCGCGCGCTTCGCGCGCTACCGCGAGCTGCTCGACTTCTTAGAGGGGCGTCGCGGCGCGCCTCCCGGGTCGCGGCGCGAGCGGATGCTGCACTTCAACTACGCCCGCGCGTTCGTCGAGAAGGGCGCGGCCTACCTCGTGAGCGACCACCGGCCGGTGGTCACCGCCGCCGAGGAGACGCCCGAGGGCCGCCGCCGCGCCGCCGAGGCGGAGCGGGCGCTCACCGAGCTATGGGAGGCCAACGACCTGCTGCGCCTCGACCTCGACGGCGAGCTCGACACGGCCGTGCTCGGGGACGGCGCGTACAAGGTGACGTGGGACGAGCGCGAGCAGCGGGTCGTCGTCTCCGCGCCGGACGTGCAGGGCCTGCACGCGTGGAGCGTCGGCGACGACCTGCGCCGCATCTGGCGCGTCGCCTCGCGCTACGAGGTCGCGCCCGAGCAGGTCGAGGCGCGCACCGGCCGGCTGCCGCGCGGCGCGGGCGGGCGTCCGCCCGCCTCGGTGCAGGTCACCGAGGTGTGGACCGCGGAGCGCTTCGAGTTCTGGGTGGAGGAGGAGCTGGCGGAGGCGCGCGCCAACCCGTACGGCGCGATCCCGTTCGTGATCTACCCCAACGTGCCGCGCCCGAAGCACCTCTGGGGCGTCTCGGACATCGAGCCGCTGCGCGAATCGATCGTCGAGCTGAACCGCGCGCTCAGCCAGCTCAGCCGCATCATCGAGCTCTCCGGCAACCCCATCGCCGTCCTCGAGAACGTCGAGGCGTCACGCGACATCGCCGTGCAGCCGGGCGCGGTGTGGGAGCTGCCGGAGCAGGCGCGCGCCTACCTGCTGGACCTGCTGCAGGGCGGCGGCGTCCGCCTGCACGTCGACTACGTCGACCTGGTCTACCGCACGCTGCACGACCTGGCGGAGACGCCGCGCGTCGCCTTCGGCGACGGCGGGGCGAACCACTCGGGCGTGGCGCTGCGGCTGGAGCTGGACCCGCTGCTGCGCAAGGTCGCGCGCAAGCGGCTGATCCGCACCGCCGCGCTGCGGCAGCGCGACGCGCTGATGCTGCGCGTGCTGGCCCACCACACCGGACGGTCGTTCGAGGGCGTGCGGACGGACATCACGTGGGCGCCGGTGTTCCCTCGCGACGACACGGGCCTGCTCGATGGGGCGCAGTAGGCGGGGCGCGACTACTCCGCCGGGATGGGGGTCCCCGCGCCGAACAGGCCGCCGATGCGGAACGGGACGCGGACCGTGACCTCCTCGCCGTTGCGGCGGAGCGTCACCTCCGTCTCGCCGGCGATCGGGTTGAACGTCGTCATCAACGCCGTGAGGTCGTCGAGGGTGCCGATCGCGCGGCCCTCGATGGCGAGCACGTAGTCGCCCGCGCGCAGGCCCGCGGCGTCGGCCGGAGAGCCGGGGAACACGGCGAAGACGCGGAGCCCGTCCGGCGTCTCCTCCAGCAGCTCGCCGAGCAGCGAGGGCGGCAGCGCGAGGCCGCCCGGCCGGTTGGCGAGCATGAGGCCGAGCGCGAGCGTGCGCAGCATGTCCGAGCGCCAGAACGAGTCGTCCGACTCCGGCCGCTCCACCTGGACCACGCGCGTCGCGCCGCCGCCACGGACCGTCAGCGCGTAGGAGCCGCCGGGCTCGACGGCCCGCACCGCCACCCGCAGCTCCTCGGCCGAGGCGACCTGCTCGCCGTCGACCGCGGTCACAAGGTCGCCGACGACCACGCCAGCGCGCTCGGCGGGCGAGCCGGCGAAGACGGCCTCGACCACCAGCGCGCCGCCGATCTCGCTCGCCGCCGTCCCGAGCAGCAGGTCGATGCCGAGCGCCTCGAGCAGCGCCCGCAGCTCCGGCGGGAGCGAGTCGGGCGACCCCTGGAACGGGTCGATGCCACCGCCGCGCATGCTCTCGATCAGCGCGAGCAGCGCCGCGTCCAGCAGCTCCGGCGACGGCGTGCCGGGGGTGAGCGAGACGGGCGGGGCCGCGGTCGCGGTCGGCGTGGCCTCGGGTGGTGGGGGTGTGGCTGTACCTGCCGGTGGCTCGTCGCCGGCGCCGTCCGGGGTGCAGGCAGCGACCAGCGCGGCCAGGCTGAGGATCGCCGCGACGAGGGTGCGGGAATGGACGGGGGCGTGCCGGATACCGACGTCCGATCTCGGGCGCGGAGATAACAGACGGAGTGCCATCCCCGCGAAAAACACGTACGTGTCACACATACATTATTAGACGGCCCTCGTCCAACGAGGGTGCGCCGGGCCCGTGCGGGCGTACGGCGGGCGGCATCCGCCCTTAACGTAAGGCGTGAGGTAGACTGCCAACGGTGACGGCTTCGGACATCACGCTCGTCCACCGCGAGCGGGGCGCACTCTCAGGCCCTCGCTGGCCCGTGCAGATACGGCTGATCGGCCGCGCGCTGCGGTACTGGCGCGCGTTCATCGCCGCCATCCTCGTCGTCGCCGCGGCCACCGTGCTCAACGTCGCGGCCCCGTGGCTGACCGGCCTCGCCATCGACGCCGGCCTCGACATCGCGACCGTCGAGGGCGCCGGGGGCATCGAACAGACCGTCGCGCGCGGCACCATCGGCACCCTGCTCTTCGCGGTGGGGCTGCTCGTGGTCGTGGGGCTCGTGCGCGGCATCTCGATGTACGCGCAGACGTTCCTGGGCGAGCACATCTCGCAGCGCGTCGCCTACGACTTCCGCAACGACCTCTACGACCACCTCCAGCGGCTCAGCTACGCCTACCACGACAGCTCGCAGATCGGGCAGATCATGTCGCGCGCCACGCAGGACGTGGAAGGCGTGCGCATGTTCGTCTCGATGGGCGTGATCCGACTGCTCTTCGTCTTCGCCCTCCTCGGCGGCGTCTACGGGCTGATGATCTCGACGAACACGAAGGTCGGCCTGATCGCGCTGGGGTTCGTGCCGTTCATCGCCATCCAGGGCACGTGGACTTCGGCGCGGCTGCGGCCGATCTGGCTCAAGGTCCAGGACCTGCAGGGCGACATGTCGAACGTGCTGCAGGAGAACCTCACCGGCCAGCGCGTGGTGAAGGCCTTCTCCCGCACCGAGTTCGAGCAGCAGAAGTTCGACGAGAAGGTCAACGAGCTCTTCAAGTGGTCGTACTCGACCAGCAAGTTCCAGGCCTTCAACGAGCCGTTCCTGCAGTCGCTCTGGCTGCTCTCGCTCGCCGTCGTGTTCTGGGCCGGGGCCGCCGAGATCCAGGCCGGGCGGATGACCGTGGGCGACCTCGCCGCCTTCCAGCTCTACCTCACGCTGCTCCAGGTGCCCGTCCGCTCGATCGGCTGGATCATCATGATGTTCGCCCGCGCCCACTCCACCGGCGCGCGCATCTTCGAGATCCTCGACGCCGAGTCCGCCGTGCAGGAGCGCGACGACGCGCGCCCGATCCGCGACGGCCGCGGCGACGTCCGCTTCGAGGGCGTCTCGTTCGAGTACGGGGGCGCGGACCGCGTGCTCCACAACCTGGAGGTCCACGCCCAGCCCGGCGAGACCATCGCGCTGCTCGGGCCCACGGGCTCGGGCAAGTCGACCGTGGTCAACCTGCTGCCGCGCTTCTACGACGTGACCTCCGGCCGCATCACCATCGACGGCGACGACGTGCGCGATGTCACGCTCGAGTCGCTGCGCGACGCCATCGGCATCGTGCAGCAGGACCTCTTCCTCTTCATCGGCACCGTCCGCGAGAACATCGCCTACGGCGTGCCGGAGGCCACCGACGAGCAGATCGAGGCGGCCGCGCGGGCGGCGAAGATCCACGACTTCATCATGGAGATGCCGGAGGGCTACGACACGTGGGTCGGCGAGCGTGGGACCACGCTCTCCGGCGGCCAGCGCCAGCGCATCTCCATTGCCCGCACGCTGCTGCGCGACCCGCGCGTGCTCATCCTGGACGACTCGACGGCGTCCGTGGACATGCGCACGGAGTACGAGATCCACGAGGCGCTGCAGGCGCTCATGGAGGGCCGCACCACCTTCGTCATCGCCCAGCGGCTGCGCACCGTGAAGGCAGCCGACCAGATCCTCGTGCTCCGCGACGGGGAGATCGCCGAGCGCGGCCGCCACGAGGAGCTGCTCGCGGCGGACGGCTTCTACCGCCAGATCTACGACCTCGAGCTGCGCGACCAGGAGGAGGCCAGCGCCTCGCTGCTGCTCGCCGAGAACGGGGGGCGCGGCTAGTGGCGTACTGGGGCGGCGGACAGGCGGGCGGATGGTCCGGCGACCAGCGCGGCGTGCAGCGCGGCCGCGCCGTGGACGGCTGGGACTACGCCGAGCTCGGCCGCGTCTACGAGCCGGGCCTCGTCAAGCGCCTCTTCCCGTTCCTCGGGCCGTACAAGGTGCAGACCATCGTCGCCACCATCGCGATGCTCGTCTTCGCGGTCGCCTCCTACGCCCAGCCCTACGTCATGGCCGTCGCCACCGAGTCGATCGTGGAGAAGCTGCGCTCCGGCACCCCCGCCGAGCTGGCGGCGGTCGAGAGCGAGATCCTGCGCTTCGGCGCGATCCTCGTCGGCCTCGCGACGTTCTCGTTCGGCTCCGCGGCGCTGCAGCGGCTGATGACCGGGTACGTCGGGCACCGCATCCTGCGCGACCTCCGCTCGCAGATGTTCGAGCACCTCAACAAGCTCTCGCTCGGCTTCTTCGACCGCGAGGAGGTCGGGCGCGTGATGTCGCGCGTCACGTCCGACGTGGTCACGCTGCAGGAGCTCATCACCTCGGGCTTCCTCAACATCCTCGCCGACATCGTCGGGCTGGCGCTGATCGTGCTGTTCCTGTTCCTGCTGGACCCGCTGCTGGCGGTGATCTCGCTCTCGGTGATCCCGCTGCTGATGATCTTCATGGTGTGGTGGCAGACCCCCGCCGCCCACGCCTTCATCCGCGTGCGCCAGGGCATCTCGATCGTCAACGGCTCGATCAACGAGAACGTATCGGGCGTCCGCATCGTCCAGTCGCTCAACCGCGAGGACGAGAACCTCCGCCAGTTCGAGCGCCTCAACCGCGTCAACCTCGACGCCAACATGGACGCGGTGAAGCTGCAGGCGGCGGTCATCCCGATGGTCGAGATGCTCTCGACCATCGCGACGGCGGTCGTGCTGATCGTGATCGGCGTGCGCACCTTCGCCGGGGACCTCGGCGCGGGCGAGGCGCTCGCGTACGCCATCGGCTTCCTGCTCTACATCCAGCGCTTCTTCAACCCCGTCCGCGACATCGTCCTGCAGTACACGATGCTCCAGCGCGC
>VXMU01000058.1:21681-22115 GCA_009840945.1 Chloroflexota bacterium | reverse complement strand
GTCGGCGACGATGCGGTCGAGGACCGTGCCGGTCTCGCGCGCGGCGTCGGCCGCGGGGTCAGTCACTGCGCCGGGTCGCCTCGACGAACGCGCCCACGCGGGCCGCCGCGCCGCCGTCGTCGATCGCCGCGAGCGCCTGCTCGGCGCCCTGCTGCAGGTTCGCGGCGAGGCCGCAGACGTAGAGCCCGGCCCCGGCGTTCACCGCGATGAAGTCGCGCAGCGCCGCCGACCCGTCGCCGCGCAGCACACCGCGCAGCGCCTCGGCGTTCGTCTCGGCGTCGCCACCGAGCACGTCGTCGAGCGCGTGCTCCTCGACGCCGAAGTCGCGGGCCGTGCCGCGCCGGCGCGTCACTCCCCCCCTCCGCACCACGCAGCGCGTCCCGGGCGCCGCGCCGCGCCTAGCGGCCCTCCCAGCGGCGCGGCGCACGACCACC
>VXMU01000058.1:0-21671 GCA_009840945.1 Chloroflexota bacterium | reverse complement strand
TGGAGTTTCTGCTGTTGTGCTTCGGTGGTTGGTCGTCTCTGGGGAGAGTCGGGGGGGGGGGGGGGGGGCCCCCCCCCCCCACCCTCCGCCGCTCCGCACCTCGAAGAGCGTCGAGGGCGCCGAGACGGAGATCTCGTCCATCCCTTCGTCGCTGCTCACGACCAGCGCATGGCGCACGCCGAGGCGGTTGAGCGCGCCCGCGAGCAGCTCCGCGACCGCGTCGCTGGGCGTGCCGAGCACGTGGCAGTTGGCCGAGGCGGGGTTCGTGAGCGGCCCGAGGATGTTGAACACGGTCCGTACGCCGATCTCACGACGCAGCGGCGCGGCGAAGGCCATCGCGGGATGGAATGACTGCGCGAACATGAAGCCCACGCCCGTGCGCTCGATGCAACGCGCCACCTGCTCCGGCTCGAGCGCGATCTCCGCGCCGAGCGCCTCGAGGAGGTCGGCCGATCCGGACTGCGAGGTCATCGCGCGGTTGCCGTGCTTCGCCACGTTCGCGCCCGCCGCGGCGGCGGCGACCGCCGCCGAGGTCGAGACGTTGAAGGTCCCGAGCCCGGACCCGCCGGTCCCGCAGGTGTCGAGCAGCGGGCGTCCCTCGAACGGGACGTGGAGCGAGTGCTCGCGCATGACCCGCGCCATGCCGACGACCTCGTCGACGGTCTCGCCCTTGTGCCTGAGCGCGACGACAAACGCGCCGAACTGCGCGGGCGTCGCCTCCGCGTTCATGATCTCGTCCATGACGGCGGCGGCTTCGTCCTCGCTGAGGTCGCGCCCCTCGTCGACGAGCGCGGCGATGGCTTCGCGGATCATGCTGCGGCCTCCACTCGAATCCCCGGCAGGTAGGCAGTGAGCGGCACCAGTTCGTCCCGCTCCGGGTCCACCTCGAGGCCGCACATCGTGAGCGTGAGGGTGCCAAGCAGGGGCTCCGAGTCGTCGTCGCCGAACACCACGAGGGACGGGTGCGCTCGCTCAGCATCCTCGACGCGGACGACCGGCCAACCGATGTCGCGTTCCACGCGCTCCCCATCCGGGTAGACGAATGTGCGGCGACCGGTCGGCTCCACGCCGAGGCGGCGGAGGATCGCGGCGGGCACGGAGCTGTACATCTGTCCCGTCCCGGCGAGGGTGCGAATGCGTTCGCCGGGGCTGTCCGGCCCCGCGGCAACCTCGATGGTGACGTTGAACGTGCCCACTCGGTCGACCCTTCTCTACTCGCCCGGAGCCGCGCGCTGCGGCCCCTCCATCGCGAGGAAGTTCCGCAGCAGGTCGTGGCCCGCGGTCGTCATGATCGACTCCGGGTGGAACTGCACGCCCTCGACGGCCAGCGTCCGGTGGCGCACGCCCATGATCACGCCGCTCTCCGCGCGCGCCGTCACCTCGAGGTCGTCCGGGAGCGAGTCCGGCGCGATCGCCAGCGAATGATATCGAATCGCCTCGAACGGCTCGGGCAGGCCGGCGAAGACGCCCTGCCCGTCGTGCGAGATGGTCGAGAGCTTGCCGTGCATGATCTCGCCCGCCGACTCGACCCGCGCGCCGAACGCCGCGCCGATGCTCTGGTGCCCGAGACAGACGCCGAGGAGCGGCACCTTCCCCGCCGCCTCCCGGATCAGCTCGACCGAGACGCCCGCCTCGGCCGGCGTGCATGGCCCCGGCGAGACGACGATGCGTTCGGGCTCCATCGCCAGGCAGTCCTTCGCCGTGATCTCGTCGTTGCGGACGACCTCGACGTCCTCGCCGAGCTCGCTCAGGTACTGGTAGAGGTTGTAGGTGAACGAGTCGTAGTTATCGATCAGCAGCAGCATCGTCTTCTCCTCGTCGGCGCGGTCCGGGCGTCTCCGCGCTCACTCCGCGTCCTCGTCGTCGGCTTCGGTGGCGGCGAACATCGCCGCGAGCTGTTCGGTGTGTTCGCGGTCGTGCCGCGCGATCTTCTCGATGCGCTCGCCGATGCGCACCGCGCCGCGCTCGGCGTGGTTGCCGTACGCCGCGAGGGCGTTCGCGTCGAGCGTCTCGATCCACGCGAGGGTCTCCGCGCGAATAGCCTGCAGGCGCGCGCGCACCGCTCGATCCTCGGGCCTCGGTAGCCCCGCGCGCTCGGCCTCGGACTGGTCGGGGTTGAACCCCTGCCACGTATAGCCGGGCTGCTCGGCCAGCCGCCGCGACTCGGCTGCGTAGTACGCCTCGACCGTCGCGCAGTGCGCGAGCAGGTCGACCGGCGCCCATTCGCCATCGAGCGTGACGTCGAGCCACGCCTCGCCGAAGCGCTCGTACGCGGCCGTCAGCGCCTCGCGCGCCTCCTCGAGTTCGGCGAGGAGGTCGCCGGGGGTCATCGACCACACGGCGGGCGCTGGTGGCGGCTCGGCCTCGCGGCGGATGAGGTTCTTCGGCTCGGCGCTGTGCGGCATCGCGACCGCCGGGACGGCGGGCACCGGCGGGGGCGCGGGCGCGGGGAACGCGCTCGCCAGGTACGCGCGCACGCTCTCGGTGAGGTCGACGCGGCCGGGCGCGTGCGGCGCCGCCCACGCCGCGTCGGCGTAGTCGTCGGCCGAGTACGCCGGGTCGCCGCTCCACTCGGCGCACGCGAAGACGTTGGCGATCGCGCCCGGCAGCCCCAAGCTCTCGCTGAACTCGGCGCGGTCCGAGGCCAGGTGTAGCCGCTGCTCCAGCAGCCGCGCGAGCGCCGTCTCGACGACCTCGTCGTCGGCGACGGGCTCGGCAGGGAGCGTCCAGCGGCCCTCGGCGGCCCCGGGGTGAGACTCGTCGGCGTGGCGCACGAGCAGCACGCGGCCGTCGGCGCGCCGCAAGGCGACCGCGGCGACGATTGGCAGCTCGCTGCCTTCGGCGACCATCAGTAGCCCAGGCTGCCGGGCACGCTGGTGCGCACCCCGCGCTCCTCGGCGTCGTCGATGGCGGCGAGGAGCGCGCGCGACTTGTGCTGCGTCTCCTCGAACTCCCGCACCGGGTCGGAGTCATAGACGATGCCGCCGCCGGCCTGCACGTACGCCATCCCGTCGCGCATGATCAGCGTGCGGATCGTGATGCACGTCTCCACGTTGCCGGAGAGGTCGAAGAAGCCGACGGCCCCGGCGTACGGCCCGCGGCGCGTGGGTTCGAGCTCCGTGATGATCTCCATCGCCCGGATCTTGGGCGCGCCCGACACCGTCCCCGCCGGGAACGCCGAGCGCAGCGCGTCGTAGGCGGTCATCCCCTCGCGCAGCTCCCCCTGCACGTGGCTCACGAGGTGCATCACGTGCGAGTAGAACTCGAGGTCCAGCCGCTGCGTCACGTCGACCGTGCCGGCCGCGGAGACGCGCCCGACGTCGTTGCGGCCGAGGTCGAGCAGCATGACGTGCTCGGCGATCTCCTTGGGGTCCGTCGACAGGTCGTCGGCGAGCGCCGCGTCCTCCTCGGCGTCGCCGGTGCGCGGCCGCGTGCCGGCGATGGGGTGTACGTCCACCGTGCCGTTCTCGACCTTCACGAGCAGCTCGGGCGACGCGCCGACGAGGGTCAGGTCGTCGTACTGGAGGTAGTACATGTACGGAGAGGGGTTGATGGCGCGCAGCGAGCGGTACACCTCGAACGGGTGCACCCCCGTCTCGCGCCCGAAGCGCTGCGAGATCACCGCCTGGATGATGTCGCCGTCGACGATGTACTGCTTCGTCCGCTCCACCGCGAGCAGGTAGTCCTCGCGCGGCCAGTTCGACTCGACCGAGCGCCCCACGGGGCCGTCGAGGACCACGTACGGCAGCGCCGCGAGCGGCGCCTCCAGCCGGTGAACCAGCACCTCGATGCGCTCAACAGCGCGGGCGTACTCGGCCTCGAGGTCGTCGCCGTCGAGGCGGACGTGTGAGACGACCTTGATGTCGTGCCGGACGTGGTCGAAGACCAGCAGCGTGTCGGCGAACATCAGCCACGACTCGGGCAGCCCGAGGTCGTCGTGATCGACCAGCGGCAGCCGCTCGAAGTGCGCGACCGACTCGTAGCCGAGGTAGCCGACGGCGCCGCCGTGGAACAGCGGCAGCCCCGGCACGGGGATCGAATGGTAGCGCCCCAGCTCCTCCTCGATGACGAGCAGCGGGTCGCCGTCCTCGTGGGCGAGCGCCTCGACGCGGTACGGCTCGGTGCCGATGAACGAGTAGCGCCCGACCTGCTCGCCGCCCTCGACGGACTCGAGCAGGAACGAGTAGGGCCCGCGCGCGACCTTGAGGTACGCCGAGACTGGCGTCTCCAGGTCGGCGCGGACCTCGCGGTAGATCGGGACGATGTTCCCCTCGCCGGACGCGGCGAAGGCGCGGACTTCGTCGAGGCTGGGCGTGGTGATGCTGACGGTGGCTGAGGTCATCGGGCGGCTCCCAAGGCGTGGATGGACTGGAGGCGTGCGGCGCTCGGGCGGTGCGAGGTGGTGCGCCACCACCACGCGCGGCCCGTCGTCGAAACACGGCGCGTCGACGCGTTGTATTGGCGATGCACGTCAGTCCCTCCCTCGCGGCCGGTCCGCCCGGTCCACAGCGCGTGGCTCTCCGCGTCTCCCCGGCGCAAGGCCAAAGAAAAGACCATCGCCCGGGGCGATGGTCCTCGCGGTGCCACCCAGTTCCGCGCGCCGCCCACACCCCTGGATAGGGCGCGACGGTGCGCGCTCGTTCGGGGCACGGCCGCCGCCTCGATGTGCGGGGCGATGCCCTGGGCATGGATAAAGGCGCCCACACCGTCGGTGCCTACTGACCCCCTCGATGGGTCGGACGAGGGCGTTCGGGCCGAGACTCACGGGCCCATTCGGCCGCTGCTGACAGGCGCCGGGCTTCCACCTTGCCCCGGCTCTCTGAGCCCCGCGAAGCGGCCTACTCCTCCCGATCTCCGTCTGTGCGTCTCTACGCCAGCGGTCGGATCGAGGCTACGGGCGGGGTGTGAGGGTGTCAACGCGCGTCGCACGACCTGCGGGGTCGTCCGCTACGGAGGCTCACACGTCGTGCCCTGCGGTAGCCGAACCTCGAGTGCCGTTACATCGCTACCAGCGACGACCACTTGCAATCGATGATCCATCGCGTCTTGGGGTAGACGGCACCGAGTGCCATCGAGCGTGATGATCAGTTCGTACCGCCCGTCCGACGCCGCCAGGTCAAACGTTCCGTCGGACTCAGCGTACTGGCTGTCCGTGACGCCTCCGTCGAGAGCCAACATGCCGACACCGGCTCTCGCGACTGGGGCCCCGACAAGGTCTACAACTACGCCCGCAATCCGGCGATCCGCCGGCGGTGCAATCGTCTGGCGGTGTGCGTCAAACGCGTGGTAGAAGTCGTCCACGGCGATACCAAAGGCAGCCTGGAACGCCACGCGCCAGGGCGTTCCGGACGCGACCCGCCGGTGGTAATCGCGAACCGCGGGATCACCTGCATGGGTCGCCAGCCATTGCACAGCCAGGAACCCGAGCGCCCTGAATGCAGAAGAGTCCGGTACCAGCCACTCGCTGCTGTAGGTCTCCATGTTGCTCAGGGGGAGCGCCGTCCGCCTCGCATGAGAGATCGCGACCGGATCTGTGAACGATGGGGTGATGAAGAGTGGGAACGCGCTGTACAGATAGTCGTACATGCCACCGATCAACCATCGGGGACCGCGCGGATCGCGGTCGTCGTCCGTACGGGGCCGGGTAAGCAGGCCAAGTTCGTCGACGAGTACCTGCCGATACGTCCCGTACATCCAGAATGAGTTCGCACACCGGAGCGCATGGACCAGAACGTCCATGCGGTGGTTTCCGCAGAAGCCCGCCGCCGGCTCGAAATCAAAGAGCCATTCGTGCATGGCGCGAAGCGGCTCTCCACCGTCTGTCCCAACGTAGATGGTGAAATCGGCTCTCCCGAAGCCGAATCGCTCGCTGAACAGCTTCCCGAAATCATCCAGTGCCTGCTCGATTTCGATCCGGGCACGCTCCGGAACGTCGTCCAGATAGACGACAACAGGGCCATCGCGGTCGTCTGTCAGGTGCGGAGGGAGCTCATCGAGCCCCGTCCCCCACTGCCACCAGCGCGTATCGCCTAATAGCTCGACCAGGATGGCTTCCCCCCTGTTCAGCTCGGTTAGGGTGCTGGCGGTCGCCCCGGGCTGGTACAGCCAGAATGCCTGCGTCTCTGCGTCCCAGCGCCAGGCGCGTGTAACCGAATCGCTGATTCGCCCGAGGACATCTTTGATCGGCGTGCCGTCGCCACCTCGCCATCCGACCAGGCTTCGTGGGGCCGCGAGATCGAGCGGGACGCCGCCGACGAATACCGGTCGCGTCCACTCCACGGTGGTCGTGCCCCCGACGTACAACCAGAGACCCGCGCCGGGTCCGAGCACGCTCATACCGGCTGGCGAAGGGTCGGCGTGCGTCGCCCGTTGATACTCCTGTGCTTCGGTGCTCCACACGAAGAGCTGCCTGAGCATGGGTATGCCCTCAAAGAGTGCGGATGGCGCTGTCGGAGGGCCGACCCAGCCGACCATGTTCCAGCCTGGATACAGCGTGGTCGTGATCGTTGTGGGCTGCGACGCCTCGGCCGGCTCCTCGGACGCCACCGCGGGAGGAGCCGCGAGCGCGGCGCACAGCGCGACCACTGCGAGCGCCAGGGCGGTGATCCGCACGAGGGGCCAAACACCCATGACGACTCCCGAGGAGCGACCGGCCCCGATTCGGAGCCGGAGCAGGAGTGTAGAGGCTGCGTCGCTCGATTTACCTCACCCGATGCAGGGTAGCGGTGAGTCCAGGCGCTCACGCCCAGGACTTCCCCGACGGCATCCGCCACGGCTCCGCAGGCGCCACCTCCTCGACGCCCTCGGCGACGAGGGTGCGCTGCACGCCGGTGCGCTCGTCGAGGGTGCCGCGGGCGCGCACGAAGGGGGCCATGCGCACCACGTCGCGACGCGACACGGTGAGCTCGCGCGGGACCAGGATGTTCATCAGGCCGTACTCGTCTTCGAGCAGCAGGAAGATGATGCCGCGCGCGGTGAGCGGGCGCTGGCGGCAGACCACGAGGCCGGCTACCTCGACGGTGCGGCCGGCCGGCAGCGTGTGGAGGTGGCGGCTGGATGCGACGCCCTCGCCGAGCGCATGGCGCAGGAACTGCATCGGGTGGCGGTCGGGTGAGAGGCCGAGGAGGTCGTAGTCGGCCGCCATGCGCTCGCGCTCACCGAGGTCGGGGAGCGTCACCATGTCCTGCCCGGTCGGCAGATCGAGGCGGAGCTGACGCCCGTCGGCCGCCTCGGGCGTCGGTGCGATCGAGGCCTTCCCCGTCGGGTCACCCGTGAACAGCCCGAGCTGCCAGAGCAGCTCGCGGCGCTGCAGCCCGAGGCTGTCGAACGCCCCGGCGCGGATGAGGCGCGAGGTGGCCCGGCGGCCGAGGCCCGTGCGCTGCACGAAGCCGAACAGCGACTGGTAGGGCCCGCCACGCTCGCGCTCCGCCTCGACGCGCTCGGCGAGCGCCTCGCCTACGCCGCGCACGTAGCCGAGCCCGACGCGGATCGCGCCCTCGGGCAGCTCGACGGTGCAGCGGGCGGCGCTGGCGTTGATGTCGGGCCGCTCGACGGCGACGCCGTGGCGCTTCGCGTCGTTGGTGAGCACGTGCGGGGGGTAGAAGCCCATCGGCTGCTGGTTGAACAGCGCGCACATGAACTCCGGCGCGTAGTACTGCTTGAGCCACGTCGACTGGTAGGCGAGCAGGCCGAACGCCGCGCCGTGGCTCTTGGGGAAGCCGAACTCGGCGAACCCGGCGAGGTTGCCGAAGACGCGCTCCGCCACCGCGCGGCCCACGCCGCGCTCCTCGGCGCCGTCGAGGAAGCGCTCGTGCCAGGCGTCGAGCTCCGCCTGCGCGCGGCGGCGGCCGAGCGAGCGGCGGAAGCGGTCGGCCTCGCCGGCGGTGAAGCCGCCCATGTGGCGGGCCACCTGGAGCACCTGCTCCTGGAAGATGACCACGCCGAGCGTCTCGTCCAGCACCTCGCGGACGCACTCGTGCGGCGGCGGCGGCCGGTAGCGCGGGTTGCGGCGCTGCTGCTCGCGTCGCCGCACGTAGGGGTTCACCGCCCCGCCGACGATCGGCCCCGGCCGCACGATCGAGACCTGCACGGTGAGGTCCTCGAGGCTGCGAGGCTGCGTGCGCGGCAGCATCGCGATCTGCGCGCGCGACTCGATCTGGAAGACGCCGACGGTGTCGCCGTTGCAGATCGTGTCGAAGACCGCCTCGTCCTCGAAGTCGATGCGCGAGAGGTCGACGACGCGGCCGCGGCCGGCGGCGATGAGGTCCACCGCCTCCTCGACGACGGAGAGCATGCCGAGCCCGAGGAAGTCGATCTTCACCATCCGTGCGTCGCCGATGGAGTCCTTGTCCCAGTGGCAGAGGTAGCGGTTCGGCATCGCCGCCGGCTGGCACGGCACGCAGTCGATGAGCGGCTCCGAGGCGATCACCATCCCGCCGGGGTGCTGCGAGAGGTGGCGCGGCACGCCGACGAGCTGCGGGACCATCTCGGCCAGCTCGCGCCAGCCGCGCATGCTCTCCCCTTCGCCGAACTGCGGGTCGTTCGCGAGCACCTCGAGGATCTGCTCGGGGCCCTCGAACGGCCCGGCCCGGCGGGCGAGGCGGTCGAGCTCGGCGACGGGCAGGCCGAGCGCCTTGCCAGCGTCGCGGATCGCGCCACGCGTGCGGTAGGTGGCGAAGCTGGCGACGAGCGCGGCGTGCTCGCGGCCCCAGCGCGCGTGCACGCGCTCGATCAGCTCGGCGCGGATGTCGCGGGGGAAGTCGAGGTCGATGTCGGGCAGCGAGTCCATCTCCTCGTTGAGGAAGCGGCCGATGAAGAGCCCGTGGTGGATCGGGTCGATGTGCGAGAGCCCGATCAGGTAGCAGACGATCGAGGAGACCGAGGAACCGCGCCCGCGCCCGGGCGGCAGGTCCGTGAGCCCGCGCGCGATGCCCGCCGCGCGCACGTCGCGCGCGACCTCCTCGGCCAGCTCGAAGACCTCGTGGTAGATGAGGAAGAAGCCGGCGAGGTCGTGCAGCTCGATCAAGCGCAGCTCCTCGGCAAGCTGCGCCTCGGCCTTCGCGCGTTCCAGGGGCGCGCGGTAGCGGTCGCCCAGCCGCTCGCGGCAGATCCGCTCGAGCTCGCCGAGCGGCGTGGCGCCCTCGGACAGTGGCGGCGCGGGCAGCCGGTAGCCGAGGTCACCGGTGAGGTCGAAGGCGCAGCGCTGCGCGATGCGCACGGTGTTGGCCGCCGCCTCGGGGTGGTAGCGCGCGAAGCGCTCGGCCTGCTCGACCGGGCTGCGCAGCCAGAACTCGGCGTTCGGCCGCCGCTCCGCGTGGGACTCGTCGAGGGTCGAGCGGTGGCGGATCGCGACCAGCACGTCCTGCAGGCGGTGCCGCTCCCGTGCGTGGTAGTGCACGTTGCCGGTGCCGACCACGCCCACACCCGCGCGCTCGGCGAGCCGCACGAGCGCCTCGTTGCGCGGGCGGTCGCCGTGGACGTCGTTGTCCTGCAGCTCGACGAAGACCTGCTCCGCGCCGAACCAGCCGGCGAGGCGCGCGAGCGCCGCGTCGGCCTCGGCGCTCCGCCCGGCCTGCACCAGTGACGGGATGCGTCCCTGGCGGCAGCCGGTGAGCACGATCAGCCCTGCCGCGTGGCGCTCGAGCGCTTCGAGCGGCGCCACGGGGTCGGTGCGCCGCGCTTCCTGCGTACGGCGGTCGGTCTCGCCCAGCCCGAAGGCGAGGCTGGAGAGGCGGCAGAGGTTGGCGTAACCCTCGCGCGTCTCGGCCAGCAGCGTGAGATGCGAGCGCACCTGGCCGCCCTCGTCCGCATCGGCCGGGTCGTCACGTTCGGTCGCGGGCTCGGAGACGGTGAGCTCGAGGCCGGTGATGGGCCGCAGGCCCTCGGCGCGAGCCGCGCGCGCGAACTCCATCGCGCCGAAGAGCCCGTCGTGGTCGGTGAGCGCGAGCGCGGCGTGGCCCTGTTCGACGGCTGTCTGGACGAGCTCGTCGGGACTCGACGCGCCGTCGAGCAGCGAGTAGTGGGTGTGCAGGTGCAGCTCGACGTAGGGGACGCCGTCGAGCGCGTCGTCGCCGAGGGGCGTGACGGGGTCGGGGGGTGCGCTCGATCGGGGCGTGTCCTTGAGAGCGCGTGCCTGCCGCGCCTCGAACTCGTCCCAGCGCTCCATGAAGCCGGGTTGCTGATCGCGCCGTCCGCGGGCCACGGCGTTCCCCCCTCGCCGCGGGCGGATGGTATCAGAACGCGCGTTCTGATACCATCGCCGTCGCCTCTTGGCGGGGGTGATCATCGTGGCAGCTCAACGTCCCCTCCTCGCGTGCCTGTTCGTGCCGGCGCTCGCGCTCGCCGCGGAGCTCGCGGCGCGGCCACAGCTGCGCGGCCGGCCCGTCGCCGTGACCGACGAGTCGGGCCTGCGCGTGGCCGAGGCCAGCGAGACGGCCGTCGCGCGCGGCGTGCGTGTGGGCCAGGTGCTCGCCGAGGCCATCGGCTGGTGCCCGCCCCTCGTCGTGCTCGAGCTGCGCCCGGCGCGCACGCGCCGCGCCGCCGACCAGCTTGTCGAGGCAGCCGCCGCCGTCAGCCCGCTGGTGGAGGAGGCGACGGCGGGCGAGGTGTACGCCGACCTGCGCGGCCTCGACGGCCTCTATCCGCACGAGGATGCGATGGCCCGGGCGCTGCTGGACGCCGCGCCGGAGGCGCTCGGCGTGCGGCTCGGGCTGGCCGGGAGCCGCTTCACCGCGCGCGCGGCGGCCTCGGCCGCGCCGCCCGGCGCGTGGCTGCGCGTCGGTGACGCCGAGGCCCGCGAGTGGCTGGCGCCGCTGCCGACGGCGCTGCTGCCGCTGGACGAGGCGTCGGGGGAGTGGCTGGGGCTGCTCGGCCTCGCCACGCTCGGCGACCTGGCGGCGCTGCCGCGACACGCCGTCGAGGCGCAGCTCGGCGCGGACGGCGGCCGGGCGTGGCTCGCCGCACGCGGCGAGGACGCCACCCCGGTCACGCCGATGGTGAGCGGCGAGCGCGTGGTGGAGCGCGCGCAGACCGAGCCGCCGCTCACGGCCCTCGAGGCCGTGCTGCACACCTTCGGGCAGCTCCTCGGGCGCGCGCTGGCGCGTCCCTCGGTACACGGCCGGCTCGTACGCGCCGTCCGTCTCAGCGCCGTGACCGAGGACGAGCACGTCTGGGAGCGCCGTCGCGTGCTGACCGAGCCGACCGGCGACCGCGACCGGCTGTGGGCGGCGCTTCGACCCTCGATCGAGGCGGCCGAGTTCGGCGGACCGATCGCGGAGCTTGCGCTGGAGATCGGCGGGCTGACCGCGGAGCGCGGCCGTCAGGGGCGGCTGCTGCGCGAACGCGGCGGGCGGCGCCGCGAGCAGCTGGACGAGATGGCTCGCCACCTCCAGCTGCGCTACGGACGGGCGGCGCTGCGGCGTGTCGTCGCGCTGGCGCCGCTGAGCCGCATCCCGGAGCGACGCTACGCCCTCGCGGACTACGAGCCGTGAGCGCCCGGCGGTTGGACGGTCGGCCGGATGCCGGCGCGCTCAGCCCGCTCGGCCTGCCCCGGCCGCTCGCGGTACGCGCCAACCCCGACGGCGAGCCGTGCGAGGTGCAGCGGCCCGCGCGGCGCGGCGCGGCGGCCGCTTCGCTCGCCATCGAGCGTATCGAGGAGACGTGGCGGGTCGTCGACGAGTGGTGGCGGGAGACGCCGCTGCGTCGCACCTACTACCGCGTCACGCTCGCCGGCGGCGCCTCGCTCACGCTCTTCCACGACGACACGCAGCCGCGGGGCGAGGGCTGGTACGAGCAGCGGTACTGATCACACCTCAACGGCTCGGCGGCCGGGCCGCTCACGCTCGCGTGCGATGAGCTCGCGCACGCGCTCGACCGTGCCGTCGAGGTCGCCCTCGATATTCACGACGACGGCGTCGAAGGCGTGCTGGCGTTCCAGCTCCGCGCGCGCAGAGGCCAGGCGGCGCACGATCTCCTCGGCGTCGGTCCCGGGACGCTCGCGGAGACGCCGTTCGAGCTGGTCGACGCTCTCGGGGGCGATGAAGACGAAGAACGCATCACCCAGCACCTCGCGGAGCGTCCACGCGCCCTGCACGTCGATCTGCAGGATCACGTCGAGGCCGCTCGCGAGGGCGTCGCGCAGCGAGGCGCGAGGTGTCCCGTAGTAGGTACCGTGAACCAGCGCGTGCTCCAGCAGCTCGCCAGCCGCGATCGTCGCCTCGAACTCCTCGCCGGTGGCGAAGTGGTAGTGGACGCCGTCGACCTCGCCGGGACGCGGCGGGCGGGCGGTCATAGTGACGGGGCGGCGGAAGTCGCCGCCCTCCAGCAGGCGCGCCATGAGCGCGTCCTTGCCCACGCCGGAGGGGCCGGAGATGACGGTCAGGAGCGGCGGCGGGGCCGAGGATCCCTCGATGTCCGGCACCAGTCCTCGTCCGCTGTGCGCTACGCCCGCGCGGCTGCCGGTGAGGCGCCGACACGCGCGAGGTCGGCCCAGAAGTCGGGGTACGAGACGGCCACGGCGCCGGCTCCCGACACCGTCGTCTCACCCTCGGCGAGCAGCCCGGCCACCGCGCCGAGCATCGCCAGCCGGTGGTCGCCCGCAGCCTCGACGGGGGCACCGCGCAGCTGGGCCCCGCCCGCCACGGCGAGGCCGTCGTCGTGCTCCTCGACCTCCGCGCCCAGCGCGCGCAGCGTGGCGGCGGTCGTCGCGACGCGGTCCGACTCCTTCACGCGCAGCTCGGCGGCGTCGGCGATGACCGTGTCGCCCTCGGCGAGCGCGCCCGCGAGCGCGAGCAGCGGCAGCTCGTCGATGGCGCGCGGCACCACGACGCCGTCGATGCGCACGCCGCGCAGCCCGGCGCTGCGCACGTGCAGGTCGGCGACCGGCTCGCCGCCGACGACAGCCGGGTTCTCCATCTCGATGTCCGCGCCCATGGCGCTCAGCACATCGATGATCCCGGCGCGCGAGCGGCTCACGCCGACGCGCGCCAGCACGAGGTCGGCGTCGGGGTGCAGGGTCGCTGCGACGATCCACGCCGCCGCCGTGCTGATGTCGCCCGGCACGTGCACGTCGATCGCATGGAGGTCGCCCTCGGGCGGGGTCAGGGTCACGGACGTGCCCTCGATGACCACGTCGGCGCCCATCGCGCCCAGCATGCGCTCGGTGTGGTCGCGTGAGTGCGCGGGCTCGGTGACCTGCGTCGACCCATCGGCGGCGAGGCCCGCGAGCAGGATCGCCGACTTCACCTGCGCCGAGGCGACGGGCGTCTCGATGTGTTGGCCGCCCGCGAGCGGGCCGCCCTCGACCACGATCGGGGGCAACGTCCCCTCGGCGCGCGCGGTGACTCGGGCGCCGAGCGTGCGCAAGGGCTGGACGATGCGTCCCATCGGCCGCCGCCGCAGCGATGCGTCGCCACTGAGCACGGACATGAACGGGAACCCGGCGAGCAGGCCGCTCAGCAGCCGCATCGTCGTCCCGGAGTTGCCGCAGTCGAGCACGTCGGCGGCCTCGGTCACCCCCGCGCGCCCGCGGCCGTGCACGACGAGCCGCCCGTCGCCGACCTCGTCGACCTTCACGCCGAGGGCGCGTACCGCCTCGAGCGTGTCGCGCGTGTCGGCGGCGTCGAGGAAGCCCGTGACGGTCGCGTCGCCGGCGGCGATGGCGTTGAAGAGCAGCGCGCGGTGCGTGATCGACTTGTCGCCCGGAACCTGCACGGCGCCTCGCAGGCGCGGGGGCCGCGAGACCGTCATGCGGTCGACGGGAAGGTTGTACATGGTCATGTGCGCACTCTACCCGCGGGCGTGCTTGGGGGGCATGGCGCGGGCTGGTCACGCCCTGCAACCCCGAGCCTCGGGAGAGCGAACCAGATCCGCTAGCGACGCCGCTCCGAGTCGCGCGCGCGCTCGGTGAGCTGGCGCAGGCGGTCGGCGAGCGCGCCGCCCATGAAGATGTCGGTGATCGAGATGTCCGGGAGCTCGCGCTGCTGGTCGATCTCGACGCGCCCGATCTGGCCCTCGCGGAACCCGATGTAGTCGAAGTTGAGCTTCGCGAACCACTCCAGGAGCTCCTCGTCGCCCTCGATGTTCTGGAGCTGGTCCTCGAGGTCGTAGATGGCGCCGCGGTAGCGCTGGAGCCAGTGCACCACCTGGTCGCGGTTGGTGAGCGCGATGTCGTGCGCCATCTGCTCGTCGGTGCCGGCGAGGCGGGTCGTGTCGCGGAAGCCGCTCGATGCCAGCATCGAGAGCTCGGGCCATGCCTCCGAGTCGCGGGTGAGGCGGAAGAGCGCCCCCGCGGCCAGCATCGGGAGGTGCGAGACGGCGGCGACGTAGGCGTCGTGCTCCTCGGGGTCCATGAACATCGGCTTCGCGCCGAGGCCCGCCGCGAACCCGGTCACCGTCTCGACCGCGGCCTGCGAGGCGGCGCGCGTCGGCACGACCACCCAGCGAGCGCCGTCGAAGAGCTGCGGGTCGGCGTGCTCCGCGCCCACCTCGGTCTTGCCGGCCATGGGGTGCCCGCCGACGAAGTGGATCGAGTCGGGAAGGAGGTCCCGCGCCCAGGCCATTACCTCGCCCTTGGTCGAGCCGGTGTCGGTCACGACCGCGCCGGGCATGAGCGCGTGCCGGATCTCCTCCATCACCTCGCGCATCGCGAGGATCGGCGTGCTGATGATGACGAGCGAGGCGTCCTGCACCGCGGCCAGCGCGCTGTTCTCGCGCTTGTCGATGGCGTCGCGGCGCTCGGCGGCGCGGGCGCGCTGCGTGTTGCGGTCGTAGCCGACGATCTCGATCGTCGCCTGGTCGGACTGCTCGCGTAGTCCGAGGCCGATCGATGCCCCGATGAGCCCGGTCCCGATGATCGCAACGCGCGTCATATGTCATCTCCGTCGGCGCTCGCGTTAGGCGCGCCATCGTACCACCGCGCGCTGAGCGTGAGCCGCAGGGAAGGGCGTCTACCGCAGCAGGTCCGCCTCGATGAGCGCGGCCAGCTCGGCGTCGTCATCGGCCGAGGCGTCGTGGTGGCCGCGCACGAGCTCGACCACGCGCGGGCGGACGCCGATCGCCGCGAGCGCCTCGGCGCCGATCGCGGGGTGGTCGCGCTGCGCCGCCATCGCCCGGCGGAACCCGCGCCCGTCCGGCGCGGCCACGCGCGCCAGGAGCCGCGGCGTGAACATCGTGAGCAGCGTGTAGGCGACGCGCTCGTGGAGGCGCACGCGGCCCTTCCCGACGTTGTGCAGCAGGGCCGCGACGAGCAGGTCGTCCGACGGCGAGCCGTGCCCCTCGAGGTGGCGCAGCACGTCGACCGCGTGGCGCTGCTCGCGGCCCTGGAGCGCGCGGAAGCATCGCAGCTCCTCGGGCCCCAAGAGCGCCTCGACGGTCTGTCTCTCGGCGGGAGTGAGCGTGCCGCGGAAGCCGCGGAAGAAGCGCCGGACGTGGGCGCGGAGGTCAGACCACACGCAGGTCGGCGCTCTCGACGAAGATGCGCAGCAGGAAGTCGATGGCCGGCCCCATCACGTCGAACAGCAGCGAGGGTCCGCCGATGAAGGGCAGCAGGATCAGCACCAGCAGCGCCCCGGGCATCCACGGCTCCAGGCGCGCCACCTGCCGCGCCAGGTCCGCCGGCAGGATGCCGAGCGCGACCCGGAAGCCATCGAGCGGCGCGAGCGGGATGAGGTTGAAGACCGCGAGGATGACGTTGAGCAGCACGATGGTGCCCAGGAACAGCCCGACCAGGTTATCGGGCGACTCGGTCCAGACCTGCGCCCAGAAGTCGGCCGCCGAGGGCGCCACGAACGGGTGGAAGAACGGTACGTACCCGAGCTTGATGGCCAGGCCCGCCACCGCGGCGACCACGAGGTTCGTCGCGGGGCCCGCGAGCGCGATCAGCGCCGTGTTGCGGCCGGAGTTCGGGCCGATCGGCACCGGCTTCGCCCACCCGAATCCGACGATGAAGATCAGCGACGAGCCCAGCGGGTCGAGGTGGCGCAGCGGGTTGAGCGAGAGCCGCCCGTGCCGCCTCGGCGTGCGGTCACCCAGCGAGTCGGCGACGAAGGCGTGCGCGACCTCGTGCAGGACCAGCCCCACCAGCAGCGAGGCGGTGAAGGCGGCGATCAGGATCACGAAGGCAAGCGGCGCTTCGGCGAGGACGGCGAGATAGCGGAAGATCACGCTTCCAGCTTAGCAAAGCGCCCCGTGCGCGCCCCCTCGTCCAGCGCTCCGTTCGCTGGCCGCGTTGACACCCGTTTCGGGCCGTCCCATCGTGGAAGCCGGGCGGCCCGCCCTGGCGGGGAGCGGGCCGGTGTGCCGCATGACCGTGTCCCGCCGCGCGCTCAGGGCCGTTGCCGTCCTCGCCGGGCTGGGCGTCGTGCTCGCCGTTGCCTGGCTGCTGCTGGGCACGCCCGAGGGCGACGAGCCGCCCGACGCCACCTACCGCCTGGTCTTCGCCGAGTTCGGCCTGCTGGCCGACCGCGTCTACGTCGCCGCGCCCGACGCCCCCGACGAGCGCGAGTTGGTGGCGAGCGTGCCGCACGCGCGCGGCTGGTCGATCACGCCGGCCCCGGCGATGGCCGGGGACCTGGCGGCGTTCGTCGTGCTCCCGCCCGAGGCCGCGCCCCGGCGCGACTCGCCCGCCGAGCTGTGGGTGCTCGACGTCCGCAGCGGCGAGCTGACGCGCCTCGCCGGTGACGCCGACATCATGGCCGCGCCCGTCTTCGACCCCGAGGGCGCTCACCTGCTCTACCGCCGCACGAGGGCCGACGGCTCGCAGGAGCTCGTCCGCCTCGAGATCGCGGCGCAGGCACGCCGCGCCATCCACGGCGCGGTGACCGACTTCGGCCTCTATCCGGTCGCACTCGAGGCGGACGGCGCGGCGCTCTACTTCGAGCTGTCGGTGCGCGGGACGGAGCTGTACCGGGTCCGCGAGGGCGCCGAGCCAGAGCTGATCGCGCACCCCTCGGACCACATCGCGCGCGACTGGCGCGTGGCGCCCGACGGCGCGTCCGTCGCCTACCTCGCGCCGCAGGTCTCGGCGGAGCGCGTGGTGCACCGCGCGTGGGTGGTGGCCGTCGACGCGGACGCCGAGCCGCGCGCCGCTTCGCCCGCCGCACCCGGCGCGGTGCTGTCCGAGCAGTTCTCGCCGGTGTGGACGCCGGACGGGAGCGGCCTGACCGTGGGCGTCGAGGCGTTCCCGGACATCAGCGCGGCTGCAGTCACGATAGGCGGCGACGAGCCGCCCGCGCTGCCCGCGCCCGAGCAGGGGTTCGACGTCCCGCTCGGGTGGAGCCCGGATGGGCGCTACCTCGCCGTGCGCAGCTTCGACGGGCGCGACGCGGCGGAGCCGGGCCGCGAGTCGTTCGTCGTCCTCTCCCCGGCCGGCGACCGCCTCGCGGTCGCCGCGGAGTCCGAGCTGATCCATATCGGGTGGCTGCGCGATGAGTAGCCGGGTGACCGCGCTGCGGGTGGGTGCGCTCGCGCTCGTCGCACTGGCCGCGGCGTGGGCGGCGCTGGGGCCGGGGCCCGCCGCGCGCGAGGCCCTGGCCTGTGCGTTCCTCCGCCATCCCCACACCTACGAGGCCGACCGAGCGCGCGCGACGTACCTGGACGCGATCGAGGCGGTCTCGGTCGACGCGCTCTTCGCCGGCGACGCGGCGTTCGGGCTGCCGAAGATGGAGCAGGGCACACGCGCGAACCGGACCGAGAACGCGCCGCGCCGCATCCCCGCCACGCTCCTCAAAGCCATCGCGTGGGTGGAGTCGAACCTGACGATGGCGTCGCGCTCCGTGACGTTCCACTCCGAGGGCGACACGCTCGTCTCGTTCGACTGCGGGCACGGCATCATGCAGGTCACGAGCGGGATGACGATCCCCCTCGGCACCGCCCAGCAGCCGACCCCCGAGCAGGTGAGCATCGCCACGCACTACGCGCACAACATCGCGCGCGGCGCGTGGATCCTCGCCGACAAGTGGAACAGCGCGCCCGAGGAGCGCCCGATCGTCGGCACGGACACGAACGGCGACCCAGCGCTCATCGAGAACTGGTACTACGCCACGTGGTCCTACAACGGCTTCACCGGGCCGGGCAGCCGGATGTCGAACCACCCCGCCGATCCCGGCTTCGGCACCTGGCCACGCCCGGCGTATCGATGCGATGGCGGGCAGGCTCGCAACCGCTACCCGTACCAGGAGCTGGTGTGGGGGTGCATGGCCTCGCCGCCCGTGATCTCGGGCCAGCCGCTGTGGGACGCAGTCCCGGCGACCCTCCCCGACCTCACCGACCCGAGGTACTTCGCAGCCCTCTCGCCCGGGGCCTTCCAGTTCCCCTTCCCGGCGATGGACATGCCCACGCCCCTGCCTTCGCACGAGGCCGTCGTGCCGCAGATCGCGCCGAACTACCGCTCGGTTGCCCTCGGGTCGCCGGTGCTGCGCGTCGACGCGCCGCAGATCGTGATCCGCACCGACGCATCGCCCACCGAGGCGCGCGCCACCGTGCGGGTGCGGAACGGCGGCACCGGCATCCTGACCTGGGTGGTGCAGCCGCCGGGCGGCTGGCTGGTGGTGGACCCGCCGGCCGGGGTGGCGCTCGGCGCGGGCCTCCCGTGCCGGGACCCGTGCTCGCCGGTCGCCGAGATCACCATCACGGTGAACCCGACGCTGCTGACGTCGACCTCCGCGACGGGCACGCTGCGCATCACCTCGCCGAACGGGGGCAGGCAGGCCGTCAACATCCGCGTCGAGGTGCAAGCCGACTTCGAGGTGGGGGCGCCGGGCACGAGCCGCGCCTACTGACGCGCCCCGCACGGGGCTCGCCGGCGCGCGCCATATACTCAGTATCGTCCGCCGGGGCGCACCGCCGCTGAAGGGACCGCCCGTGATCCGGGGATGGCTCGACTCGATCCGGCGCAACCACGCCCTGGAGCACGCCACCGTGGCGGTGCTGCTCGCGCGCACCGGCCCTCGACGCCTCGCGGGCCGCGCCGGGGTCGACGGCTTCGTGATCGTCGGCGAGGTCGACACGGACGCGCTGGACGAGGCGGCGCGCGAGGCGCTGACCCGCCTCCAGGCGGGTCAGTCCGGGCTCGCCGTCTCGCCGCTGTGCGGGACGAACATCGTCGTCACCGCGGCGCTGGCGGCGCTGGGCGCGACGCTCATGCTGGCGTTCGCGCGCGGCAGCCAGCGCCTGCCGAACGCCTTCCTCGCGGCCATGGTGCTCGCCGTGGCGGGGCAGCCGGGCGGCCGCATCGTCCAGAAACACCTCACCACGCTCGCCGACCACGGCGAGGTCGAGATCGTCGGCACGCGATCGCTGTTCGGGCGGATGCACAAGGTGGAGACGCGTCGGGTCGGCGGGTAGGCCCTCGGCGTTCCTCGGGGCGGCGGTGCGGGCCGCTACTGTTCGGCGGCCGCCTGGCGGCGCTGCCAGTCCAGCACGAACGGGTTGTGTTCGCGCTCGAATCCGATCTGCGTCTCTTGCATGTGGCCGGGCAGCACGAGGGTCTCGTCGGGGAGGCTGAGCAGCTTCCCGGTGATGCTGCGCATCTCCTGGTCGTACGAGCCGCCGGGGAAGTCGGTGCGGCCGATCGAGCCGCGGAATAGCGTGTCGCCGCTGAAGAGCAGCCCGGCGCTCTCCTCGTAGTAGCTGACGGAGCCCGTGGTGTGCCCGGGCGTGACGATGACGCGCAGCCGCAGCCCGTCCACCTCGACGATGTCGTCGTCGACGACGTAGCCCTGCGGCTCCGGCGCCCCCTGCTCGAGGTCGAAGCCCATCTGCCGGGCGCCGTCCGGCCAGCCGTTGCGGAGCAGGTCGAGCTCCTGCTCGTGGATGAGGAAGTTCGCGTCGGTCGCGCCCTGGACGCCGTGGACGCCCATGATGTGGTCGACGTGGGCGTGCGAGTTGGCGATGGTCTTGATGGTGACGCCCATGTCGCGCGCGAGCGCGAGGACCTCGTCGTGGTCGCCGCCGGGGTCGATGCAGATCGCCTCGCCCGTGCGGCGGTTGCCGACGACCCAGCAGTTCTCCATGAACACGCCGACGACGATCCCGCGCACCATGAGTTCGTTTGCTACATCCATGCGGCCATTCTATCCGGCTCCCTCTCCTTCGGGCTCCCTCTCCCGCGCTGCTGCGGGAACGGGCGCGGGGTGAGGGTCCGGAAGGCTCCTCAATGGCTCCTCGCACCCCGGCGGAAAGCAGACCCCCTCACCCTGGCTCTCTCCCTCTGGCCCCCGCTCCCCCTGGGAGAGGGCGGGGGTGAGGGTTCGAGGGCTCCTCGATCGCCTGCGCCCGCGGGAAGCAGAGCCCCCCTCACCCGATGGCAGGGACGGCGACCGGGGCCTCGAGGGCGCCCGAGGCCGGGCCCCCTCACCCTAGCCCTCTCCCTCCAGGGAGAGGGGCTCAGAGCCGCGGGCGAGAGCGAGGTGGGCGCTACGCAGGGGCGGCGGTGAGCGCGTCGACGAGGAAGGCGTGGGTGGTGAAGCGGACGTGGGGCGGGGTCTCGGCGTGGCCGCCGGGGTTCGCGACCAGCCGCTTGTCCGCCGCGCCCAGCGCGTCGTACAGCGCGAGCACCGAGTCGCGCTCGAACAGCTCGTCGTCCCACTGCATGACGAACAGCACGGGGCACTCGAGCCGAGGAGCGTCCACCGCGAGGCGGCCGTATAGGCCGCCGTCCACCTCGCCGTCGCCACGCAGCCCGCACAGGCCGAGCACGGCCGCCCGTACGCGGCCGTCGGCGACGAGGAACGGCAGCCCGAACATCGTCCCCATCGACACGCCGCCGTAGCCGACGCGGCTGCCGTCGACCTCGTCGAGCGCCGTCAGCGCGTCGAGCGTCGCGCGCCAGTCGGCGACCATCGAGTCGACCAGCGCCTCGTCGTACGGGCGGTCGCCGGGCTCCGCGGGCGCGCGGTCACCGTGGAACGGCCCGTCGATGGCGGCGGCGGCGAGGCCGCTCGCGACGTAGCTGTGGGCGTAGTCCAGGCGGCTGTCGTCGCGCTTGTGACCCGCGCCGCCGTGGCCGAGCAGCACCAGCGGCGCCGAGCCCGCGGCCCCGGCGGGCGTCCACAGCACGCCGGGCACGCGGCTGCCGTCGCGCACGACGTCGAAGCGCCGCTCGCGCACCTCGCCGTCCTCGATGGCGGCGCCGATCCATTCAAGCATGGCCTTGAGGTACCCGATCGCCGCGGGTTCCGCAACGTCGCGGGCTCCCCCCGATGACCCAGCCGGGTGATGCTGTATCCTCGAAGGCAGCGGGGTTAGTCGTTGGAGTCGCTCCGGCGTGCGTCGCCTCGTCGCCCTCTTTGCACTCGTCGCGCTCTTCACCGGTGCGCTCGCCAGCGGGCCGCGCGCCGACGCGCGCGCCACCCCGGCGCTGCTGCCCGCCCTCGAGACCCCGATCCCCGCCCAGCTCGTCCCCGGCGAGACCGCGAGGGTCAGCGCCGACGGCGACCCCCTGAACATCCGCGCCGAACCGGGCCTCCAGGGCGCTGAGCTCGCCCAGGCGCCCGACGGCGCGGTGCTGACTGTGCTGGAGGGCACTGCCAACGTCGACGGCTACTCGTGGCAGAAGGTCCGGTTCGACGGCGTGGTCGGCTGGGCCGCCGCCACGTACCTCGAGCCGAACGGGCCCGCCCCGGTCTCTTTTAAACATCTCAGACCACCCGCGACAAGAGGCATGGGGGTATGGA
>VXMU01000055.1 GCA_009840945.1 Chloroflexota bacterium | reverse complement strand
TCGGGGTGTAGCTCAGCTTGGCAGAGCGCGTCGTTCGGGACGACGAGGTCCGCAGTTCAAATCTGCGCACCCCGACCATTTCCGTGTACCAGCCGCCCGGCGAGCGCCCTGTAGGCCGCGCGCCGGCGGCCACTCCGACGAGGACCCTGGCCATGCGCGCCCCCGGATCCGCCCGATGACCGCCGCCGACCGCCCGCGCATCCTCGTGACCCGCGCCGAGGAGGTCGTCGGCGAGCGCTTCGAGGACTACACCGACCGCCTCGCGGAGACCGGCGGCGCGCCCGTCGCGTACGACCAGGCGACGTGGGAGGCCGACGCGAGCCTCCCGGACTACGACGGTGTCGTGGTCACCGCCGGCATCGACATCGACCCGACCCGCTACGGCGAGGAGCAGAGCGAGTACGTGCGCGAGGTGGCGCCGGACCGCGACGACTTCGAGTCGGCGGTGCTGGCCGACGCGTTCGAGCGCGACGTGCCGGTGCTGGCCATCTGCCGCGGCCACCAGCTCTTCAACGTCTTCGCCGGCGGGTCGCTGCTCCAGCACATCCACGAGCGCGAGCCGCACCGCGCCCGCCGCGGCGAGGGCGACGCGATCGACTCCGGCTGGCACGAGGTCGCCGCCGAGCCGGGCAGCCTGCTCCACGGCGTCTTCGGCGACCGCACCATGCGGGTCAACTCGCGCCACCATCAGGCGGTGACCACCGACCGTGTCGCGGACGGCCTCACGGTCGCCGCGACCACCGGCGACGGCATCGTCGAGGCCCTCGAGCGGCCCGACCGGCGGTGGGCGCTCTCGGTGCAGTGGCACCCCGAGCGCGACGAGGTCGCCGAAGACCAGCGCCCGCTGTTCGAGGCGTTCGTGGCGGCGTGCCGCGAGGCGACCGCTGACTGACCGGCCGGCCGGCACAGCGACGTTCGACTACTTCGGCTACGGCTCGAACCTGCTCGGCTCCCGCCTGCACGAAAGTTGCCCCTCCGCCGTCTTCGTGACCACGGCACGCCTCCCCGGTTACCGCCTCGCCTTCACCCGCCGCAGCACGCGCTGGGGCGGCGGCGTGGCCGACATCGTCGAGGCGCACGATGGCTCGGGAAACGCCGAGGTGTGGGGCGCGGTATGGCGCATCCCGCTCGACGAGCGCCCGGCGCTCGACCGCCAGGAGGGCCTGCACCTGGACCCGCCGCACTACCGCCGCCTCGCCGTGACGGTCACCACCCCCGGCGGGGACGACCTCGAGTGCACCGCATATCAGGTCGCGACGCGCGAGGCGGCGCACATCGCCCCCTCGCCCGCGTACCTCGGCACGATGCTGAGCGGCGCGGCCGAGGTGGGGTTGCCGCCGGGGTATGTCGAGGCGATGCGGGTGGTGGCGCGGGAGGCTCCGCGGGGCCTCGGCAGACCCGCAACACCCAAGCAGTCCAACGGCGATTGAGTCGGCCCGGCGCCCTTGACGCGACAGGTCCCGCGCACCATCCCTGCCGGCGCCTGTCACCGGCAAGAGGGGAGGCCCAACTCAGCAAGGTCGTTATCCGCCACGCTGGACAGCCCAGCAGGTACACACCCCGCGAATCTGTTGTCGCCCGCCAATCGCAGATACCTCAGCGCGTTCGTCAGGCTGCCCAGGGAGGCGGGGATCGCTCCGGTCAGCTCGTTGTCGTCCAGCTTCAGACGGGTCAGGTTCGTCAGACTGCCCAGGGAGGAGGGAATCGGCCCGGTGAGTTCGTTGTCGTCCAGCTCCAGCCGGGTCAGGTTGATGAGGCTGCCGAGCGACGAGGGGATCGGTCCGGTCAGCTTATTATCGTCCAGTTCCAGCCGGGTGAGGTTCGTGAGGTTGCCCAGGGAGGTGGGGATCGCTCCGGTCAACTCGTTGCGATTGAGCAACAACTCCCTCAGGTTGCTGAGGTTGCCCAATCCTGACGAGAGCAGGCCCGTCACCCCGTTCTCGGCGAGGTTCAACTCAATGACGCGGCCCGCAGCATCAGTAGATACGCCATACCACTCGCCGATATGAGCATCGCTCAGCCAATTCGTACTATCGACCCACGTGTTCCCGCCCATCTCATGGTAGAGGGCGACGAGTTGCGCCCGGTCGGCTTCATGGGTCGCAGTTCGGCCGTAGTACCAGTGGCCAATGACCTCGTCCACCCTGCCGAGCACCTCATCGGGCTGTCCGGCCTTGAAGGACGCTTCGACGTGGCAGATGCCCAGCCCGGTGCCCTCGCAACCGTCGGTTGGGTCGTCACGCAGGCGCTTCGAGTAGAGGCTGCGGAACCCCTGCTGGAAGGGGTCCTCGCCGAGCGCGTGATACAGGTCGACGAACAGCCGCTGCCCCAGCGAGTACTCGCAGGACGACCCGTCGTAGTCCTCCTCGACGGATGCCGCCTCCAGTTCGCCGATGGTGGTGAATGGCAAGCACTGATCCCGGTTGTGCACCAGGGGCCGGCCGACGCGCGCGTGCTCGGAGAGTATGACGAGCATGTCCGCGGCCCCTTCCACAATCCAGTCCTGGATGCCGCGACTTCCCCGCGACGTCCAGTAGTAATGGCCGGACTCGTGCGCTGCGTGTCTGGGCGCTCGCCAGTACTCACTGACGGCGGGGTCCGGGTCTCGGCCCGGACTCGACGCGATGTGCGTACCGGCGTGCCACCCGGCGGAAACGTAGTCCGCGAAGTACCACGCGATGTAGTTGGTCGGCAGGGCCGCGCCCATGAAGCCCTCGTGGTGGCGTATGGCGTGTTCCAGATAATCCAGGTTGGGGCCGGTGTGATTATTGAATCGGATGACTGCCAGGAGCACCTCGCCCGAGTGGGGGAGGTCGACGGTACGTTCCTCTGTGAAGACATGCGTCCCGTCCAGCAAGACCGGGACCAATTGCGGCATGTGTTCATTCGTTTCCCCGAGGACAGTGATGATCCTGGCCTCTTCGTCGTCGATGCCGTCACTGATCTTCGGGTGGGTCATCAGCTCCAGGAACCCGGCCGATCCCGCGTCCTCGAACCTCTCGAGGGAATTCACGGCCATGGCGTCGGGGCTCTCGACCGTATCGAGGAAGGGCATGGCCAGGATCTCGATCGCCGCCTGGACCACCTGCGGTTGGAGGTCGTCGTCCTCGGCCCGCACAGTGGAGGCGAGGCGATCAACTACGGCCGCCTCATCGCGAGTGATGCCATCCTGGAACCAGGACTTCGCCAGCAAACTCTGTGCGAGGGCGGGAGCCCCTGTAGCGGCCCGGTAGAACCGCTCGACCAGCCCTGCCTCGTCGCGGGTGATGCCATCCTGGAACCATGACGTCGCCAGCAAGCCGTCTGCGAGGGAGGGATCCACTCGTGCGGTCCAGTAGAATCGCTCGACGAGTCCTGCCTCATCGTGGGTGATGCCGTCCTGGAACCACGGCAGCGTTACCAGGTCGGCGGCGCTTGCGTCGCTCAGGCGGTTCAACCACCTGGTCCACTCGAGCGCCGTGCCTTCCGGTTCAGCGATACCGTCCCGAAACCATGCCAGCGCGACGATTGCCGCGCCGGTTGCGCCGCCGCGCTCATCGCCCTCGGAAGCGATCCGGTTCACCTGCTTGAGAGCGGCGACTTCCGCCTCTGTGACGCCGTCCGCGAACCAAGGCAGCGCCATGACCGCGGCGGCGGCCCCGGCGTCACGACCGGCCAGATCCACCACATGCTCCAGAGCCTCCAGCTCTGGCTCAGTGAAGTGCTGCCCCGGCCAGGGCAGCACCTGAAGTTGGCGGTATAGGTCCGGGTGCGTGCCTCGCAGCCATTGCAGCCCCCTCGTGTCGGGGAGCGTCCGAGGCGGTCGTGCCGCCGCGATCGCGAGGGGCGAGCTGCTCAGCCAGCGGCCAGGGGTGGCCGCGGCGGGGAAGAAGCGCCGAGCGGGCAGGATGCGCTCACTCCATTCGCCCCCCGCCACGCGCTGCTGTAGCGCGAACTCGGTGCGGCCGCTCTGGAGGCGCTGCGCCGCGATGCGCACCTCGGCCTCGCCTCCCCCTTCCGGGCGCACGGTCAGGGGCGAGCTTGTCAGCCACCGGCCGGGGGCAGCCGTGGCGGGAAAGAAGCGCCGAGCAGGCAGGATGCGCTCACTCCACTCGCCGCCAGCGAGTCGGCGCTGTAACGCGAACTCGATACGCTCGTTCTCCAGGCGTTGCGCAGCGATACGCACGTCGACCTCGGTGTCGGTTCCGTGGGCCGTGCCGCCCGCGAGGCCGAGCGCCATGAGCACTGCCGCAACGGAGGCGGCGAACGCCGCCCGCGCTCCGGCGCTACTCATACGTCGACGTCGAGGCGGACCGGGCATGCGGGCGCGTCTTCTCGACGTACCATGCATCTGTTCTAGGTTCTTTCCTGTCGATGGAGTGAATCGGATGCTACAACACTCTCCCAACGAGCGAGATGCGCGCACGCCGCTTGTTCTCCGCGTGGCAGAGGTTCGCGTGGGTCGTCGATTCGTCAGGCTGCTCAGCGATCCGGCGATGGTCACAACTGGCCACGTGGCCAGGCACAGGAGCGCCGGGAGCCGATACCCGAGAACCGTCGAGACACTGGTGTCGAGGGTGGGATTCGAACCAGCGCAGGGCGCGAGTCCAACGGCGACTGCGGCCGTGCGGGCGTCCGCGTAACCGCTCCCGCTGATAGACTAGGAGCCACTCCCCGGAGCAACTCGCACGCTCCCCCAACGCCCGAGGCATACCACTGGTCCAGGACACCTCAGACCGCATCCAGGCCACCCGTATCGAAGACGAGATGCGGGACTCGTACCTCGACTACGCGATGTCGGTCATCGTCTCGCGCGCGCTGCCGGACGTGCGCGATGGCCTCAAGCCCGTGCAGCGCCGCATGCTCTTCGGGATGCAGGAGCTCGGCGTCGGGCCGGCGTCGGCGTTCAAGAAGACGGCGCGCATCGTCGGCGAGGTGATGGGCAAGTTCCATCCCCACGGCGACGCACCCATCTACGACACCCTCGTGCGGCTCGCGCAGCCGTTCACGCTCCGCTACCCGCTCGTCACCGGCCAGGGCAACTTCGGCTCCATCGACGGCGACCCACCCGCGCAGATGCGGTACACCGAGGCGCGCCTGGCGCCCATCGCCACCGAGATGCTCGCCGACCTCGACCGCAACACGGTCGACTTCCAACCCAACTTCGACGACTCCGTGAACGAGCCGGTGGTGCTGCCGTCGCGGCTGCCGAACCTGCTGCTCAACGGCTCCACCGGCATCGCCGTCGGCATGGCGACCAGCGTGCCGCCGCACAACCTCAACGAGATCTGCGACGCGCTGATCCACCTCATCGACGACCCGCAGGCGAGCGTCGAGGACCTCATGCAGCACGTGCGTGGGCCGGACTTCCCGACGCGCGGACGCATCTTCGGCCAGGAGGCGATCCGCGAGGCCTACGCCACCGGCCGCGGGAAGATCACGATGCGCGGCGTCCTCCACACCGAGGAGACCGCGAACGGCCGGCTCCAGATCATCATCGACGAGCTGCCGTACCAGGTGAACAAGTCCACGCTCATCCAGCGCATCGCCGACCTCGTCCGCGGACGCCGCATCGAGGGCGTCTCCGACCTCCGCGACGAGTCCGACCGCGACGGGATGCGCGTGGTGATCGAGCTGAGCCGCACGGGCTCGGCCGCCACGGTGGAGAACCAGCTGTTCCGCCTGACGGCGCTGCAATCGACCTTCGCCGTGAACATGCTCGCCCTCGTCGGCGGGCGCCCCCAGACGGTGAGCCTGAAGGAGGCCCTGCAGGCCTTCATCGAGCACCGCCGCGAGGTCATCACCAGGCGCAGCGAGTTCGACCTCGAGAAGGCGCAGGACCGCGCCCACGTGCTCGACGGCCTGCTCAAGGCCATCGACCGTCTCGACGAGGTCATCGCCGTCATCCGCAACTCCGCCTCCGCCGACGCGGCCAGGACCGTGCTGATGGGCGGCGAGTTCGACTGGAGAGCCGTCCCCGCCTTCGCGGCGGAGGCCGACAGCATCGAACCGTTCGACCTCTCCGATCGGCAGGCGCAGGCCGTCCTCGACATGCAGCTACGCCGCCTCGCGGCGCTGGAGCAGCAGCGCATCGTCGACGAGCATGCCGAGCTGATGGAGCAGATCGCGTACCTCGAGGACCTGCTCGCGAACCCCGGGAAGATCGACGCGCTCATCCAGGACGACTGCCGCGAGCTGATGGCCGACTACGGCGACGACCGCCGCACGCAGGTCTTCGCGCCGCCCGTCGACGAGATCTCCGACGAGGATCTGGTCCCGCACCAGCAGATCGTCGTCACCATCTCCGACCGCGGCTACATGAAGCGCGTCCCGCTGGAGACGTATCGGCTGCAGGGGCGCGGCGGGCGCGGCGTGACCGGCGCCCCCACGCGCGAGGAGGACGCCGTCAACCACCTGGTGGTCTGCGACACGCACGACTCGCTGCTGTTCTTCACGCAGCGCGGGCGCGTCTACTCGCTTAAGGGCTACGAGGTACCGGAGGGCAAGCGCCAGGCGCGCGGCATCCCGGTGGTGAACCTCATCGAGCTCGAGGACGGCGACCTGGTGACCGCGATGGTGGTCGTGACGGACTTCAGCCGCGACTCGATGGTCGTCGCCACCGCGCGAGGCGACGTGAAGCGCACCCCGCTTGACCAGTTCGAGTCGGTCCGGCGCGCGGGGTTGATCGCCATGAACCTCAAGGACGGCGACCAGCTCGTCGCCGCCCGCGCCGCCGGCGACGATGACACAGCGATCCTCGTGAGTACGCATGGACGCGCCATTCGCTTCCGCGTCGGCGCACTGAGGGTCGCCTCGCGCGTCTCGGGCGGTGTGCGCGGCATCCGGCTGCCCGACGGCGAGGCGGTCATCGGGCTTGTGATCGACGGCGACGGCGAGGACCTGCTCGTCGTCTCGCAGCTCGGCATCGGCAAGCGCACCGCGATCGATGAGTACGCGACCAAGGGCCGGGGCGGGCAGGGCGTGCTGACGTTCCGCGTCACCGACCGCAGCGGGCCGCTGGCGGTCGCGCGCGCCATCCACGCGCACCAGGAGGTCATCCTGATCTCCCGCGAGGGCATCGTGATGCGGACCAGCGCCGAGGCGATCAGCCGCCAGGGCCGAGGCACGCAGGGCGTGGCCGTCATGAACATCGAGGAAGGCGACGCTCTGGCCGCCATCGCGCAGATCGACCTCGACGACCGCCCGACTCCGCCGGAGTCACCGCCAGAGCCGGACGATCCCGAAGAGCCCGCCGCAGCAGAGTCCGAGCAGGCCGCGGAGCCCGAAGCACCCGCCGAGCCGGCGCCCGCCCCCGACGAGCTCCCGACGCGGCGCGTGGCGGAGATCGCCGACGTCCCGGCCGACGAGATACGCGCCGCCATCGAGTCCGTGCTGACCGGGGACGAGTGGATGCCGCACGACGACGCGCTCCGGGCGATCGCCCGCGAGCTGCGCTTCGCTCGACTGTGGCAGGACCTCCGCGAACCCCTCGAACGCGCCGTCCACCAGGCCATCCGCGACGGTGTGGTGGAGGAGGACGAGTCGCGCAAGCTCCGCGGCGCGCAGGGATAGCCGATCCTCGGAGCATCGTGTTGGCCGCCGGCCCTGCGGGCGCACGATCTTGGGCGGAATCGATTGTGCTAATGGCGTACTTCTTTCAAAGGGTCGATACTTAAAGGCACACGCAGACCGGTAGGCCGGACAAACGCTGATACCGGGGCTGGGCGGGCCGAGCGAGATTCGCGCGCGCCCACAGGACTCCCGGGCGGCCGTGAGACGATGCGGAGGGTGTTGTGGCGGAAGATGCACGGCAGGATCTCGCGGACCGGTTCGTCGCTGCGGTCGAGTACCTGAACCGCCAGTTGCACGGCGCGCGCCTCGACCAGTGGCAACAGTTCGATATGACTATCCCCCAGGTGAAGACGCTGCTGCTCCTCGCCGACGTCGAGACAGCCCGCATGGGGGGAATCGCCCGCCACCTCGGCACCTCGCTCTCCGCCACGACGGCGATTGTCGACCGCCTCGTCGATCGCGGCCTCGTGGGACGCGGCTCCGACCCCACCGACCGCCGCGTCGTCACGTGCGAGCTCACGCGCGAGGGGACTGCCGCGGTCGAGCAGTTCTGGCGAGTCGACCAGACATGGCTCGAACCCATCGTGGGCGGGCTGGACGACGCCGAGCTGCAGGCCGGCGTGCGTATCCTCGAGTCGATCCGCGCAGCCGACGAGCAGGCCCGCCGCGAGGAGCAGTCAGCCGACTGATCCGGGGCCCTCACAGCCCCCTTCCCGCGTGGAGCGGCCCGACGCGCCGAGGGCGGCCGGAAGGGCCGTAGACTCGGAGCATGGCGCTCGAAGACCTGGGCGAGTTCGGCCTCATCGACCGCATCGTCGCGCGACTCGGCGGGGCCGCGGCCCGCGACATCACCGTCCCACCCGGCGACGACGCGGCGGCCTGGGCCGTGGACGCTGGCTTCGCCGTCGCGACCGTCGACACGCTTGCCGAGGGCACACACTGGCGCCGCGACACGATGTCGTTCGCCGACGTCGGCTGGCGGGCCGTCGCAACGTCGATCTCGGACCTCGCCGCGATGGGCGCGGAGCCCCGCTTCCTGCTGATCTCCGTCGAGCTCGCGCCCACCGTCGAGCTGGCCGACATTGACGCCTTCGCCGACGGAGTCGCAGCTGCCTGTGGCGCCTATGGCGTGCGCGTCGCCGGAGGCAACGTCGCCGGCACGGCCGCCACGAGCGTGCACACCACCGCCTTCGGGACTGCCGTCGCCGCCTCCGACGGCTCACCGGCGCTGCTCCGGCGCGACGCGGCGCGCCCCGGCGACCTCGTCGCCGTCTCGGGCGCGCCCGGTGCCTCGGCCGCCGGGCTCGCGCTGATCGAAGCGGGGCGGGACACCGAGCCAGAGGCGGAGCCGCTGGTCATGGCGCACCGCCGCCCCACGGCGCGGATCGAACTCGGCCGCGCCGCCGTCGCGGCGGGCTTGGCGTGCGCCATCGACGTCTCCGACGGGCTGGCGCAAGACCTCGGACACGTCGCGCGCGCGGCGGGCGTGGGCATCGAGGTGGAGGCGGACGCGCTGCCCTTGCACCCGTCGGCCATCGCGTTGCTCGGCGTGGAGCATGCGCGCGAGCTGGCGCTGCGCGGCGGCGAGGACTACGAACTGGCGCTCACCGCGCCCGCTGCTACGCTCGGCCCGCTCGCGGACGGCGAGGCGTCGCTGACCACCATCGGCCGCGTCGTCACGGAGCACCCCGGCGAGGTCGTCGTCCTCGACAGCGACGGCCGGCGGCTGGCGCAGCCGCGAGGCGGCTGGGACCAGCTGCGCAGCGCGCGAGGCTAGCGAGGCGCCCCGGAGGGCGAACGTGCACACGGCGAACCGGATGCTGGTCACCACGAAGGGCGCGGCGCGCACGCGCGCGTTCGGCAGGCACCTCGCGCGCCTGCTGCGGCCCGGTGACGTCGTGCTTCTGCAGGGGCCGCTCGGCGCGGGCAAGACCACGCTCGTGCAGGGCGTCGGGAGCGGCCTCGGCGTCCCCGGACCCGTCGCCAGCCCGACGTTCGTGCTGCTCGCGCGCCACGACGTGCCCGAGGAAGACCTGCGGCCCGAGGGCCCGCGCTCGCTCTACCACGCCGACCTCTACCGCCTCACCGACCTCGAGGAGGTGCGCGAGCTGCAGCTCGCCGAGCAGTCGGAGGACGGCGCGCTGCTCATCGAGTGGCCCGAGCGCGGCCTGGAGGCGCTGCCCGAGGAGCACCTGCTGGTCGTGATCGAGCCCAACCCGGACGCGGCGGACGAGCGGCGCGTCACGATCGTCGCCATGGGCGAGCGCTACCACCGCATCGTCGACGGCCTTGGCGGACGCGGATGACGGCGCCCGCCGGCCCGGTGCTCACCATCGACACCGCCTCGGCCGAGGCGACGCTCGGCGTGGTGCGCGGCGACGAGGTGCTCGCGGAACGCCGCTGGATGGTCGAGACGAACTACTCCCGCGAGCTCCTTGCCGGTATCGACGGCGCGCTCCGCGACGGGGGAGTCACCCGGGACGAGCTAGCGGCGATCGCCGTGGACGCCGGGCCGGGCGGCTACGGCGGGCTGCGCAGCGGCGTCGCGACGGCGCAGGGGCTGGCGTTCGCGCTCGACGTACCGCTCGCGGCCGTCTCGCGGCTGGAACTCGCGGCGTTCCCGCACCTCGACGGCGCACGACCGGTGGTGGCGGTCCACGCGGCGGGCGGCAACCGCGTGGCGTGGGCCGCGTACCTCGCGACGGCCGCGGTGCCCGCCGTGCTGGTCGAGGCGCGCCTCGAAGGCATCGAAGAGTGCGTGGCGGGCGCACCCGCGGGCGCGCTGTGGTGCGGCGAGGTGACGGCGGAGCTGGCGTCGGCGCGAGACGCCGCGCGCGAGGGAGACGCCGACGTGGTGGCCACGGATAATGTCCGCCGCGCCGCGGACCTTGTGCGCCTCGCGCGGCTGCACGAGGCCTTCGGCGACCCGGCGCTCGTCGATGTCGTCTACCTGCGGCCGCCGCCGATCACGCGGTCCACGCGGCGCTGAGCGCGCGAGCAGACGAGCAGGCAGAGACGACCGCAAGACGCATCGAAGGGAAGGCGCCGTGGAGCGCACGCTGATCCTGGTCAAGCCCGACGCCGTGCAGCGAGGACTCATCGGAGAGGTGCTGGGTCGCCTCGAGGCGCGCGGCCTGCGCATCGTGGGGCTGCGCCTCATGCACGTCGACGAGGCGCTGGCGCGCCGGCACTACGCCGAGCACGACGGCAAGCCGTTCTTCGCCGGGCTGGTCGACTACATCACCTCGAGCCCGCTGGTCGCTGCCGTGCTCGAAGGCCCCGACGCCATCGCGGCCGCCCGCCAGACGATGGGCGCCACGCGCCCGACCGAGGCCGCGCCCGGCACCATCCGCGGCGACCTCGGCCTCGAGGTGGGGCGCAACCTCGTGCACGGCTCGGACGGCCCGGAAAGCGCGGCGCGCGAGATCGCGCTGTTCTTCGGCGAGGACGCCCTGCCGAGCTGGCAGCGTGACACGGACCGCTGGATCTTCGAGGACGACTAACGAGCGGCCACTGCTCTACCCGCGGAGAGTTATCGCAGGTTCCACTTCCCAGCCGCTCTGATCCCCTCGCCCCCCTTTGGGGGGAGAGGGTGAGGGTGAGGGGGGGGTCCGCGGAGTGCGAGTGGGCATCGAGGCGGTCGCCGGAGCCCCCTCACCCCAGCCCTCTCCCTGCAGGGAGAGGGAGCCGGATTGACTGCGCCCCGCCGGGGAAAGATGGCGGTCGCGTCGCCTCATGCCGACGCTCGACAACTTCAGCCTGACTCCTGGTCTCCAGTGCCAGGTAGCGAGATACCGTGACCTCGGGCGATCTCGTCGAGCATGACCTCGATGTCGGCCGTCGGAAACTCGTGCCGCGCCGCCTCTCGGATGACCCGCAGCTTGGCTTCGACTGAGTCGGGAGACGCTGGTATTCGCTCCATAATGTCCTCAACGTGAGCGCGAGAGTGCACCCCGCCGCGACTCCCGCGCTAACATCTTCACATGACATCCGAGCTTCCCGCCCCCGCCGCGCTCGAGGAGCTGCGGCTCCCGGTCCGAGGGATGACCTGCGCCTCGTGCGTGCGCCGCGTCGAGCGGGCGCTCGTCGGCGTGCCGGGCGTCGAGTCGGCGAGCGTGAACCTCGCGACCGAGGAGGCCACGGTCGCCGTCGCGGACACGCCGCTCGTGGCGCTACGCGAGGCGGTCACGAAGGCCGGCTACGACGTCTGGCTGCCCGGCGAGGGCATGGACGAGGACGAGGCGCGCGACAGCCTGGAGGCCGAGCGCCGCGCCGAGTACCGCGAGCTGCGCAGGCGCACCATCTTCGCCGGCGTGGTCGCGGTCCTGCTGATCGGCTCGATGGCGTACACGCGGCTGCCAGGCCTCGACGCGGTCCCGGACCGCGTGTGGCACCCGCTCTTCTTCGCCCTCGCCACGCCCGTCCAGTACTGGGCCGGGTGGCGGTTCCAGGTCGCGGCCTGGCGTGCCGCGCGGTACGGCACGGCCGACATGTACACGCTCATCGCGGTCGGCACCTCGGCGGCCTACTGGTACTCAGTGCTCGCGACGTTCGCGCCGGACCTCTTTGAGCCCGAGGCTGGCCTGCGCGCCAACGTCTACTTCGACACCGCTGCCGCCATCGTCGCGCTGGTGCTGTTCGGCCGCCTCCTGGAGGCGCGCGCGAAGGCGAGCTCGTCCGACGCGGTCCGGCGCCTCATCGAGCTGCGCCCCACGCTCGCACGCGTGCTCGAGGACGGCCAGGAGTACGAGATCCCCATCGCCGCCGTGCAGCCCGGCGACATCGTCGTCGTGCGGCCGGGCGAGCGGCTCCCCGTGGACGGCGAGGTCATCGACGGCGCCTCGGCCGTCGACGAGTCGATGCTCACCGGCGAGTCGATGCCCGTCGCGAAGCGACCGGGCGACGGTGTCTACGGCGCCACGCTGAACACGACCGGCGCGCTGCGGCTGCGCGCGACGGCCGTCGGGGCCGACTCGGCGCTGGCGCGCATCACGAAGCTCGTCGAGTTCGCGCAGGCCTCGAAGGCTCCGATCCAGGCGATGGTGGACCGCGTCGCGGCGGTCTTCGTGCCGGCGGTGCTCGTCGTCGCGGCGCTGACACTGCTCGGGTGGTGGGCGCTCGGGCCGGAGCCCGCACTGACCTTCGGGCTCATCAACGCCGTCACCGTGCTCATCATCGCCTGCCCGTGCGCGCTCGGCCTCGCGACGCCCACGGCGATCGCCGTTGGCATCGGCCGCGGCGCCGCGGCCGGCGTGCTCATCCGCGACGCCCGCGCACTCGAACAGGCACACGAGGTCGACGCGGTCGCGCTCGACAAGACCGGCACGCTCACCGAGGGCCGCCCCGAGGTCGCCTCCGTCGAGGCGCTCGTGAGCGCGCTCGCCAGCGAGGACGACCTGATCCGGCTGCTCGCCTCCGCCGAGCGAGGATCGGAGCACCCGATCGCCTCGGCGATCGCGCGCGAGGCGGAGCGGCGCGCGCTCTACCTGACGTGGCCCGGCGACTTCCGCGCCGAGCCCGGCATGGGCGTGGTTGCGACCGTCGAGGGGCGCACGGTCGCCGCCGGCAACGCGGCGCTCCTCGAAGCCGAGGGCGTGGACACCGCGGCGCTCGACGGGCTCGCCATGGAGGCGGCGGCGCGCGGCGAGACGCCGCTCGTCGTCGCGCTCGACGGCGACCTCGCGGGCCTCGTGACCGTCGCCGACCCGCTGCGGCCGACGACGCGCGCCGCCGTCGCCCGGCTCCAGGCGCTCGGCATCGAGCCGGTGATGCTCACCGGCGACCGCCGCGAGACCGCGCAGGCCATCGCCGGGGAGGCGGGCATCGGGCGCGTCGTGGCGGGGGTGCTGCCCGACGGCAAGGTCGACGCGATCCGCGCGCTGCAGGACGAGGGCCGCCACGTCGCGATGGCCGGCGACGGCATCAACGACGCTCCGGCGCTCGCGCAGGCCGACGTCGGGATCGCCATGGGTGGCGGCTCGGACGTGGCGCTCGAGGCCGCCCCGGTGACGCTCATGCGCGCCGACCTCGGCGGCGTCGCGTCGGCGATCGCGCTCAGCCGCGCGACGATGCGGACCATGCGGCTCAACCTGGTCTGGGCGTTCGGCTACAACACGCTACTCATCCCGGTCGCCGCCGGGCTGGGCTATGTCGCAATCGCGCTGCTGTTCGAGGACGCTCCGGTCCCGGTCGTGCTCCAGCCGGTCTTCGGCGAGCACGGCTTCCTCAACCCCATCGTCGCCGCCGGCGCGATGGCGCTCAGCTCCGTCTCCGTCATGGCGAACTCGCTGCGCCTGCGAAGGGCGCGGCTGGACTAAGGTCTATCCGGGGGCGCCGGGCGGGTCGGGGCGCTCGCGCATTCCATAAATGAACATACCGACCATGGCCGCAACCTTTATGAGGATCACGGCAACGGCGGGCCACGCGTATTCCATGATGACCATCGCGAACGCGATCGCGGCGAGTGCTAATGCGAGCACCAGCCCCGCGAGCACACCGAACCGTCGCCCTGGCTGGTTCTCGGCTGCGATGTCCAGAGCGCGGAGCGCGACGGCGTGGCGGTGCGTCGTTTCATCCTCGGCCATCGACAAGATGCGATCAGCTGCACCGGGAAGCACATCCTCGTACTCGCGAAACAGGCCGGGCGGAGGCAGCGGCCCCCTGAAGCGGGCAGCTCGGAACAGGATCTCCTCGGCCTCATCGGGGTCGATGTCGGACTCAGGATCAGAGTCCGGGTCGATCACCTCGCCGACAAGCGCTTCACCGTCATCCTGCTCGGGCGCGCCGGTCATACCGTCGAACGGACTACGTCGCGCCTCTTGGCGAGCTCCGCTCTGGGCGGCAGGAAGGACCAAATGCTGTCGCCTACTGCCTTCCAATCTTCTTCGAGTGCATCACCGATAGACTTCTCATGGGCGAGTTCGAGCAGCGAAGATTCATCCGGGCAAAGAGCGCCAGAGAAGTCCCAGAGGCACGCAAAGCCCATCAGGACGCCTGGGCTTTGCTGATCCCGAATGAACTTGAGCCAGTAGTCGAGCGTCTCGTCTCGGCTGGTCTCGATAGAGACGCGGGGTTCCGCCACCATCGGTTCGCCTCCTCGCAGTCCCTATTGTAGGCCGAGAGAGTATACAGAGTGCATCTTAGGGCGCGAACACCAGGTAGCGTCTCTATCTGCCCGCGAGGGCGCATCGCGTAGCATCGGCGCGCGCCGAGGAGTACGCGATGAGCCTGGAGCAACCCACCAACCTGCGCGTCCGCGACCCGGGCATCCGCGCGCTCTTCGAGCGCGACGCGCGCTGGCAGGCCTGGCTCGACGTCGAGGTCGCGCTCGCCCACGCGGAGGCCGAGGCGGGGATGATCCCGGCCGAGGCCGCCGAGGAGATCGAGCGCAAGGCGCGGCTCGATCTGTTCGACCTCGACCGCGTGACCGAGGGGCTGCGCGTGACCGGACACGGGCTCGTCCCCCTCGTCTGGGAGCTCGACCGGCTGTGCGAGGGCGACGCGGGCGGCTACGCCCACTGGGGCGCGACGACGCAGAACATCACGCAGACCGGCCTGCTGCTGCAGGTGCGCAGGGCGCACGGCGTCGTACTCCACGAGGTCGCGGTGCTCCTCGAAGCGCTCGCGGAGCTCGCCGAGCGCACGAAGGACGACGCGATCGCCGGCCGCACGCACGCGCAACACGCGGTGCCGTCGACGTTTGGGGCGAAGGTCGCCGTGTGGATCGACGAGCTGTGCCGCCACGTCGAGCGGCTGCGGCAGCTGGAGCCGCGGCTCTTCGTCGTGATGCTGGGCGGAGGGGCCGGCACGGCCGCCTCATTCGAGGGCCACGGCCCGGCGCTGCAGGCGCGCATGGGCGAGCTGCTCGGGTTCGGCTCGATGCCGCTGCCGAGCCGCACCACCTACGACCACATGACGGAGTACGTGCTGGTCCTCGCCATGCTCGACACCACGTGTGGCAAGGCCGCGCGCGAGGTGCGGCGGCTCATGGCCGACGAGTACGGGGAGGTCGAAGAGCCCGTGCCAGCAGGCAGCGTCGGCAGCAGCACAATGCCGCAGAAGCGCAACCCGAAGCTCTGCCAGGACATCATGGCCGACGACACGGAGGTCCGGGCGCTCGTCCCGATGGCCCTCGAAGCGATGCTCGGGGACCACGAGGCGGACGGGACCCGCTCGGTGCTGATCGACCGCGCGCTGAGCCGCGCGCTCGAGCTGACGGGCGACATCCTCGTGCGCCTGCAGGACGTGGTGACGGGCCTGCGGGTGTTCCCGGAGCGGATGCGGGAGAACCTCGACCGCTCGGGCGGGCTGATCATGTCGGAGAGCCTGATGCTCGCGCTCGGCCGCGAGATCGGCCGCCAGCGCGCGCACGACGTGGTGTATGAGGCGGCGCAGGAGGCTGCCACGACCGGCGAGGCATTCGCCTCGATCCTCGCGCGCGACGAGGAGGTGGCCGCGCGGCTGGGCGCCGAACGCCTCGCCGGGATGCTCGACCCGGCGCGCTACACCGGCGACAGCGCGCGACAGGCCGGGGAGCAGGCTGCCCGCGCACTCCGCGTCGCCGGCGAGCTGCGTGAGGTCGTCGGGTAGCGCGCGTTGGCGCCTTCCGGGGCGAGTGCGGAAACTGTCTGTGTAGTCCCGCCACCACCGGGAGGTCTGCATGGACGCGCCGCTGCCCATCATCGTGCAGGGGCTGGGGCCCATCGGCATACGCATCGCCGAGGCGGCCCTCGGCGACCCGTCGCTCGACGTTGCGGGCGCGGTCGAGATCAACCCCGAGATGGTCGGGCGGCCCCTCAGCAACTTCGTCGAGGGCGCGCCCGACGTCGCGGTCCGCGACTCGGTCGGGGCGGCGCGGGCCGTCGTCGGAGCGGGTGACCCGATCCTCGTCCACTGCACCGGCTCGTACCTCGACCGCGTCGCCGGGCAGATCGAGGAGGCGCTGCGCGAGGGGCTGCACGTCGTCTCGACTTGCGAGGAGCTGACGTACCCGTACGAGCGCCACCCGGAGATCGCCGCCGCGATCGACGCGCGGGCGCGGGAGGCGGAGCGCACCGTCGTCGCGACCGGGGTGAACCCCGGCTTCCTCATGGACGCGCTGCCGGCCTCGCTGGCCTCGATCTCGCACGGGATCACGTCGGTCTCGGTCCGCCGGGTGCAGGACCCCTCGCGGCGGCGTGTGCCGTTCCAGCAGAAGGTCGGGATGGGCCTGTCCGTCGAGGAATGGGAGGCGCGCCGCGATGCGGGGGGCTTCGGCCACGTCGGGCTCGTCGAGTCCGCCCGGCTGCTCGCCGACTCGCTCGGGTGGGCGCTCACCGACTGGCAGCACGACATGGTCCCCTGCCACGCCGACGGGCAGGCCTCAGTGGCCGGCACGCTCGAGACGCTGAGCGGGACCACCTCGGACGGCCGCGCCGTGCGCCTGCACTTCGAGGCCAACGCGGCGGTCGACGAGGAGTACGACGAGATCGTGGTGGACGGCACCCCGCCGCTGACGCTGCGGTTCGACGGCGGCGTCTTCGGCGACGACGCCACGGCGGCCGCGGTGCTGCGCGCCGCGCGAGTGATCCCGAACACTCGCCGCGGCCTCGTGACCGTGCTCGACCTCCCCCTGCGCTAGCGGCGCCCCACCGCGCACCGCCTCGCGCCACGGGCGCGCGACGCCGCCCCCGGGCTACCCTCGCCGCGAACAGGCCGGCGAGGAAGGCAGGCGGGCAATGCGCATCTCGGTCATCGGTGGGCAGGAAGCAGACGAACAGGCGTCGCGGATGGCGTTCGAGGTGGGCCGCGAGATCGGGGCGCGCGGCCACGTGCTGATCTGCGGCGGGCGCACCGGCGTCATGCGCGAGGCGTGCCGCGGCGCGAAGGAGTCCGGCGGCATCACCGTGGGCATCCTGCCGGGCGACGACCTCGGCGACGTCAACGAGTTCGTCGACATCCCGCTCCCGACGGGCATCGGCTACACGCGCAACGTGCTGGTCGCCCGCGCCGGCGAGGCGGTGATCGCCATCGACGGCCAGCTCGGCACCCTCTCCGAGATCGCCTTCGCGCTGATCAGCGGCCGGCCCGTCGTCGGCCTTGGCACGTGGGAGCTGCGCGACGGCAACGGGGTGGAGGCCCCCATCGAGCGCGTCGAGGACGCTGTGTCGGCGGTCGACGCGTGTGAAGCGGCGGTCGCCGCTGCGTCCGGCTAACGCCGGACGCGGTAGCGCAGGTAGACCTCTTCGGTCTCGGGGTTCGGCGCCGCCGAGAGCAGCTCGAGGCGCGTCACCGTCTCGCGCGTGACCTCGAACCCCGGCATCTCGACGGCGGTCGGCAGCCCGTGCCCGCCGACCACCACGCCGCCGAGCGTCAGGAACAGCTCGTCGACAACGCCGGCGCGGAAGCACGCGCCGTTCAGCGTCGGGCCGCCCTCGAGCATCACGAGGCGTGCGCCGAGCTCGCTGCGCATGTGGCGCAGCATCGCGGGGACCGCGTCGTCCGCCGGGACCTCGACGACCGGGCGACCCGTCACCTCGATCGCCTCGCGGCGGGCGGGTGGGGCGCTGTCGGCGAGGTAGAGGTACGTGTCGAACTCCCGCGAGGTGAAGAACGCGGCGTCGAGCGGGACGTCGCCCGACGCGCTGATGACTGCGCCGACCGGCATGCGCGACTTCCCGCGCTCCAGCCGCAGCGCATCCAGGTCCTCGTCGTAGAGGCGGGGTGAGGCGCCCGTCGCGCGCAGCGTTCCGGCGCCGGCAAGCACGACGTCGGCGTGCAGCCGCAGCTCGTGGAGCAGCCGCCGGTCGGCGCGCGAGCCGAGCCCGGCCTCGTTGCCCTCGATCACCGTCTTGCCGTCCGCCGAGGCGATCATGTCGACGATCACGTACGGCCGGTCGTCCGGCGGGTCGGGGAAGTCGAGCGTGGTGTAGTCAGGCTTCGGCACGGTGGGCAGCCTCGCCGCGGGCTACCCGCCGCCGGAGGCGACGAGGGCCGCGAGGGTCTCGCGCACCTCCTCGACGGTCGTGATGCCCTCGAACTTCGCGACGACGCGCCCGCCGGCGTCGGCGACGAAGATCCAGGGCTCGGTGAAGAGCCGCCACTCGGCCAGCAGCGGCACCGGCACCAGGCGCTGGTTGTTGCGGGCCTCGGCCAGCAGGAACGGCTCGACGTGCACGAACTGGACGCGGTCGGAGAACTCCTCGTACAGCGGGTGCACCACCTCGTCCATCATCGGCCCGCAGAAGCGCGACTGGCAGAACGCCGGCGTCGCGATCGCGACGAGAACCGGCTTCCCCGTCTCGAGCGCCTCGGCGATGGTCAGCTCGTTCATCGCCGCGATCGGCTCGGTCGAGCTGTTGATCTCCTCGACGTCAGCGACGTCACGGAGCGTGAGGTGCGTGCTGGCCGGCATCGGGTCGCCGATGCCCGGCTCGGGCGTGCGGTCCAGCACGACCACCGGGTTCGCGAGGAGCCGCTCGTACCGTTCCGCCTCGGTCTGGATGGCGAGCGCGACGCCCCACTTACCGGTCGCCGGGAAGTCGATGTGGGCGAGGTAGACGGTCGCGAGCGGGTCCTCGTGGAGGTGGTCGCTCCCGTCGGCGTGCCGGTGCGTGGTCTCGCCGGTGATGGTGGCGCGCCGCAGCAGGTGCTCGCCCTCGAACGTCCCCATGTCGGCGGCGTCGAGGCGGTAGAGGCGCAGGACGCCCGTGGCGTCGTGCACGAGGTCCAGCTCCGAGGTGAAGAGCGCGACGATCACGCGGTTGGGGCCGAGAGCGAGCGCGGAGTTGATGACCTGCGGCTGGATGTCCACGTTGAACGCTTCACCCACCGCTTGCGCCGAGAAGTCGACCTCGGCCGGCGCCTCGCGGTACTCGTCCTCGCCGCCCCCACAAGCGGCGAGGAGCGCCGCCGCGAGCGCGACGGCGACGAGCGCGGCGATGCGGCGCGGGACGGGCAGGCGCGGCACGGGCGACTCCAGGCGGCTCCGGGGCGTGCGTGTACGGGTCGATCGTACCCCGGTGCGGGACAACGAGGGGCGGTAGCCGCTCAGCGCGGGTTGCGGATCGGGTCGTGCCAGCGCACGTCGGGGAAGCGGCCGAAGTCGGAGTCGTGGGAGTGCACCTCGGCGTCTTGCTCCATCGCCAACGCTGCGATGTGGGCGTCCATGACGAGGTTCCCTCCAATCCCGGCCGCAATGATGTTGCGCCGGAAGTTCACGAGATGGTCGGGGCCGGGATTGAGCGCAATCACGTGCGGGAACGCGAACCACTCATCCACGAAGTCCAGGGCCTGTTCGGGGGTAGCGGCGGGTATGACGGCCACGCCGCGCGTGATCACGCGAACGAACGCGGTCGTGACGAGCCACGGGATTCCCACGAAGTCATCACCGTTGACGAGGCCCTCCCACCACCGGCGCGCAGCCGCGTGGTCCGAGGATTCGTCATAGTGCGCGTAGATGAGGAGGTTCGCGTCCGGGACGATCACGAATCGTCGGAGCCATCACCGCGGAGCACCTTGAGGTAGTGCTCGTCATCCCACTCGCCCAGCAGGTCCTTGAGGCGCTGCGGATCGACGCCCGGGGCGAAGCCGCCGTGGATTGGTCGCACGCGGTACTCGCGACGTGGCGCATCTGCTGAGGCAGGCTCCAGGCCACGACGGAGCGTGTCGTTCACGACCTGCTTGAACGGCTGGTCGAGCAGACGGGCCCGCTGCCTGAGGGCGTGCGCAAGGTCATCGTCGAGGGTCAGCGTGGTCCTCATACAGACATCATGATGCTTCGACATCATGATGACAAGATGCCTCGACGGGGTGCAACGCTGGGAGCCCGCTACGCCCTCGGCAGCCCCAGTCCCTGCTGCGCGATGATGTTGCGCTGGATCTCGTTGCTGCCGCCCGCGATCGTGATGCCCGGGTTGCTGCGATGCGTCCAGTAGAACTGCCCGCCCCCCGGCGCCTCCTCGGACTCCGGCGTCAGCGACGCCAGCGGTCCCGACACCTCCATCGCGAACTCGCCCATCCGGCGTTCCATCTCCGTCAGGAACACCTTCACGATCGAGGACTCCATGCGCAGCCGCATCTCCGCCGCGATCTTCGAGGCCGTCATCCCCTGCAACAGCTCGCCCGCCTCCACCTCGATCACGAACTGGGCGATCCGGTCTCGCACCCACGGGTCGTCGATCAGCGGCCGCCCGTTGAGCGTCGAGGTCTTCACGTATTCGATCAGCTCCGCCAGCCGCAGCGGGAGGTGGCCGTAGGTGATGCCGCTGGTGCGGTCGAGGTCGAGCGCCTCGCGGATGTAGTCCCAGCCCTTGTTCTCCTCGCCCAGCAGGTGGTCGGCCGGGACGCGCACGTCGTCGTAGAACGTCGCCCCGACGGTGTTGCCCGCGAGCGTGGGCATCTTCGTGGCGGTGAAGCCCTCGCGGCCGTACTCGACGAAGAGCACGGAGATGCCGCGCCGCAGCGGGGCGTCCGGGTCGGTGCGGACGGCGAGGTACATCATGTCGTCCGGGCCGGGGTTGCCGTACATCTTCTGCCCGTTGATGACGTACTCGTCGCCGTCGCGGTAGGCGCGCGTCTGCAGGTTCGCGAGGTCCGATCCGGTCTCCGGCTCGGTGAACCCGAGGACGAAGTCGACGTCGCCGTTGCGGATGCGAGGCAGCACGTCCTCCTTCATCCAGTCGGTGCCGTACTTCATGATCAGCGGCCCCATGATGCTGACCAGGTACGGCGGGAGCGGCGCGCCGGCCCGGCTCGCCTCGTCGCTGACGATGTAGCGCTCCATCTGGCTGAAGTTCGGCAGGCCGCCGTACTCCTCGGGGAGCCCGAGCGAGAACCACCCGCGCTGGCCGACGGCGCGGCGGAAGCGCTCGCGCTCCTCGTCGCTGGCGCGGCCCGCGCGGCGGATCTCCTCCGGCCAGACGTCCGCGAGGAACTCGCGGACCTCGGCGCGGAACGCCTCTTCGCTGTCGGTGTATCCGAAGTCCATGGTGATTGCTCCGCTATGCCAGGACCGCGTCGGCCACGGCGCGCCGGTGTTCGTGCGCGGCGCCGTACATTCCGGCTGCCGCGGTGCCGAGGCGGTACGGGAAGAGCACGAAGTGGTCGTCGATGTAGCCCACGCCGCCGTGCACCTGGATGGCGTCGCGGGTGATGCGCGCGGTCGCCTCGCCCATGAACGCCTTGGCGTAGCGCGCGGCCATCTCGTACGGCTCACCGGTGCCGTGCAGCCAGGCGGCCTTGTAGCAGAGGTAGCGCCCCACCTCGATGTCGACGGCCATGTTGGCACACTTGTGCGAGATCGCCTGGAAGCTCCCGATCGGCTGCCCGAACGCGATCCGCCCCTTCGAGTACTCCGATGCGAGTTCCATCGCGCGCTGGCACAGGCCCAGCATGAGCAGCGCCTCGGCCGCCGCGCCGAGCGTGAGCACGTGCGTGGCGAGTCCGCGCGTCTCGACGACCTCGAACTCCGCATCCCGGAAGCTCACGTCGAAGAGCACGTCACCGTCGGGGGGGGGGCGGGGGCGCGGGCGCCCCCCCCCGGCGGCACGCCCCCCCCCCCCCCCCACGGGGGCCGCGCGGGGGGCGGCCGCCGAGGGCAAAGCGGC
>VXMU01000109.1:7961-22370 GCA_009840945.1 Chloroflexota bacterium | reverse complement strand
CCCCCCCCCCGCGCCGCCCCGCCCCGGCCGCGCGGGGGGGGGGGCCGGGGGCGGGGCCGCCCCCCCCCCGCCTCCCCCCTCCCCCCCCGGGCGGCCCCCCCCCCCCGGCCGACGAGCCACTGAAGAGGCGCTCGTAGAGCCCTCGCACGATGTCCGGCGGCAGGTCCGCGCCGAGGAACGAGTCGCCGATCCGGATCTCGTAGTGGAGGTGGATCTCGGTGCCCGGCGCGGTGATGAACTCCGGCGTCCCGGACTCGCCCATGCCGCCGATGACCTGGCCCTGCCGCACCCGCACCCCCACCTCGATGCCCTCGGCGATCGAGGCGAGGTGCGCGTAGCGGCTCACCACGCCCGAGCCGTGATCGATCCAGACCTGCCGCCCCCGGTAGATGTCGAGCGTCTCCGGATCGCTGTACCCCTGGCGCGCCGTGCGGGCGGCCAGCTCCTCGACCTGCTGCAACGTGATGTCGACGTAGTCGAGGTCGGAGCGGATCACCTCGCCGTCGTACACGGCGAGGATCGGCGTCCCCTCCTCGACATACGCGCAGGCGTAGCCGGGGTAGATGTCGACTCCTTCATGCACGCCGTTGCGGTACAGCCGCGGGGCGTTCGGCATGAGCAGGTCCGTGAACGGCAGGCACGCCCCCTCCACCGGGTGCGTGAAGCCGCTCAGGTTGTCGGGGTCGAGCGCATCCGCCTCGGGCGTCTCGGCCGGCCGCTGGACGAGCTTCGCGGGGTCGCGCGGCGGGGCGGTCGGAGCGGGGGTCGCGGTCGCGCCTGGCGGCGGGAGGGGTGTGCCGTCGACGGAGACGGCGACATCCTCGTTCTCGCTGCGGGTGCAGGCGAGGGCGAGCAGGGCGAGGGCGAGCACGGCAGCCAGCCAGCGAGCGCTCATCGCGCGCCTTCCCGAGACTCCCCGCCTCTTCGAGGTTGGAGCGCGCGGGGCGCGCGGTCAATCGGCGGGCGTCCTGCCACGCTCGCGCGCCGCCGTGGCCGCGGCCGCCCGCGCGCGGGCCGCGTAGGCGCCCTCGGGGGGCGCGTCCGCGGTGGACGCCTCGGGGCCGTAGCGGTGGCGCAGCGCGGCGGCGATCAGCCAGTCCGTGACGCGCGGGTTGCGGGGCAGCAGCGAGCCGTGGAGGTACGTGCCGAGCGCACTCCCGGCCACTGCGCCCTCGGTCCCGTCGACGCCGTTGTTGCCCCAGCCGTGGTGGACGCGCGCGAACGGCCGCACGCCCGGCCCGAGGTACGTGCGCCCCGCGTGGTTCTCGAACCCGACGACCTCGCCGATGCCGTCGAGGTCGGTCTCGGCCAGCACGTCGCCGACGCAGCGCTCGGCGCCCGGCGGCGGCGCTACCGTGGTCACGTCGAAGAGCCCGACACCCGGCAGCTCCTCGCCGCGCGCGGTGCGGTATCCATCGCCGAAGAGCTGGAACCCCCCGCACACCGCGAGGAACGCGACGCCCCCCTCGTGCCACTCGCGCAGCCGCGCGGCGTGACGCTGGACGTCCGGCGCGACGCGGCGCTGCTCGCGGTCCTGCCCGCCGCCGATCAACACGAGGTCCGCGTCGTCCGGCAGCTCGCCGGCGAGCTCGAGGTGCTCCACCTCGCACTCGACATCGTGCTCCGCGCAGCGGGCGCGCAGTGCGATCACGTTCCCGCGGTCGGCGTAGACGTTCATCAGCTCCGGGTAGAGCCAGACCGCGCGGATCGCCTGCTCGCTCACGCGGCCCCTCCCTGCGTCGAGGCAGCCCAGTACGGCGCGGCCCCGGTCCACTCGGCCAGCAGCTCCCGCATCTCCATCATCGCCGTGTACGTGGCGACCACGTCGATGCGCGCGCCGGGCGGGGCCAGCTGCAGCGCCCGCGCCACCGCGACCCCCGCCTGCGGCTGCACCTCGTCCACGTCGAGACCGGCGAGGTGGCAGCGCAGCGCGAGGTCGGGCGCGCGGTCCCCGGACACCACGAGGCTCGCGGCGCGCCCCGCGAGCAGCTCGATGTCGGCGTCGTAGATCCACGACACATCGCGGCCGTCCTGGATGCCGTCGTTGAGCAGCATCATGAGGTGCAGCCGCTCCTCAGGATCCTCGGAGGCGGGAGCGAGCGTGCGCAGCACCGCGTTCAGCCCGGCCGGGTTCTTCGCCAGCCACAGCCGCACGTCGCGGCCATCGAGGCTGAACGCCTCCTGGCGCCCGAACGCCGGCGCCGCGCCCCGCAGCGCCGAGGCGATCGTGCCCGCCTCGATGCCCAGCGCGTGCGCGGCAGCCGCCGCGCCGAGCGCGTTGTAGACGGCGTAGAGCCCCTCGAGCGGCAGCTCGACCTCGACGCGCTCGCCGCCGATGTCGAGGCCGAACGCGGTCACGCCGTCGCCCGTCCGCACGTCGTGGGCGGCGACGTCGGGCGCGGGCCGCGCGCGGTCGCAGCCGTCGCAGCGCCACAGGCCCGCCTGGCCCAGGAACACGGCCTCGTAGCGGAAGGCCGCGCCGCACGCGCAGAACCGCGCGTCCGACGCGTGCTCGTCGGCGGTGAGCGCGACGGCGCGATCCTCGATGCCGAACGTGACCACCTCGCCGCGTGCGGTGTCGGCGAGTTGCGCGATCGGCGGGTCGTCGGCGTTGAGCACGAGCGTCAGCCCGCTCGCGTCCGCGACGAGCATCTCGCGCCAGCCCTCGGCAACCGAGTCGACCTCGCCGTAGCGGTCGAGCTGATCGCGGAACAGGTTGAGGAACAGCGCCGCACGCGGCCGCAGCACGGGTAGCAGGCCGGGCAGCACCGCCTCGTCGACCTCGAGCACACCGAGGCCGCAGCCCGCACTGGGGTCGCCATCGCCGTCCATCGCGTCGAGGTAGGCGGAGACGATGCCGCGTTCGAGGTTGGAGCCGGAGTGGTTGGCGATGGGGTCGTATCCCGCTGCGCGGGCGATGCCGGCGAGGAGGTGGGCCGTCGTGGTCTTGCCGTTGGTGCCGGTGACCACCACCGAGCCCGCGGCGGGCAGGCGCGCGAGCCGCTCCGTCACGCCGGGCGCGACGCTCGTCGCGACGAGCCCGGGCAGCGCGGTCCCGCCGCCGCGCCGGAGCCGCCTCGCGGCCTCGCCGGCGAGCGAGCCGAGCCACACCGCCGCGCGGTCACGCGGGCCGAGCCTGCCGGTCATGCGACCTCCCGCTCCCCTCGCGCCGCCTCGAAACAGAATCGCCCGGCGTCGTGGGGACGCCGGGCGTGGCTGGTCATTGCGGTGAGGCTACCTGGGTCAGCCGGAGCGCGTGCCTTCGCCCGAGCTCTCCCCGTCCGCAGCGGCAGCCGGGGCCTCCTCGGCGTCATCTTCGTCCTCGTCAGAGGCTTCGGCCTCCTGCTCCTCGTCGTCGCTGCGCGCCTCCTGGCGGAACTCGCGGATGCCGCGACCGAGCGCGCCACCGAGGTCCGCGACGCGGCTCGCGCCGAAGATCAGCGCGATGATCACGAGGACGATGAGCAGTTCCTGCCAGCCCAGACCACCGATCATGGGTCAGCCTCCCTGACGTAATCGCAGCGGCGTGCGGCATCCGTATGGCGGGATCGTACCACGCGACCCCGCGACGCCATCCGGCCTACTGTCTGTACGCTGCGCGGCCCTCCGCGGATCGCCCCGCTGCGCCCGCCTAGTCGGCGATGCGCTCGAGGAAGACCTCCATCACGCCGCCGCAGATCTTGTCGTCGCCCTCGACGTCCTCGGTGAGGTCCACGACGACGATGCGGGGTGCGCCGTCGGCCAGGGTCTCCATGGCCTCCTGCCAGACCTCGGCCTCGCCGCAGCCGCCACCAATGGTGCCGACGAAGGTGCCGTCGGGGCGCAGCAGCATCTGGGCGCCGGGTCCGCGCGGCGTGGAGCCGCGCGCCGTGGCTACGGTCGCGAGTACGCGACGCTCGCCCGCGCGCTGGGCTTCCTTGATCTCCTCGTACAGCTCAACGTCCGCCACGTGTCGCTCCTTTGTGGTCGTGCCCGCGCATTGTAGCAGCCACGCGCGAGGATTCGAGGGCTGCGCTGCGTCGGCGTGGGAACCGGCTTGCAGGATCGCACATATCTGTGCTGAAGTCGTACGGTGAACGACCGGGAGTTGGTGCGACGGCTCCGCCGCTATGCGCGCGGGCGTGGGCTCGACTTCGACTACTCTTCGCGGCGCGGCAAGGGGAGCCACGGACGGGTCCGACTCGGCGAGTATTGGACGACCGTTCCGCGCGGTGAGATCCCCGCAGGCACGCTGGCCGCGATGCTGCGGGACCTCCGCATCGACAGAAGGGACCTGTAGACCCATGCGCTACGCCTACCCCTGCAGGATCCTGCGCGACGAAGAAGAGGCCCGGGCGACGGGCCGCGAGGCGTACACGGTGACGTTCCCCGACGTGTACGGCGCCAACACGGGCGCATGGTCCCGCGAAGAGGCTCTCGCGCTCGCCCAGGACTGCCTGGACGTCGCGCTGGGCATGTACGTCGGCGCACGCCGGGACATCCCCGCTCCCAGCGCGCCCGGCGAAGGCGAGGTGCAGATCGCCGTCGCGCCGATCGTCGCCGCAAAGCTCGCGCTCTACACGGCGATGCGCGAGCAAGGCGTCACCAACGTCGCACTGGCCGAGCGGCTGGGCCTGCAGGAGAACGCCGTGCGCAGGCTCCTCGACCCGGGGCATCGATCGCACATCACCTCGGTCGAGCAGGCGCTCGCGGCGCTGGGCCGCACCCTCGTGTTGGAGGATCGGGCGGTGGCGGAACACCCCGAAGCATCCGTCTCTCCGGCCTGACGTCAGGACGCGGGCCGGTAGAACACCCCGCGGCGAGCGCCAGACCAGTCGACGATCTCGGGAGCGTCGGTCGTGTCGATTCGGTCGTCCGGCAGCGCATCGAGTGCGCGGAGCTCTTCCCGGACGCGCTGCGGCAACTCGCTCATACCGGGTCGACTCAGGCCGTCGGCGCGGTCAGGCGCGCGCGGCCCTTGACCTCGCGCATCTGTCCGCCTGTGCCGCCGCGCCGCTCCAGCACCATCTCCGAGAGGATCGACATCGCGATCTCCTCGGGCGTCTCTGCGCCGATGTCCAGGCCGATCGGCGTGTAGACCGCGTCGAGGTCGGCGATGTCGAAGCCGTCGTCGGCCAGGTGCTGCAGCACCGTGCCCGTGCGGCGCCGGCTGCCGATCATCCCGACGTACGCCGCCCCGCGACCCACGAGGTGGCGCAGGCCCTCCTCGTCGAGCGTGTGCCCGCGCGAGACCAGCACGGCGTAGGTCGTGTCGGTGATCTCGAGCGCGTCGAGGGCGGGCGCGGGCTCCTCCGCGATCACCCGCTCGGCCATCGGGAAGCGCTCCTCGTTCGCGAACTCTTCGCGGTCGTCGATGACCGTGATGCGGAACCCCAGCATGTGGCCCATCGTCGCGAGGGCGAGGCCGACGTGCCCGCCGCCCACCACGAGCAGCTCGCCGGGCGCCTCGTGCAGCTCGATGAGCACGCGGGCGTCGCCCGGGCGCGCCTGCGAGCGGCGCGAGACGGCGTCGCCCTCGGCGGCGACATGGATGGTCTGCGCCTCCAGCCGCGGGCGTTCGTCGAACGCGCCGACGGCGGCCTCGCGCACCGACTCCTCGATGGCGCCGCCGCCGATGCTGCCGACGGTCGAGCCGTCCTTGCGGACGAGCATCTTCCCGCCGAGGGTCATGCCCTGGTCACCCTGCTCGCCGAGGTCGATGACAGTCGCCACCGCGACCGTCTCGCCTCCCGACAACGCCTCCTCGATGATCTCGACGATCTGTAAGCGCACGTCGTTCACACCGGTGCTCCCCATCCACATTCCCGTTCGCGGCTACGCATTATGCCTCGCTTCCCGGTCGAGCGTCGCAGCCGGGCAGTTGCGGCCGGCGACGGCTACGACGGTCCGATGTATAATGTAACCACATCAGATCACAGATGTGGTTACGCTTGGAGAGTCCCTTATGACCACATACGGGATACGCGAGGTCAAGGCTCGCCTGAGTGAGATCCTCCGCGAACTCGACGACGGCGACGAGGTGATCATCACCCGCCATGGCAAGCCCTGCGGTCGACTGACCACCATCCCAACGCCCGACGACGGGAAGCGCTCCCTGCGTACGCTCCGCGGAAAGTTCGCCGACATCCTCCCCGATGCCGACTACGAGGACTTCGTGGAGCTCAAGAAGATCTGGGAGCCGCGCGACCTCCCGGACGACGAGGCGTCCGACGTTGCTGGCTAGCCACGAGCAGTTCGTGATCGATACCCACGTGCTCTGGTGGTATCTCAAGGATCCCGATCGCCTCAGCGCGGCCGCCACCGTCATCTTCAGACTCGCGGAGACGGGGAACGCGGTGCTGGTCATCCCGGCCATAGCTGTCGCCGAGATGTACTTCCTGTCTGTGAAGCTTGGGCAGCCGCTTCCGCCCTCCGCACTACTGGATACGCTGGTCGATATCTCCGGCGTCGAGTTGCCTGACATGGGGAAAGAGCAACTTGAGTTCCTTGAGCGGCTCCCCGAGATCCCGGAGATGCACGACCGACTCATCGCTGCGGATGCCGTGATCCGGGGGGTCCCCCTCGTGACGCGGGACGCCGCGTTCACCGCTTCGCCGCAGATCGAGACCGTCTGGTAGCGACGGCTCAGCAGCCGGGCTGCCACGCCTAGACGTTGAACAGCACCTCGATGACGTCGCCGTCCTCGACGACGTAGTCGCGGCCCTCGGTGCGGAGGCGGCCCTGCTTGCGCAGTTCCGCAAGCGAGCCCGCCGCCATCAGCTCGTCGTACCGCGCCACCTCGGCGCGGATAAACCCGCGCGCGATGTCGGAGTGGATGCGGCCCGCGGCGTCGAGGGCCGTGCCGCCGACCGGCAGCGTCCAGGCGCGCGCCTCCGGCCGCCCCGCCGTGAGGAACGAGTGCACCCCCAGCAGCGCGTACGCCTCGCGCACGAGGCGGTCGACGGGCGAGACCGGCGAGAGGCCGAGCTCGGCGCGGAACTCCGCCGCCTCGCCGGCGTCGAGCGCGGCGACCGCCGCCTCCAGCTGCGCGCACAGCGCCACGACCGCCGTGCCCGACGCGTCGAGTTGCCCCGCGAGCTCCGCCTCGATCGCGTCGGCCTTGCCGACGTCGTCCTCGCCGATGTTCACCACGACGAGCAAGGGGCGGCGGGTCAGGAGTTGGTAGCCGGAGAGGAGCTTGCGCTCGGCCTCGGTGAGCTCCTGCGCGCGCAGGCCGACGCCCTCCTCGAGCTGCTCGGTCACGCGCTCCAGCAGCTCGAGCTCCGCCTCCAGCGGGCCGCGCTCGGCGGCGCGCATCGAGCGGATCTCCGGCTCGATGCGCCCGCGGCGGCGCTCGATCAGCGCGAGGTCGGCGAAGGTCAGCTCGAGTTCGAGTGTCTCGAGGTCGCGCCGCGCGCCGGCCAGGCGGGCGCCGCCGCCTACGGCGCCGACCACGGGCGCGAGCGCGTCCATGCGCGCCATCTCGCCCAGCATCGAGGCCTCGGCGCCGCGCGAGGCGACCGCCGCGACGGGGTAGTCGAACCAGCGGATCTCGGCGTGCGTGACCTTCTTCGACTCGTACAGCTCGGCCAGGCGGTCGACGCGCTCGTCGGGCACGCGCACGACGCCGATGGCCGCTTCGAGGCGGCCGCTGCCACTCGCCTCGGCGCCGCCGGTGAGCGCGCGCCAGAGCGTGGTCTTGCCCGATGCGGGCAGTCCGATGATGCCGAGGTCCATGCGGTCAGTCTCCGCGCGCCGCCACGGGAGAGCAACGCGCGGCGAGCGTCGCCCGGCCGCCCGGACAGTCGGCGAGCAGCGGGCAGCCCTCGCAGCGCGGCGCGCGGGCGACGCAGCGCGCCTTGCCGTGCGCGACGATGAGCGCGTGCCACTCGCCGAGCCGGGCAACGTCGTCGCCGGCAGCATCGAGGAGCATCCGCCGCGACTGCTCGTACCCGTCGGGGAGCCCAGCGCCGAGGCGCTCGAACAGCCGCCGCGCGTACGCGTCCACGACGAACGTCGGGCGCGCGGCCGCGTAAAGCACGATGGCGTCGGCGGTCTCGGGGCCCACACCCCACACATCGAGGCAGCGCCCTCGCACGGTCTCGGCGTCGCCGCGTGGCTGGGTCGGAGAGCCGAGACAGGCCCGGCTCTCCTCGACGCGCGGATACCCCGCAGGGCCGCCCAGGAGGCCCTCGATCGTCCCGCCCGGCGCGGACCGCACCGCCTCTGCGAATGCTCGCAGCGTGCGCGCCTTCGCGCGGTATGTCCCCGCACCGCGCACGAGTGCTTCGAGGTCATCGAGCGGCAGCGTGGCCAACGCGTCGATCGAGAGCGCGCCGGCCTCGCGCAGACGCCGCAGCGCGGCTGCCGCCGATTCCCACCGCGCGTGCTGGACGAGGATTGCCCCCACGCAGACCTCGAGCGCCGCCGTCTCCGGCGGCCCCTCGATCGGCCACCAGTGCTGCGGCCCGTACTCGGCGAGCAGCGCGTCGTAGAGGCGGTTGAGGCGTGCGGGGTCGAGCGCTGCGGGTGCGGTCACCCCTGCGCCCATCGCGGCAGCTTCGCGTCCGGCACGGCGTCGTAGACGGCGATATACGGCTTCACGTCGAGCACCGGGGTGCCGTCGACCAGGTCGAGGCCCTCGACGCGGAGCGTGGAGCCCTCGACGCCGCGCAGGCGGCACACGGTCACGGCGACCGGGTTGGGGCGTGCGCCGCGCAGCGCGAACGAGCCGAGCAGCGGGAGCCGCTCGTCGCCGCCCGGGTACGCTCGCCGGCGCTCCCGCAGCTCGTCCGGGATCTGGTCGAGCCAGCCAACGATGATGACGTGCGAGAAGCCGTCGAGGCCGTTGAGCGCTTCGGCGAGCTCGGGGCGCACTTCGACTTCGCTGCGCACCCGTGACCAGTCCTGCCTGCGCACGTCGTGCTCATCGCTGCGCACGACGCCGATCGGGGTGATCTCGAGGGGGTCCGGAGCGGTTGGCATGGTCTCGATTCTACGTGCGTTTTCAACGTCTGGCGGGTGTCGCGGAAGCGTCTCCGGCGGCTCGCTCGCAAGGTGGTTCGTGGTAAACTGTTTACGTGTTCAACGCGATGCTGGAACCACTCGCTGCGCCCCATCGACACGACGCGCAGCACCTCTCCGCACAGCCATCGCGAGTCAGGGTACGACCTATCACTGAGCCGGTGACCGACTGATGGCCGGGACGCGCGCAGCACGGGGCAGCGCCACGCGGCGCACCGCCAACGGCAACGGCGCGCGCACCAACGGTCGCCGCAAGGGCCGCAACGGCAAGGGCGCATCCAACGGCGCGGCAGACCCCGCCTACACCTCCGAGCAGATCCAGGTCCTCGAGGGCCTCGAGGCCGTGCGCCGCCGCCCCGGCATGTACATCGGCTCCACCGACCAGCGCGGGCTGCACCACCTCATCTACGAGATCGTCGACAACGCCATCGACGAGGCCATGGCCGGCTTCTGCGACCGCATCGACGTGACCATCCGCGCCGACGGCAGCGTCCGCATCGAGGACAACGGCCGCGGCATCCCCATCGACAAGCACGAGAAGACCGGGCTTTCCGGCGTCGAGACGGTGCTCACCACGCTGCACGCCGGCGGCAAGTTCGGCGGGGGCGGCTACAAGGTCTCCGGCGGGCTGCACGGCGTCGGCGCCTCCGTGGTGAACGCGCTGTCCAGCCGGCTCGAGGTGGAGGTCGCCATCAAGGGCGGGCTCCACCGCCAGACCTACGAGCGCGGCATCGCCACCTCGAAGCTCGCGAAGGTGCGCGGGCAGAAGACCGACTACACCGGCACGGCCATCACCTTCACGCCCGACGAGGACGTCTTCGAGACGCTCGACTACGAGTTCGACACCCTCGCGGCGCGCTTCCGCGAGATGGCCTACCTCACCCGCGGCGTCTCGATCGCGTTCCTCGACCAGCGGGGCTCCTACCTCGACACCACCACTCAAGCGCCGTCGTTCGAGTTGCCGCGTGAGAAGTCGTTCTACTTCGACTCGGGCATCGACGCCTACGTGCGCCACCTCAACCGCGGCCGCGGGCCGCTGCACCCCGACCCGATCCACATCGACGACCAGCGCGGGGACACCCTCGTCGAGGTGTCGCTGCAGTACAGCGGCAGCTTCAACGAGACGGTCTACTCGTTCGCGAACTGCATCCACACCATCGACGGCGGCAGCCACCTCACCGGCTTCCGCTCCGCGCTCACGCGCGCGCTCAACGACTACGCGCGACGCGCCAAGCTGCTCAAGGACTCCGACCCCAACCTCTCCGGAGACGACGTGCGCGAGGGCCTCGCGGCCGTCGTCTCCGTGAAGCTCGCCGAGCCGCAGTTCGAGGGCCAGACCAAGACGCGCCTCGGCAACCCCGACGTGAAGGGGATCGTCGAGTCCGCCGTCGCGGCGAAGCTCGGGCAGGTGCTTGAGGAGCAGCCCGCGATCGGCCGCCGCATCATCGAGAAGGCGCTCACCGCCTCGCGCGCCCGCGAGGCCGCGCGCAAGGCCCGCGACCTGGTCCAGCGCAAGGGCGTGCTCGAAGGCGGCATGCTGCCGGGCAAGCTCGCCGACTGCTCCGAGGGCGACCCAGAACTCGCCGAGATCTTCCTCGTCGAGGGTGACTCGGCCGGTGGGACCGCGAAGAGCGCGCGCGACCGGCGCACGCAGGCCATCCTCCCCCTGCGCGGCAAGATCCTGAACGTCGAGAAGGCGCGGCTCGAGAAGATGCTGGCGCACGAGGAGATCCGCACGATCATCACGGCCCTCGGCACCGGCTTCGGCGACGACTACGACGCCACCAAGCTCCGCTACCACAAGATCATCATCATGACCGACGCCGACGTGGACGGCGCGCACATCCGCACGCTGCTGCTGACGTTCTTCTGGCGCTTCATGCCGCAGCTCATCGACGACGGCCGTCTCTTCATCGCCCAGCCGCCGCTCTACAGCCTGCGCTACCGCAACCGCGTGACGTGGCTCTACACCGAGGAGCAGCGCGAAACCCACTTCGAGCAGAACCCGGCCGCCGCCGAGAACGGCAACCTGCAGCGCTACAAGGGCCTGGGCGAGATGAACGCCGACCAGCTCTGGGACACCACCATGGACCCCTCGAAGCGCTCCCTGCTGCGTGTCGAGGTGCGCGACGCGACCGACGCGGACGACCTGTTCACGCGCCTCATGGGCGACGAGGTGCCGCCGCGCCGCGCCTTCATCATGCAGCACGCCCTCGACGCCACCCTCGACGTCTAGCGGCCCCGCCGACCGAGCATGACCGCCGCCCCCGTCGCCCCGCCGGACACACCCACCGAGGACGCGCCGACCGAGGAGCGCCAGGTGCGCACCGGCCTGTTTATCGGGCTGGTCTCCGGGCTCACGGGAATCATGTGCTGCGTCTCGCCGGTGGTCGCCGTGCTGCTCGGCATCGCGACGGCGGCGCAAGGCGTCACGCTGGGCGACAACCTCTACTACAACTACGGCTGGTACTTCCGCGGCGCCGGCGCGCTCGTGGGCGTCGCCGCGGTCGTGCTGCACCTCCGCCGGCGCGGCGCCTGCTCCATCGAGGGCGCGCTGCGCTACCGCCGCATGCTCGGGGTGCTCGTGGGCACGGCGCTCGCGACGTACGCCGGGCTGTTCTGGTTCACCAAGTACCTCGGCATCTGGTTCGGCGAGCCCTCGTGACCACCGCCTCCCAGCGCCTCCACGTCGAGTTCGAAGGCGACGAGGCGTGCCCGGTCGCCTTCGGGGGCGACCCGACGATCGTGCTGTTCTTCGCCTCGTGGGCCTACTCGGTGCGCTTCGGCGGGCAGCACGAGCTGGCGCAGGCGGCGATGCGGATGCAGCGCCGCTTCAAGGTCGAGCTGCGCCCCCTGCTGCGCTACGCCGACCGCGATGTCGATGACGCCGCCGACCAGCGCGAGCTCGACCGCGCCTGGCAGGACGCCGCTCCGCTCGCCGAGTGCTGCCGCGCCGTCACCGCCGCCATCGCCGGGGGCGACGAGGAGCTCGACGGGCTCCTCGAGGGCTACGACGAGCTGGCGCCGCGCCTCACGGAGCTCGCGGAGATGTGCGACTGGGCCGCGGCGTCCGAGGCGCGCGTGCGGCTCTCGTTCGACCTGCGTCCTGCCGAGGATTGAGCCGCGCGCTCATCCCTCGCACTCGCCTCCCGGCGGCGGGCGTGACACCATCGCCGCCGTGACCTCCGACTCGCACGAGCGCTCCCGCCTCTCCGAGTACAACCGCTGGCTGCGCGTGCCCTCGCCCAGCGGCGTGCTGATGCGCTGGTTCCTGGCCGAGCGCGGGGCGTTCCTCGTGAACGGCCCCCTGCTGCGCCTCCCCGAGGAGCTCAACCTCACCGGCGCCGAGCGGGTCCTCGACGTCGGCACGGGGCGTGGCGCGCTGCTGCGGCTGCTCGACCGCCAGGTGTCGTTCGAGCGCGACCCTGTCGGGCTCGACTTCTCACGACCGATGCTCCACCTCGCCGGCGACGACGAGGCGAAAGCGGGGCGCCCGAGCGCCCTCGTGCAGGGCTCGGCGACGCGCCTGCCGTTCGCCGACGGCAGCTTCCAGCTCGTGCTCTGCGGGCACCTGGTCAAGCACCTGGACGACGACGGGCTCCGCGACTTCCTGGACGAGACGTACCGCGTGCTCTCACCGGGCGGCCTCGCCCTGATCTGGGACTTCGCGCCGACGGGGCTGCGGCTCCTCGACGCGTTCAACCTGCTGTGCATCGCGTCGCACGTGAAGGACCCCTACATGCGCTCGACAGCGTCCCTCATGCGGTTCGCGGACGAGGCCGGCTTCCCGTTCGTCACCGACGCCCTGCTCCGCCCGTTCCTGTTCCCGCCGATCCCCCGCGCCTCGATCCTCATCGGCCGCCCGCCGGAGGAGGGGTAATGGGTGATCTGGCTACCTCTCCCCGATCTGATCCCCTCTCCCTGGAGGGTGAGGGGGTTCCGGCTCGGGCACCCTCGAGGCCCCGGTCCCCGTCCTAGCCATCGAGTGGACCGGGAGGTTCTGCTCCCCGCGTCCGCGGGCGGCGATTGCGGAGCCCTCGGACCCTCACCCCCACCCTCTCCCGGAGGGAGAGGGGGCCGGACGGTACAGCCCCAGCTCGTCGATGACCGCACGCACGGCGGTCGGGAGCAGCGGGCCTGTCGGCTCGCCGCGCGCGACGCGGGCCCGCAGGTCGCTCGCCGAGACGTCGAGGGCGGGCATCGGGATAAGGTCGACGCGTTCCGCCAAGCCCGGGACGGCCTCGAGGCTGCTCGCGGCCGGCGCCGACGCGGGCCGCTGCGCGAGGCCGAATCGCACGGCCTCCACTAGTTGCTCCGGCTCGTGCCAGTGCGGCAGGTCCGCCAGCGCGTCCTCGCCGAGCAGGAACCACCACGCCGCGTCGGGCTCCGCCGCCGCCAGCTCCTCGAACGTTTCGAGGGTGTACGTCGGCCCCGCTCGCTCGACCTCGACCGCGCTAACCTCGGCCCAGGGCAGCGACTCGGCCGCGGCCTCGACGAGCCGCAGGCGTGTCCGCGCAGGCGTCACGTCGCGGTCCGCCTTGCGCCACGGGTCGCCGGCGGGCACGAGCACGACGCGGTCCAGCGCCAGCGCACGACGCGCGGCCGCCGCGAGCACGAGGTGCGCGAGGTGGGGCGGGTCGAAGGTGCCACCCAGCACGCCGACGCGCGGCCCGCTCACTCCCACGTCAGCTCGACCTCGCCGATGCGGATGCGCTCGCCCATGCGGACACCGAGGCGCGTCAGCGCGCGTTGCACACCGAGGCGCTTGAGGCGGTCGAGCAGCTCCTCGCGCGCCTCGACGTCCTCGGTGTCGAGGGTCATCGCCAGCCACTCGGCGGTCGGACCGTGCACCACGGCGGTGCCGTCGGCCCCGCGCTCGGCGCGCACCCGTTCGCGGACGCGCGGCTCGGGCTGGAGGAGCGGCGGCGGGGACGGCTCCTCGGCCTCGCGTTCGAGTTGCTCCTGCAGCACCTGAAAGGCTCGACGCGCCAGCGGCATCGTGCCCTCGGCGGCGGCGGCCGAGATCGCCAGCCACGGCACGCCGAGCGCCTCCACCTGCTCCTCGAGGAGCTCGACGTGGGCCGCCGCGTCCGGGTCGTCGATCTTGTTGAGCGCGAGCACCTGCGGCTTGTCGGCCAGTCCGTGCCCGAACGTCGCCAGTTCCTCGTTGATGAGCGCCCGGTCGGCGAGCGGGTCGTCCCGCGTCATGTCGAGCACGTGGACGAGCACGCGCGTGCGCTCGACGTGGCGGAGGAACTCGTGCCCAAGGCCCACGCCCTGGCTCGCGCCCTCGATGAGCCCCGGCATGTCCGCCGCGACGAAACTGTCGTAGCCCAGCTCCACCACGCCCAGCTCCGGCTCGAGTGTCGTGAACGGGTACGGCGCTACCCGCGGGTGCGCCGTACC
>VXMU01000109.1:0-7951 GCA_009840945.1 Chloroflexota bacterium | reverse complement strand
CCCCCCCCTCAACCCGAGCCACCCCCCCCCCCCCCCCCCCCGCGCCGGGCGCGGGGGGGGGGCCGGCGCGGGGGCCCCCGGGGGGCCCCCCCCCGACCACGCCCCGAGGAGCGTCGACTTCCCGGCGTTCGGCAGCCCGACGAGGCCGACGTCGGCGAGCAGCTTCAGCTCGATGCGCAGCGCGCGCCGCTCGCCGGGCGCACCCTTCTGGGCGAACTGCGGCGCCCGCCGCGTCGGCGTGGCGAAGCGCTTGTTGCCCCACCCACCGCGGCCCCCTCGCGCCACCACGACGCGCTCACCCTGCTCGGTCAGGTCGGCAAGGCGCTGCGCGCCGTCCCAGACGATGCTGCCCACCGGCACCGGCAATTCGAGGTCCTCGCCGGCCGCGCCCTTGCGCAGCGCCGAGTTACCCGCATGGCCAACCTCGGCCCGGCGCGCCCTGCCGTCGCGATACGCACCGAGACCCGCAACCTTGCTGTCGGCGACCAACACCACGCTGCCGCCACGTCCGCCGTCGCCACCATCGGGCCCACCGTGCGGCACGAACTTCTCGCGCCGCATCGACGCGATCCCGGCGCCGCCCGCGCCGGCCTGCACCACGAACTCGACCTGGTCAATCACTGTGGGTATCGGGCTCCGGCTCACTCATTGAGACACCAGTGTAGGCGGAAGGGGGATCGTCGTAGTGGTAGAGCTGTCGGCGGCGTGGGTAACCGGCGGGAACGCGAGCGCTGGTCACGGCGAAGCCCTGTGGACGGCAGTCCCGAGGCGGCGTGCGCGGGCCGTGGATGACGCGGCCTGAGGCGGATTCGGCGGCCGGTGCGCCCGGATGCGTGCGGTGCGAGCGCGAGGTTCGTCCACGCGACGTGAGAGAGCCATCCCCTGTTATCCACGGGATGTCCCCGATCGTGGGCGCGGGTGACGCCGAGGCGGCGGGAGACACGGGCATGCCCGAAGGGTCGAGGTCAGGCCGCCTGGCGGGCCCGGTCGATGAGCTCGCGCAGCGACGCGACGTCCTGGCGGGTCTCGGGCTCGATCTGGAGCGAGCGGCTCATCTTGCGCCACCCGTGGTGCACCGTGGAGTGGTCGCGCCCGCCGAGGGCCGAGCCGATCTCGACGAGCGAGCGGTGTGACATCTCCCGGATCAGGTACATGGCGAGCTGGCGCGGGTACGCCACGCGCTTGGCGCGGCTCTTGGAGAGCAGCGCCTCCCGGCCGATGCCGAAGTAGCGGCAGACCACGTCGATGATGACGTCGGGCGACGGCGGGAGCTGCGGCTCCGCCGGGTCCAGCGAGGCGAGCGCGGACTGGACGAGCGAAGGCGTGACCGCCTCCTCGACGAGACGTGCGTAAGCGAGTACGCGCGTGAGCGAACCTTCGAGTTCACGGATGTTGTGTGTGTAGCGCCGCGCGATCACATTCAGCGAGTCGTTGTCGAGCTGGACGTGCTGCTCCCCGGCCTTGGAGCGGAGGATGGCGATGCGAGTCTCCACGTCCGGCGCCTGGATGTCGGCGATGAGCCCCCACTCGAAGCGGGACCGCAGGCGCTCCTCGAGGTCCGGGATGAGCTGCGGGCTCTTGTCCGAGGTGATCACGATCTGCCGGCCGGCCTCGTAGAGGTTGTTGAAGGTGTGGAACAGCTCTTCCTGCGTCGCCTCCTTGCCGCTCACGAACTGGATGTCGTCGATGAGCAGGGCGTCGGCGGTGCGGTAGCGGAGGCGGAACTCCTCCTGCTTGCGCTGCTGGATGGACTGGATCAGGTCGTTCGTGAACTGCTCGGCGGAGATGTAGAGCAGCTGCAGCTTGCGGCCGAGCAGCGCGTGGCCGATCGCCTGCAGGAGGTGGGTTTTGCCTAGCCCCACCGCGCCGTACAGGAACAGCGGGTTGTGCTGCTGGCCCGGCGCCCGCGCGACGCCATCGGCCGCCGTGAAGGCGAGCCGGCTGTTCGGGCCGACGACGAACGAGCGGAACTGGTACTGCTCGCGGAGCCGCGGTCGGCGGTATCCGTCCAGGGTGGCGCGGCCGGGGTCGCCCCCGCGCTGGAGCACGGGAGCCTCGTCGTCCGGGGTGCGCAGCGGCTCGAACGCGACATCCAGCGGACGGTCGCCGAGGTCGGCGAGAGTGCGGCGGATCAGCGGCAACAGGCGCTGCTGGAGCCACTCGGTGATGAACTCCGAGCGCGTGCCGACGATGAGTGTGTCGCCCTCGATGCGCACACCCTCGGTGGGGGCGAGCCAGGTGTCGTAGTTGGCATCGGAGACGTGCTGCCGGAGCGACCGTCGCGCCAGCTCCCAGAGTTGGGCCGAATCTTCAGACACCGCAATGCTCCAGAAGCGGCGCTTAAGGGGACATGGCACGAATACCCACAGTTGGTGATAACTGTGGGTAAGTGCGCGGGAACGACGGCCCACCCGCGAACGGGATCACCCCACCGGCCGTTCACACGTTCCCGCCCACGAGGCCCCTGAAGCTCCGCAGCGGGTGTGACTAGTGAAGCGCGGCACAGAGACTAGCCCGACGCGCTCCCGGACGGCAATACGGCAACGTCGGCGCACGCGGGGTTTTGGGACGCTCTGTGTATAATCGCCGCGCATCTGACCGGTTACGGGCGGCTCGGCCACCCGCCGGACCACGCGTTCCCGCGGTGCAGCGCGACCATCGGGGGCGTCCGTGCTCCTCACGATCGACATCGGCAACACCAGCATCGCCGCCGCCGTCTTCGACGGCGACGCCCTCACCGCGCGCTTCCGCCTCGCCAGCGACCGCGAGATGGACGCCGAGGCATGCGGCTCGCACATCGCGGCCCAGCTCCGCGCGGGAGGCGTCGATCCCGGCGCCATCGAGGGCGCCGTGCTCTCCTCGACCGTCCCGGTGCTGGCGGCCGCCGCAGCCGGGGCGTGCCGGGCGATCTTCGGCGTCGAGCCGGTGGTGGTGAGCGCCGAGACGCAGGCCGGCGTGCCGCTCCGCTACGACGACCCGTCGAAGGTGGGCCCCGACCGGATCCTCCACGCGGTGGCCGCGGTGCACCGCCACACGCCGCCCGTGATCGTCGTGGACTTCGGGACCGCGCTGGTCTTCGACGCGGTGGGGCGCGACGGCGCCTACCTGGGGGGTACTATCGCGCCGGGCATCGGCATCTCGGCCCGCGCGCTGTTCGACGGCGCGGCGATGCTCGATGACGTCGAGGTGACCGCTCCGCCCTCGGGCAGCGTGATCGGGCGCAACACCGTGGACGGGATGCAGGCCGGGATGTTCTACGGCTACGTCGAGATGGTGCGCGGCATGGTGCGGCGCTTCAAGGAGGAGATTGGCGATGACGCGACCGTGATCGCCACGGGTGGGTACGCGAACGAGATCGCCGCTGCCTCGGGCTGCGTCGACGCGATCGAGCCGGACCTCAACTTCGAGGCCTTGCGGCTCGTCTACGAGGCCAACACATGAGCGAAGCAACAGGACCACTCGCCGGGCGCACCATCGTGCTGGGCGTGACCGGCTCGATCGCCGCCTACAAGGCCGTCGAGGTGGCCAGCCGCCTCGTGCAGGCGGGCGCGACGGTGCGCACCGTGATGACCCGCGCCGCCACCGAATTCGTCGGCCCCGCTACGTTCCGCGGCGTCACCGGCCACGAACCCCTCGTAGACATCTGGGCGCCCGACGGCGAGCACGCCGAGCCGCACGTCGCGCTCGGGCGCGAGGCCGACCTCATGCTCGTGACCCCTGCCACGGCGTCCGTGCTCGGGCGCCTCGCGCACGGCATCTCCGACGACTGCGTGACGCTCACCGGCCTCGCCATGCGCGGGCCGCTGCTCGTCGCCCCGGCGATGGACGCGGGCATGTGGGCGAACGCGGCCACGCAGGCCAACGTGCGCACGCTGCAGGAGCGCGGCGTCACCTTCCTTGGGCCGCTCGAGGGCCGCCTCGCGTCCGGCGAGATCGGCGCGGGCCGGCTCATGGAGCCGGTCACGATCGTCGACCACATCAAGGCTGCTGCGGGCCGCCTCGACGGCGCCTTGGCGGGCGCCCGCATCGCGGTCACCGCCGGCGGCACCCGCGAGCCGGTCGACCCGGTGCGCTTCGTCGGCAACCGCTCGAGCGGGAAGATGGGCTACGCCGTCGCCGAGGCCGCGCGCGACCGCGGCGCGGACGTCGTGCTCATCACCAGCGCCGAGCTGGCCGCTCCGGCCGGGGTGCGCGTCGCCCCCGTCGAGACCGCGCAGGAGATGCTCGAGGCCGTCGAGGAGCACGCCGCCACGAGCGACGCGCTCATCATGGCGGCCGCCGTCGCCGACTACCGCCCCGTCGAGGCGGCGAAGGAGAAGCAGAAGCGCGGAGGACGCGAGACGTGGGGCATCGACCTCGTCCGCAACCCGGACATCATCGCCACCGTGCAGGGCGAGCGGCTGATCAAGGTCGCGTTCGCCGCGGAGACGCAGGACCTGGTCGACAACGCCCAGAAGAAGCTGGTCGAGAAGAACGCCCACCTCATCGTCGCGAACGATGTCTCCGCCACCGACGCCGGCTTCGCCGTCGACACCAATCGCATCACGATCCTCGACCGCGATGGGAACCAGGACGAGCTGCCGCTGATGTCGAAGTACGACTGCGGCGTGCGCATCCTGGACCGCGTGCAGGAGCTCCTCGCGGCGCGCGGGTAGCGCCACTCACCACGATCAGGTTCCCTCGCCCCCGTCTGCGGGGGAGAGGGCAAGGGTGAGGGGTCCGGCCTCGCCCGACTCCGCACGTGGCGCGGGGCTGTCGAGGAGCCCGCCAGACCCTCACCCCCCGCCCTCTCCCGCACTGCGGGAGAGGGAGCCAGAGGCGCCCGCGCTAGCCCGCGCGGGCGAGCACGTACTCGACGAGGGTGCGCGTCGCCGTGCCGGCGACGCCCTTCACCTTCTCGCCGCGGTCGCGGTCGTTGTCCATGACGCCGGCGATGTCGAAGTGCGCCCACGGCGTGTCGTGCGCGAAGCGCTGCAGGAACTTCGCCGCCGTGATCGAGCCCGCGCCGCGCCCGCCGGTGTTCTTGATGTCCGCCACGTCCGACTTGATCTGGTTGTCGTACTCGTCGTCCAGCGGGAAGCGCCAGATCGGCTCGCCGGCCTCGTCTCCCGCGCGGTCGAGGTCGCGGAAGAGGCGGTCGTTGTTGGCGAAGACGCCGGCGCGCACGTTGCCGAGCGCGATCGACATCGCCCCGGTGAGCGTCGCCACGTCGATGAGCGGCGAGCAGTTGTGGGCGCGGGCGTAGCCGAGCGCGTCGGCGAGGACGAGCCGACCCTCCGCGTCCGTGTTGATCACCTCGACCGACTGTCCGTCCATCGCGTAGAAGACGTCGCCGGGCTTGGTGGCGCTCCCGTTCGGAAGGTTCTCCGTGCACGGCGCGATGCCGGTCACGTTGATGGTGGGAGCGAGGCGGGCGATGGCCTGCATCGCGCCGAGGACGGCCGCGGCGCCGCTCATATCGGCTTTCATCCGCTCCATGCCACCGGCGGGCTTGATGGAGATGCCGCCCGAGTCGAACGTGATGCCCTTGCCGATCAGCGCGACGCTGCGCCGCCCGGGCGCGCCCCGGTAACGGAGCACGATGAACTTCGGCGGCTGGTCCGACCCCTGCGCGACCGAGAGGTAGGAGCCCATTCCCAGGCGCTCCGCCTCCTCGCGCTCGATGATCTCGCACTCCAGTCCGGTGGCCTCGGCGATCTCCTGAGCCCTCGCCGCCATGTCGGTTGGCGTCATGAGGTTCGCCGGCGAGTTGGCGAGGTCGCGGGTGAGGTTCTGGGCCTCGCCCATGATCACCCCGCGCTCGACGCCGGCGCGGACACGCGCCGCGCGCCGCTCGGAGCGCTCGACGATGAGCAGCGACGCGACGGTCCCGCTCGGGCGGTCCTGCGAACGGGTGTGGTGCTGGTCGAAGCGGTAGAGGCCGAGCGTGAAGCCCTCGGCGATCGCCTGCCCGCCGCGCTCGAGGTCGGAGCCCAGCCAGTCCGGCTGCGCGGCGATGGCCACGCTGCCGGCGTCGACGCCGCGCAGGGCGCGCGAGAGCGCGCCGGCCTGCGATCGGGTGCGCCGCGGGGTGAGCTTGCTGCGGTCGCCCAGGCCGTGCACGAACGCGCGCCGCGCGGCGATCTCATCGCCCACCGGTACCGGTGTCAGTGCGCCGTCGCTGAGGCGGATGGCGCCCGAGGCGATCATGGTGTTGATCGCGCCCCCGCTCGCCGTGTTGATCGCGCCCGCGGCCCCGCCGGGGCGTCGCGACCCCTCGGGCACCGACACGACGATGGTGTCGACGTCCTGGGCGGCCAGCTCGCCGCTCGTCACCTCGATCTGCATGCTGTAGCTCCTTCGTGCGGCGCGTGGCGCCGGTGTTGACGTGGTCTGTACGTTACAATGCGAAAATCCAAGCCGCCGCACCTGCTGCGAGGAAGGCGTAGCCCTCCGTGTCCCGTGTTCCCCGCCGTCTGGCCCGCTACCTCTTCTACTCGACGAACCCGGAGCGCTCCGGCGTCACGCGCTGGGACATCACCGAGCTCGGAATCGTCGTCTTCGCGTTCCTCTGCTACTTCCTGGTCCGCGGCGCCGTCGTCGACCGCACCGCCGACGCGATTCACCACGCGCGCTGGATCATCGACCTCCAGATCAACCTCGGCGTCTTCGTGGAGCCCGCCTTCCAGCGCTGGGTGCTGGACTACGACCTGCTGGGCCGTGCGCTGAACTTCGTCTACTTCTGGCTTGACTTCCCGCTCATCGCGGTGGTGGGCTTGGTGCTGTTCTGGAAGCACCGCCGCGCCTACACGCTCACGCGCGACGCGATGCTGATCTCGGGCGGGATGGCGCTGCTGCTCTACTGGGCCTATCCCGTCGCCCCGCCGCGCTTCCTGCCGGAGTGGGGCTTTGTCGACACGCTCGAGGTCTACGACAACCTCTCCTACCAGGCCCAGTCGATGCAGCCGTTCGTGAACCCGTTCGCCGCCGTGCCGTCGTTGCACGTCGGCTGGTCGCTGCTGCTGGCGGCCGGCGTGTTCGTCTCGACCCGCAATCTCCTCTTGCGCCTCGCGGCGATCGCCGTGTTCGTGCTGCAGTCGATCTCGGTGGTGGGGACGGGCAATCACTACATCTTCGACGGCGTGGTCGGGCTCGTGGTGTGCGCGGTCGCCCTCGGGGCGGCGGTGTGGCTGCAGCGCCGGGGCTACCCGGCGCTGGGCGCGGTTCTGGCGAGGCGAGCGGGGCTGCGACGCCCGGCCGAGCAGGGACGCGCCGAGCCCCGCGCGGCCCCCTCGCGCCCGGGCCGCCCGACGACGGCGTAGCGACGAGGCACCACCAGGCGGCCCCGGGACTGACGGTTGGCCGACACCACACCCTGTGCTAGCTTGATCGCGTAGCCGCACGGTGCGTGCGCGTGCCGATCCGCCCAGCAACGGCGTCGCGGCTGCCGCCCGGTCCCGGGAGGACCCAGGCGCTGAGTGTGTAGGTGGCAATAGGCAACAGGAACAGGACCAACTCGCATCGCCTCGCTCATCACCGCGGAACGCCGGCAAGAGATCGTCCGCGACTACCAGACGCATGATGGAGACACCGGTTCGCCGGAGGTGCAGGTCGCACTGTTGACCGAGCGCATCCGTCGGCTCACCGACCATCTCCGTGAGCACTCGCACGACTACGACACGCGCCGCGGGCTGCTCAAGCTCGTCGGACGCCGTCGCCGGCAACTCCGCTACCTCAGCAAGAAGGACGTCGAGCGTTACCGCACGCTCATCGCGAAGCTCGGGCTGCGCCGCTAGTCGCGCTCCCGGCCCCGTCGTCCCGCACCTCCCGACCGCGCGACACCCATCGGGCGCCGTACGCCCCGTGACAGGCGTACCGCCGCGCAAGCGCCTCACCGGCGCACGAGGAGACGTGAAGGAAGCCATCGACCGCCCCACCGCCGGGCGGGGGGGGGGGGGGGGGGGGGGGGGGC
>VXMU01000010.1:10396-22589 GCA_009840945.1 Chloroflexota bacterium | reverse complement strand
GAGTCCGGCTGCCCGCCCGCCCTCGCGGGGTCAGGCGGGCTCGAACACCGGGATCGGGTACTCGCCCTCGTCCTGCTCCTCGAACGCCACGCGCACGCGCATGCCGCACTCGATGTCCTGCGTCGGGTCGTCGACGCCGACGATGTTCGTGAAGACACGGAACCCCTCGTCGAGGTCCACGTACGCGACGGCGTAGGCGCCGAGGTCGGCGAAGCGCGGGTTCCGGTTCTGCCGCACCACCGAGTACGTGTAGACGACGCCCTCGCCGGCGGAGGTGCGCCACTCGAGGTCGTCCGTCCCGCACGCGGTGCAGTGCAGCCGGGGCGTGAAGACCACCTCGTCGCAGAGGTTGCAACTCTGGAAGCGGAGCTCGCGCTGCTTCACACCCTCCCAGTACGGCTCGGTGTTCGGCTCGGGGAATCGGGGCTGTGGACGGTTCGGCATTTCTTTGTTCTCCCGTCGTCTCGGCTGGTCGGAGTGCCCTCGCCGCTAGTCGCGCGCGAGGACGATCGTGCCGCCCGAGTGCGACCCGCCCAGCGTGCCGCCATTGCCGTGCGCCACCGCCAGGCTCGCACCCTCGACCTGCGAGGTGGACTCGCCGCGGAGCTGTCGCACGGACTCGAGCAGGAGGAAGAGCCCGCGCATGCCCGGGTGGTTCGAGGAAAGCCCGCCGCCGTCCGTGTTCAGCGTCGGCCTGAGCGGGTTGTCGAAGCGCAGCCGGCCGCCCTGCACGAAGTCGCCGATCTCGCCCTTCCCGCAGAACCCGAGGTCCTCGATGCACGTCGCGGTGGTGATCGAGAACGAGTCGTAGATCATCGCGATGTCGATCTCGTCGGCGGTGACGCCCGCCTGGCCGAAGGCGATGGGGGCGCTCTGCGCGCCGGCGGTCGTGGTGATGTCGCCGCCATTCTCGCGGTACTTCGTCGCCTCGCCGGTCCCGATGATCCACACCGGCGGCTTGGCGATGTCCTGCGCCACCTCGGGCGAGACGATGACGAGCGCGCCGCCGCCGTCGCTGACCATGCAGCACTCGAGGAGGTGCAGCGGGTCGGCGATGACGCGCGATTCGAGCACGTCGTCGATCGTGATCTCGCTGACGGGGTGCACGGCGCCGAACTCCAGGTCGACCATGGCCTTCACGGCCTCGGGGTTGCGCATCGCGTGCGCGCGAGTGACCACGGACAGCTCGGCGAAGGCCTCCTCGGGCGTGCCGTACTCGTGCATGTGGCGCATCTTCACCATGGCATAGCCGGAGATGAGGGTGAGCCCGTAGGGATCCTCCATGTTGCCCTGCCAGTTGGCGCGGCCCTGCCCCGTCATCCCCCCGGTGCCGATGGCGCGGCGGTCCGAGTGCGAGGTCGAGCCGTAGCTCAGCACGGCGACGTTGCAGGCGCCCCCGGCGATGTCGCGCAGGGCGTGTGCGGTCTGGAATTCGAAGGCCGAGCCGCCGACCTGCGTGGTGTCCGTAACGGTGGGCTTGATACCCAGGTAGGCGGCCATCCCGAGGCCGCCGCCGCCCTCACCCTCGTCGCAGTCGTAGAGGCCATCGACGTCGGACCACGAGAGGCCCGCGTCCTCCAGGGCCGCGCGGATCGATTCGACCTTGATCTGCATCGCGCTGACTCCGGGCGCGACGCGCAGCGGGTATTCGTGTATCCCGGCGATCGCCGCCAGGCGTTCCTGGGTGGCCATGGCTCTCTCCTTCGAGGGCGCCGCGAGACAGGCGGCGCGTTACACGGCGCACTAGAACACTCGCACGCGAGCGCGTCAACGTTCGGGCGATGGACGTGTCAGGAGGCGGCGACAGGCGTGACGGAAGCCAGACGCTCGGACAGCCGGTCGCTCGCGAGCTCAAGGTCGTACTGGTTCTGCAGGCCCAGCCAGAACTCCGCGCTGTTGCCGAAGTAGCGCGAAAGCAGGAGGGCCGTCTCGGCAGTGATGGCCCGCTCCCCATGCACGATCGCGTGGATGCGCCGAGCGTCCACGCCGATGGCCTTCGCCAGCCGGTACTGGCTGATGTTCATCGGGCGCAGGAACTCCGCGGCCAGCACTTCGCCGGGGTGAATCGAAGCCAGCTTCCCGGAGTGTCGATCTGTCGCCATGCTCATGTCTGATTGCCCACTCATTCTCCGTTTCGATGGTAGACATGACCGGGCTCCAGGCACGAGCGGCGCTCGCCTTGCCCGCCCCGCCCGGCGCGGCTAACGTTCGACGATGCGAGTGGGTCTCATCTCCGACACGCACCTCCCGTCCCTGATCCGCCACCTCGACGGGCTCGGGCCGGAGCCGGCCGAGTTCCTGTCGACCGTCGACCTGATCCTCCACGCCGGCGACATCAGCACCCGCACGGTGCTCGACTGGTGCGAGCAGTTCGCGCCCGTCCTCGCCGCCCGCGGCAACCACGACGTCTTCGACGACCCCCGCGTCGCCGACCACCAGATCGTGGAGCTCGAGGGGTGGCGCATCGGCATGACGCACGACCTGCGGCCCCGCACCGCCCCCGCGGCCGAGCTCGCGGCCTTGCACTTCAACGGCGCGGACCTCGACGTGATGATCGGCGGCGACACGCACGTCGAGTGGCTGGAGTACCGCGACGGCGTGCTGCTGGTGAACTCCGGGAGCCCGAACCTCCCGCACAACAAGGAGACCCGCCTTGGCACCGTCGGGTTGCTCGAAATCGAGCGCGGTCGCCTGCACGCCGAGATCGTAACGCTGGGCGAGACCGACGGCCGCCCGAACCCGGGCACCCCACAGCACATCGAGGTCGCCGACGGCCGGCTCGTCGGGAGCTCCTACGACCGTGACGCCTCGGCCGAACCGCCGCGCGCGGCGCTGCGAGGCTAGATCCTGGGCAGCTCACCAGCGACGGCCCGCCCCTGAGGGCGGGCCGCGTCGGGTCCGTATCCCGGTGAGGACGCGCTACGCGCCGGCGAGCACCGACCGGTCGTACAGGATGTTGCCGGTGTAGCCGCTCGGCTCCTGCTCGCAGACCCACACTGTCGCCTCGCCCATGGGGTCGGCCGCCTCGAAGTTGAGGTCCGGGTTCTCGGGGTCGTTGCCGGCGAAGATCAGGCCCGGCGTGCGGTAGCCGCTCTCAGGCGAGAGCACGTTCACGGCGATGTTGTCGTCCTGCAGCTCGACGGCCTGCGACTGCGAGAAGTGCTCGAGGCCGGCCTTGATGCCGCCGTAGAGCAGGTCGCCGCCGCGTCGCACCTCGTCCCCGTACGGGCCGGGGCCGGGCGGGATCGCGCCGCGCGAGGAGATGTTGATGATGTGTCCGCCGCCGCCCTCGCGCATGTGCGGGATGACGGCCCGCATCATCATGATGTACCCGATGTAGTTCACCTCGAGGCTCAAGTGGATGTGGCGCTCGCGCGCCGACTCGATGGTGCCGGGGATGAAGATCGCGGCGTTGTTGACGAGGATGTCGATGCGGCCCCACTCGTCCATGACGGTCTGGGCGCACGCCATGATGCTCTCGGCGTCGCGGAGGTTGAGCACCACCGGGAGCGCGGTCCCGCCGTCGTCGGCGATGGCCTGGGCGACGGAATGGATGGTGCCTGGCAGGCGCGGGTCCTGCACGGTCTCGGTGCGCGCGGCCACGGCGGTCTTCGCGCCGGCGGCGGCCAGGTGGCGGGCGATGTCGGCGCCGATGCCGCGGCTCGCGCCGGCGACGATGGCGACCTTCCCGTCAAGCGACATGTGATCCTCCTCGGGTGCGCCGAGGCGGGCCGTCCGCCGCGCCTCGGGTGTATGTCCGCGTCGGCTGGCGAGTCTAGCCGGATCCCGCCGCGCGCACACCCTCGAAGTGCGCGGTGGGGCACGCATGGGGTCGACTGGTAGTTTTGGGGATGCGCCACCGCGTATGGGAGTACGCCATGTCCGAGCCACGTGATGGACGACGACAGAGCGATGCGGTCATCGAGCCCTGGCGCGAGGGGCTACCCGACACGTCGTCACCCGAGTTCGTCGCCGAGGTGCGGCGACAGTCGCGCATCGCGGCTAACAGTCCTCATGCGGAAGAAGACCAGGCGTTCATCGGCTCCATCTCCGACTGGGCGGACTAGGCTCGCGCACACTCCGCACCACCGCCGCGCATCCCCTACACTCCCCCCATGACCCCCACCGGCAGGCAGCCGCGACGGCGCGGCGACGCGCCTCCCGGGCTTCAACGCGACCTCTTCGCCGGCGACGAGCCCAGACTCCCCGAGGGCGCGGTCGGCGATCGGCGCGCCGGCTCGGCCCCGCTTGCCACCCGCCAGCGCCCGAGGGACCTCGACGACTTCGTCGGACAGGAGGCGGTGGTCGGGCCGGGCAGTCCGTTGCGAGGCATGATCGAGCGCGACGAGACGCCCTCGCTCGTGCTGTGGGGGCCGCCCGGCACGGGCAAGACGACGCTCGCCGCCATTATCGCGCGACGCACGGAGCGCTATTTCGAGCCGCTCTCGGCCGTCGATGCCGGGGTCGCGGACATCCGCCGGGTGGTGGCCGACGCGCGCCAGCGACGCTCGGCCGGCGGCGTCGAGACGATCCTGTTCATCGACGAGCTGCACCGCTTCAACCGCGCGCAGCAGGACCACGTGCTCCCCCACGTCGAGGACGGCACGGTCACGCTCATCGGCGCGACGACGGAAAACCCGTCGTTTTATGTCGTCGCGCCGCTCATCTCGCGCGCGCGCGTCTTCAAGCTCGACGTGCTCTCAGAGGCCGACATCCGCACGATCGTGATGCGCGCGCTGGAGCGCGACGAGCAACTCGGCGCCCTCGACCTCGATGTTGCCGACGACGCGATCGACACGATCGTCGGGCTCGCGGGTGGCGACGCGCGGTCCGCGCTCAACCTGCTCGAGCTTGCGGCCACCTCCACGCGCCCGGACGCCGACGGCGTCCGCCGCGTCACGCGCGAGGCTGTCGAGACCACCGGGCAGCGCCCGACCGTGCTCTACGACCGCATGGGCGACGCCCACTACGACCACATCTCCGCGTACATCAAGTCGGTGCGCGACTCCGACCCGGACGGGGCGCTGTACTGGCTGGCGCGCATGCTCGAGGCCGGCGAGGACCCGCTGTTCGTTGCGCGCCGGATGGTCATCCTCGCCGCCGAGGACGTCGGGCTCGCCGACCCGCAGGCGCTCGTCGTCGCGGTGTCGGGGCAGCAGGCCGTGCACTTCCTCGGTATGCCCGAGGCGCGCCTGCCGCTCGCCGAGGTGACGGTGTACCTGGCGCGGGCCCCGAAGTCGAACTCGGCCTACGCGGCCTACACGCGCGCGGCCGCCGACGTCGAGCGCACGCGCAACGACCCGGTGCCGATGCACCTCCGCAACGCCGCGACACGGCTCATGCGCGACTTCGGCTACGGCGATGGGTATCGCTACGCCCACGACTTCGAGGGCCACGTCGTCCCCGACCAGTCGCACCGCCCGCCGTCGGCCGAGGGCAACGTCTACTACCAGCCGGGTAGCCTCGGCGACGAGGCGCGGCCGGACGAAGCGTAGCCGCCTACGCCCCGCCGAGGGTTGCGGGCGGGGTCGCCTCCTCGGACGCCGCATGCGCGGCTCGGCGTTCCCTGATCGAGCCGGAGCCCGGACCGTCCCCGCCGTGCAGGGCGGTAACGAGCTCGCCGCGGTGGAGGTAGAAGACGTCGGCCGGCTCGGCGACCGCGCCGCCCGCCACGAGCCATGCGCCGACGCCCAGCCACATCGCCCGCGCGGCGGCGATCAGGCGCACGGTGGGCTCGGCCAGCGCGTCCAGCGCGAGCGCGTGTTCCTGCGCGCCGGGGAGCTGCGCCATCAGCGCGGCGACCCGCGGCTCGGTCGCCGAGGCGGCCAACTCGGCCTGCGCCGCGTTGCGCTCGGCGCGACGCCGCTGCTCCGCCTGGATCGGGCTCGCGGCGTCGGGCATCGCCGCGGCCTGCCGCACCGCGCTGGTGACCATGGCGTGGTCCTCGCTCCACGAGGGCACGTCCTGCCGGTAGCCGGGGACGGCGTGGGGGAAGTCGCGCTGCGCCCGCTGGCGCAGCTGCATGTACTCGCGCTGCCCACCCGTCGGCCCGAAGGTCGCCGAGAGCCTGCTGCCTTGGCTGCGCAGCAGCCGGCTCATCTCCCACACGACGGCCGCGCGCCTCGACGCCCTTGAGGGGATCGCGTCGATCAGCGACCGCGCGGCCGAGCGCCGGTCGTCCCCGAACCGCGCGACGAACCCTGCGACGAATGCGTCGGCGGTTCCGCGCGCAGGATCGAGCACGTCGTCGCGCAGCCCGGCGGCAACCTCGCGCCACCGCTCGATGAGCGCGGTGAGCGCATCGCCGTCGAGCGCCGCGGGATCGACCTCGCCGAGCGCGCTCGCGAGCTCCTCGACGCGTGGGAGCCACTCATTGTGGAGGCGGTCGAGGGCGCCCGGCGCACCGTGCTCGCCGTTCGCCGGGGTGTCCGCCCGTTCGTACAGGTAGCCGCCGACCACGACGGCGTGCTCGCCGAGCAGGTCGGCGTAGAGTTCGGCGATCAGCGGTGGATGGGGCTGCGCGTCGCCTTCGCACGCGAGGCGCCATCGATGCGCGGCGAGCGCAGCCTCGGGCAACTCGAACGAGACTTCGGTGCTCATGGCAGCTCCCGGCGGCGATCCCATGGACGTCGCTCGCGACATGCTAATGCGGACTGGGTCGCAGCGGGAGCGGCATCGTCCGGTCGTGCGGTGATACCCTCGCGCGGTAGGTGTGACGAGGTGCGGACGGTACGGCGGGTGGCGATGACGACAGCGGAAGCGGGGACGCTCCAACTCGGTCCTCCCGAGCGAGTGAGCGCCATTGAGGCGATCGACGAGTTCCGGCGGGGGCGCCCCGTCATCATCGTCGACGACGAGGGTCGCGAGAACGAAGGCGACCTGTGCATTCCGGCGCAGTTCATCGACGCCGAGATGATCGCGTTCATGTCCGCCCGCGCTCGCGGCATGATCTGCGTCGCCATGGCCGGCGAGCGTCTGGACGCGATGAACGTCCCGCTGATGAGCGGCCGCAACACCTCGCCGCTGTCGAAGCAATTCACCGTCTCCGTCGAGGCCCGCGACGGCATCGCCACCGGCGCCTCGGCCGCGGACCGGGCGCGCACGATCCAGGTACTCGTCGACCCCGCGTCGACGCCCGAGCAGCTCACCCGCCCGGGCCACATCTTCCCGCTGCGCGCCCGCGAGGGCGGCGTGCTGGTCCGCGCCGGCCACACCGAGGCCTCGGTGGACATGGCCCGCCTCGCCGGGTGCTCCCCGGCGGCGGTGATCTGCGAGATGCTGCGCGAGGACGGCTCGGTCGCGCGCACGCCGGACCTCGTGGCGTTCGCACGCGAGCACGACATCAAGGTGGTCACGGTCAACGACGTGATCGCGCACCGCCTCCGCACCGACACGCTGATCGAGCGCGTCACCGAGGCGGGCCTGCCAAGCCGCTTCGGCGACTTCACGGCGGTCGCGTACCGCACCCTCGTCGACACCCGCGAGCACATCGCATTCGTGCTCGGGGACATCACGACGCCCGACCCGGTGCTGGTGCGTGTGCACGACCAGTGCGTGACCGGCGACGTCTTCCGCTCGCTGAGCTGCGACTGCGGCTACCAGCTGCGCGCCGCGATGGACCTCGTGCGCGAGGCGGGCCGCGGCGTCGTCGTCTACCTCTACCAGCCGGGTCGCGCCGTCGGGCTGCACCAGAAGGGCATCCAGCCCGCTTCGGCCGACGGCGATGCGCTCGCGCCGATCGAGGCGCTGGGCCTGCCCGACTACGGGATCGGGATGCAGATCCTCGTCGACCTCGGCGTCCGCGAGATGCGGCTCATCACGGACAACCCGGTGAAGCGCTCCGGCCTCGAGGCCTACGGGCTCGAGATCGCCGAGCTCGTCCCCCTCGCCGAGCGCACCTTCGCGCGGCGCGAGCGGGCGCTCAGTGCCGCCCGCGGAGACGACGAGGGCGCGTAGCACCGGGGTGCCACGCGCCCTGCGCGTTGCGTGCTCACGCGGGCGATGCCCGCGCCGCCGTTAGTCGATCAGCGCCGCGATCACCTCGTCGATGACGGCGTCCGCCTTCGCGTGGAGCTCCTCGTCCGTCGCATCCTGGATGGGGTGGTCGACGAACGCGCGCGCCATGGCGGGCAGGCCGAGCGAGCCCGCCTGCGCCTCAGCGGCGTCCACGAACTCGTCGGAGGCCATCATCACCGAGGGAATGCCCTGAATCTCGAACCAGACTGTGTCGTGCACACTGCACGTCGTACACGACCCTCAGTCGGCAAGGGCTTCGATGACGAAGTCCACCTCCTCCATCATCTTGCGGCGCAGCTCGTCCGGCGCGGGCTTGGCGAAGGTCGGCTTCATGTAGCGGTTGACCTGCACCTCGGGGACGCGCTCGTTGAGCAGCGACTCGATGCGGTCGAGCAACACGTTGCCGCGCGGCTTGCTGATGTCGAGCAGACCGACGGTTCCCGTGATGTGCTCGGGGCGCTTGGTGAGTTGCCTCCCGATCGGTTCCCGTTCGTCCGTCGGGTCAAGAATCGTGGTCATGCGACCTCCTCGATCTTCCTGCTATCCAGCCCGCTCGCCCAGCCCGGGAAGATCGAGGTGAACTTCCCGGCGCCGCTGCCGGCGATCACGATGTGGATGTTATCCGGTGACTGGAACTTCGGTATGAGCTCGTCGAGTTGCTCCTCGCTCGGTCCGTCCGGGCCGAAGCTCTCCGGTGGGATGCCCGCGCCGGCCCGGTCGTCGATCAGGAGCTCACGCACCGGGCGGTGCGTAAGCTCCCAGAGCCGCCGCTGCAGGTCGGCGCGCGTCCAGCCGTCGCGGCCGATGGTATCGACGTGCTCGGGGCAGAGCACCATCAGGATCTCGCCCGAACGCGACCGCGGGTGACCGATCGCCTGCACGGACATCGCGAGGCTGCCCGCGAGCGCCTCGGCGGTACGTGAGGTCTGGTCGACGCACACGAGGGGACCCGGCGACGCCGGAAACACCGAGACGACGCTCTCGGCGGCCTCGTAGCCATGCGTGACGTGGAACGGCTCCCAGGGGCTGTGTTCCTCGCGCTCGGCGAAGGCGAGCGTGAACTTCGCGGGCGATCCCAGCATGGAGCGCTCGGTCCCGCCCGGCTTCGCCCCGCCCACGTTGCGCAGCACGAGGCGGACGGCCCGCCCGATCGTGGCGTTCGCGCGGTTGCCCTGCCCGAGCGCGCCGAGGCCCGAGTTCATCCCGATGCGGTCGCGGATCGGCCCGTTGACGATCACCGCGGGAGAGGCGCCCATCGTCGTGGCCATCACCCCGTGCGCGTTGAACTGCTCGGTGCAGACCGCCTCGACCGCCGCGATCACCACGGGCAGGTACTCCGGCTTGCAACCGGCGAGCACCGCGTTGATCGCGATCTTCTCGACGGTCGCCTCGCCCATGTTGGGCGGGACGATGGCGACCACCTCCTGCGCGTCGCGTCGCGTCCCGCCGAGCATGCGCAAGACACGTTCCGGGCTGGGCGCGACCACGGGCAGCCCGTCGGTGAAGCCCTGGTCGAACATGAACTCGTCGACGTCGTCCGCGCTGCCAACCTCGATCCGGCGCGCGCGCAGCGGGCTGCCCTCGGCTTCCGCCGCGAGCCGCTCGGCGATGCCGGGCTCGAGCGTGCGCGAGCCGCAGCCGGGCTGCGAGACGGGGTAGCGCTCCCAGTCCACCTCGCCGGCGTCGGTCTCCGCGAGGTCGGCGAGGCGTCCGTAAAGCGCGCGCCAGTCCTCGCGGCCGAAGCCGATGAAGCGGTCGACCTCGGCGCCGTCGGCGTCGGTGAGGATCACGGTCGGCACCGTCTCGAGGTCGTAGCGGTACGAGACGTCGAGCTCTGAGTCGTCGAGGAGCGGGAGTGTCAGGTCGTGGCGGTCGACGAGGATCGCGTTGCCCTCGGCCTCCTGCCCGATCGCGAGCACCTCCACCGCCCCGCCGAAGGCGCGGTGCGCGCCCTCGATCAGCGGCATCGAGGTGCCGCACGTGGGGCAGTCCTCCTTGACGAAGGCGAGCAGCGTCGGGCGGCCTGTTGGAAACGCGCGCTCCTCGCTGCGCTGGTCGAGCAAAGCGAAGTCGGGCAGATCGCTCATGCGGCGCTCCCTGTGTGGACCGCTCCCGTCTGCGTGCATTCTAGCCACATCGGGCCGGCCCCGTGGTGTGTCCGCGGTCAGGTGCGCGCGTCGAGGCGCTCGAGGTGGCCCGGCCAGTCGAGGAGCCGCTCGTCGGCCGTGAGGAGGCGGCAGTCGGAGAGCGTGATGGCGGTCGCGGCGATGACGCGATCCGCCGGGTCGCCGTGCATGTCGGCGAGCAGCGGCGCCCGCACCGCGATGTCACCGCTCACCGGCACCTCGACGAGGCCGTCGGCCAGCACCTCGACGCGCCACCGCAGGACATCGATGTCCACGCCGAGCCGTCCCTTCGCGACGAGCATCGCTACCTCCCAGAACGTCCATGTCGACACGGCAGCGTCACCGGCCGGCCACGCCCGGTCCAGGCTGTTGCGGGCGCGCCGCCCGAGTTGCGGGCTGTTGAGGCGCAGCCAGAGCAGGACGTGGGTGTCGAGGAGGATCATGCGTCGCGCGGAGGGAGATCGGGGTTGAGCACCCGGTCCGGGTTGCCCTCGGCTTCCCACTCCACGTCCACCGGCGAGATGATGTCACCGAGGATGTGGATGCGACCCTTGTCGGCGCCCCACGGCGTCTTGCGCGGCTGCTGGTACGGAGTGAGCTTGGCCACCGGGTCCCCCCGTTTCGTGATGATGATCTCCTGGCCGGTCTCCGCGACCTCGTCCATGAGTTGCAGGCATGTTGCCTTGAACTCCGATGCCTTGATGTAGCGCGCCGTGCTGTATACGCCGACCAGTTCGCGTAGCTCGAACTCACCCATGGCTCACCCCTTCAGACCATGGTCATGACTATAGTCACTACTCCCTCCGTCCGCAACCCCCTCCCCGGAGTGAGAGCCTAGCTTCGAGGGCTGGTAGGCTCGTTTGGACCTCCGACGAGACTGGAGCTTCGCGAGTGAGAGTGCTGTCGGCGCCGCGCGTCTTCTACGGCTGGTGGATCGTCGTCGCGGGCTTCGCGATCCAGTGGACCGTCGGCGCGCTGATGCTCCACCCCTTCGGCATCTACGTCGTCGAGTTCGAGGAGGAGTTCGGCTGGAACCGCACCGAGCTCTCCGTCGCCTTCTCGCTCGCGCGCGTCGAGGACGGCCTGCTCGGCCCGCTCCAGGGCTGGATGATCGACCGCTTCGGACCGCGAGCCGTGATCCGCGTCGGCGTGGTGCTCTTCGCGCTCGGGTTCGTCGCGTTCAGCATGATGAACTCGCTGCTGATGTTCTATGTGACGTTCCTGCTGATGGCGATTGGCGCTGCGCTCGCCGGCTTCCTCTCCGTCACCACCGCCGTCGTGAACTGGTTCGTCAGGCGCCGCACGCTCGCCGTGAGCCTCGCGCTTATCGGCGTGGCCGGCGGCGGCTTCGCCGCGCCCGGCATCGCGCTGATGATCGAGGAGGTCGGCTGGCGAAACACGGCGCTCATCTCCGCCGCGATCATCGCGATCGTCGGGCTCCCCGCCGCCCAGCTCGTGCGGCACCGCCCCGAGCCGTACGGGCTGCTCCCCGACGGTGACCCCGCCCCCCCGCCCGCGAGCGGTGGTGGCGACGAGGAGCGTTTCGCCGAGGTCAGCATGACTCCGCAGCAGGCGCTGCGGAGCCGCGCGTTCTGGGCCATCTCCTTCGCCCACGCCGCGGCGCTGCTCGTGGTCTCGGCGGTGATGGTGCACTTCGTCGCACACGTCGAGGAGCAGCTCGACTACTCGCGCGCGCAGGCTGCGTCGTTCATCACGCTGCTCACGGTCATGGTGATCATCGGCCAGGTCTTCGGCGGGTGGGCCGGCGACCGGCTCAACACACGGGCGATCATCGCCGTCTGCCTGGTCGGTCACGCCTCCGCGATGCTGCTGCTCACGTTCGCGAGCTCGGTCTGGATGGTCGTCGGCTTCTCGCTGCTGCACGGCATCGCGTGGGGCGTCCGAGGGCCTGTGATCCTCTCGATGCGCGCCGAGTACTTCGGGGCGCACTCATTCGGCACGATCATGGGCTTCTCGTCGTTGATCGTAATGCTCGGGATGGTCGTCGGCTTCTCGCTGCTGCACGGCATCGCGTGGGGCGTCCGAGGGCC
>VXMU01000010.1:0-10386 GCA_009840945.1 Chloroflexota bacterium | reverse complement strand
GGATGGTCGTCGGCTTCTCGCTGCTGCACGGCATCGCGTGGGGCGTCCGAGGGCCTGTGATCCTCTCGATGCGCGCCGAGTACTTCGGGGCGCACTCATTCGGCACGATCATGGGCTTCTCGTCGTTGATCGTAATGCTCGGGATGATCGTCGGCCCGATCTTCGCCGGGCTCGTCTACGACAACACGGGGTCGTACGAGATCGGGTTCACGCTGCTCGCGCTCATCGCGGGCGCCAGCTCGCTGCTGATGCTGTGGGCCGGCAGTCCCCCACCCCGCCCGGCCCGACGGCCGACAGCCACATCGCTGGCCGAGACGCAGGAAGCGCCCGCCGCGTAGCCGCCCTCGGGCTGCGCTACGCCCGTCCCACCGCAGCGTCGATCCGCGCCATCAGCTCGGCGTCGAGGGGGCCACGGGCCTCGGCCTCCACGCACTCGCGGAGCTCCTCGCGGTTCTTCACGCCGAGCACCACGGTGGCGATTCCGGACATCGAGAGCGCGTAGCGGTGTGCGAGCGCGGCGGGAGACTCGCCGACCTCGCGCGCGAGGTCGCGGAACGGCGCCGCGCGGTCGAAGTCGACGGCATCGCCGTGCCCTTCGGGCAGGTCGCGGTCGATCGCGTCCGTGAGCGCTCCGGCCTGCACGGCGCGGATGCCCATCACGCCCACGCCACGCTCGACGGCCGTCGCGATCACCTCGCGCGGACGCAATGGCCCATCGAAGCGCTGGATCGCGCCCGCGGAATCGAGGAGGTTCGCGATGCACTGCACGGCGCCGGGCGGCAAGCCGGACTCGAGCGCGGCGATGACGGCGTCGGGCACGCCGATGCCGGTGATGCCCCACGCCCCCGTCAACCCCTCGGCCACGAGGCCCTCGAGCGCGGGCCGCACGGCCTCCTCGAAGAGCGTGAGCGGCGTGCCCGCGTAGCGATCCGCGTCGGCGTCGGCCACGAGCATGTTGTGGACGAGGAAGAGGTCGACGCGCTCGAGGCGGAGCCGTTCGAGGCTCGCCGTCAGGCTCGACCGGAGGAGGTCCGCCACCTCGCCGGCGGGCGGGGCGTTGACGCGGCACTTGGTCGAGACGAGGACCCCGTCGGGGAGGCGGCCGTCGAAGGACGCGCCGACGACGCGCTCGGCCTCGCCGTCGCCGTAGCTGGGTGCGACGTCGAGCAGGTTGATGCCGAGGTCGATCGCCTCGCGGGTGGTGGCGACGGCCTCCTCGCGGGTGGTCGGGCCCCACACCTGGCCCGTGCCGCCGCCGCCCAGCGAGAGCGCGCTGACGTCGTAGCCGAGGCTGCCGAAGGCGCGCCGTTCCATGGTGCAGTCGCGGCCGCTAGCCGAGCGCGCCGGCTGCGCGGAGCGAGGCGATCTCGTCGGCGGTCAGACCGTGTTCACCCAGCACCTCGTCGGCGTGCTGGCCGAGTGTCGGCGAGGGCCGGTCGGTGCCTGTCGGGGAGTTCGTCATGCGGAGGATCGGCCCGACCATCTGCTCGGGTCCGGTCAGCGGGTGGTCGAGGTCGATCATGTAGCCCATTGCCTGGACCTGCTCGTCGTCCGCCATCTCCTCTGGGAAGTTGACCTTGGTGGCCGGCGCGCCCTGTTCGTCCATGAGCTCGATCCACTCGTCCATCGTCTTCGTGCGGTAGAGCTGGCGCACGCGCTCCTGGAACGCCTGGGCCTTCGCCTCCCACTCGGGGTCGAGGGCGTCGAACTCGGGGTCCTCCATCGGGTCCTCGCCGGTCAGCCCCAGCGCCGCGCGGATCTGGGCCTGGTTACGGGGCGTGAGCGCCCCGACGACGATGGCGCCGTCCTGCACCACGTAGGTGCCGTAGTAGGTCAGGAAGGCCGTGGCGATCGCGCGCTGGCCCTCGTGGATGTCCATCAGCTCCTGGTAGTCCGCACCCGCCTGCCGCGCCGCGAGGAGGGCCTCCATCATCGGGTCGCGCGTGATGGCGTCCTGGACGGGGTGCCGCCCCACGGACGCGCCGAGGAGCGAGAGCGCCGAGTTGAGCAGCGAGGTCTGGATGAACTCGCCCTGGCCCGAGAGCTGACGCCGGAACAGCGCGGCGCACACGCCCATCGCCATCGCGAGGCCGGTGCTCATGTCGCCGATCGCGATCGACATCATCTGCGGCGCGCCGTGCTCGTCGAGCTTGTGGTTGTTGGCCATCAGCCCCGAGTAGCCCTGCGAGACCACGTCGGAGCCGGAGCGCTCGGCGCTCGGCCCATCGGTGCCGAAGCCGGTGCTGTCGACGTAGACGAGGTCCGGGCGGAACTGCCGCAGCGTGTCGTAGTCCACGCGGAGGCGCTTCGAGACGCCCGGACGGGCGTTGATGATGAAGACGTCGTAGTCCGGGATGATGCGGTGCACCAGCTCCTGCGCCTCCGGGCTCTGGAGGTTAAGGACGAGCCCGCGCTTCCCGCGGTTCACCACGTGGAAGAACTTCGACTCACCCGGGACGACGGCGCCCAGGATGCGTGTGCTGTCGCCGTCCGGCGACTCGACCTTGAGCACGTCGGCTCCGAGGTCGGCGAGCATCATGCCGCCATACGGCGCCGCGAGAATCTGCGACACCTCGAACACCTTGATGCCTTCGAGTGGACCACCCACGATGCGTTACCCCCGGACTGCAAGCGGGGCGGGTGCTCAAGCACCCGCCCCGTCGAGCGTGTGGCTTCGGCCGTATCGTACTAGGAGATAGGCGTGTCCGTGCGGTTGCCCCACTCGATCCACGAACCGTCGTAGACCTTCACGCTCTCGAAGCCGAGCAGGTCGGTGAGCACGAACCACGTGTGGGTCGCGCGGACCGCCGTCTGGCAGAGCGTGTAGATGGTCTTGTCGCTTTCGACGCCCTCGTTGTTGTAGAGCGCGCGCAACTCGTCGGCGGGCAGGAACGTCCCGTCCTCGGCGAGGGCGCGAGCCCAGTCAACGTTGACCGCGTTGGGGATGTGGCCGCCGCGGTCCGCCCGGACGTCGCGCCCGGCGTACTCCTCGGCCGACCGCGCGTCGCAGACCAGCGACGAGGGGTCGTCGATCTGTGCGAGGACCTCTTCCCATCCGGCGATGATGTCCTCATTCGGCGCAGCGCTGAACGCGTACTCGGCGGCGGACGGCGAGGGGACGTCCGTGCTGACGGTGCGCCCCTGCGACTCCCAGAGCGGGAAGTCGCCATCGAGCAGGCGCACGTCGGCGTGGCCGTACACGGCCAGCACCCACACGGCGCGCGAGGCCCAGATCGAGCCGCGGGCGTCGTAGAAGACGATCGTGTGGTCAGGTGTGGCGCCGAGCGCCGCGAGCGACGCTGCCACTTCCTCGGCCGGTGGGATCAGGCCGGGAACGCCATCGATCTCCTTCTGGAACGTCGCGCCCGCCTGCACCCGGATCGCGCCCGGGATGTGGCCCGCCCCGTACTGCTCCTCGTTGCGGAGGTCGATCAGCAGCACCGAGTCGTTGTCGAGGTTGTCCTCGATCCACTGGGTCGTGACCAGGCGGCTCGTGTTGGCGTAGCCGCGGTCGTCGAGCGCGGCGAGCGAGTCATCGACGGTGCCGGTCTCGTCCGCTGTCGTCGCGGCCGTGTCCGAATCGTCGTCGGCGTCGTCCGTGGCGGCGGCCGTGTCGGCGTCGTCGTCCTCGTCCGTGGCGGCGGCGGTGTCGGCGTCGTCGTCCTCATCCGTGGCGGCGGCCGTGTCGTCGGCGTCGTCGTCATCCGTCGTGGTTGCCGTGGTGGTCGTCTGCTGCGTGGTGGTCGTCGTGGTCGACGCGGCGTCGTCGTCATCGTCGTCGCCGCAGGCGACGAGCAGCGCCGAGCTGGCGATCACCAGCAGCGCGAGCAGTGCCGCGCCGCGCCCAAGCAGGCCCCACCCGGGGGTCTTCGTTGCCATCGTTCGTCCCTCCTCCCGGCAGCGCCCTCTCGCGCGCCGGGTCATTCGAGGTGGCCGCGGGCTAGCCCGCCGCGCTCGCCTCTGCGTTGAAGATGCGGATCTCCCACTCACCGGCGGCCCGCTCGGCGATCTCGCAGCCGTAGCCGCGCTTCATCGCCTCCGGCGGGATCGTCGACAGTGCGGGCGGGTGGTCCGTCCACACGCGCAGCTCCGGCACGCCGGGCTGCACCTCGTCGAGCTCCCGGTTGGTGCGCAGCATGGGGTACGGGCAGATCTCGCCGCGCACGTCCAGGACTGGCGCTTCGCTCTCGTTGGTCATGGAGTCCCCTCCTTGCTCCCTGTTTCGGTTGTCGCCACCGGGCGCTCGCCCGGCGACAGCGTCATCTCGCGCACGCCCTCCGAGGGCGGCTCGAGCCGGCATCGCACGCCTCGCCCGGCTGCCGCCGGCAGCACGTACGTGGCGACGACGTCGAGGTCGGTGATGATCCGTACCGCCGTCCCCTCGGCCGCCCGCTCGACGGCGGCGATCGCGCTCTGCATCTGGTCGGGCGGGGGCTTCCCCCGCAGGTCGAGCACCTCGGCGGCCGTCCCGCTCGCGGCCTCGCCGGTCATGGGAACCGCCGGATGAACGCGGTGCCGCCATAGGCTCCGATCGCGAGCGCGATCGCGTAGATCCAGCCGTTGAGCGCGAGCGACGGGATGGCCGAGAAGAAGGCGCCGATGGTGCAGCCGAGGCCGAGCCCGGCGCCGTAGCCCATGATCAGGCCCCCGCCCAGCGACTGCACGTAGCGGCGCGGGCCGCGCGGGATGCGCAGCCGGAACTCGCGCGCGAGCAGCGCGGCGGTGAAGGCCCCGGCGATGATGCCGGCGTTGAGCATGAACGCGTCGGTGAACCACGTGCCCTCGACGAAGCGCGGCACGCAGCCGGGAATGTCGTTGATGCCCTGCAGCTCGCCCACGCCGGCGCCGATCTGGTTCGCGAAGTCCGTGGACCAGCGTGTCATCTCGCCGACGACGCCGAGCGGGCGGTAGCGGATGAAGATCAGGATGTTGATCGCGGCCAGCGCGATCCCGCCGACGAGCGGCGTCCACTCGGCGCGGAACACCTTGCGCGCGAGCGCGCCGAGGGTGGTGTCGGCGCCAGGCGCTGCCGGAGGCGCGGCGGAGCCCGGGATGACGGGCAGCGTGAAGCTCATGCCCGCGAAGGCGCGTCGCTCCCACCATGAGACCCCGGCATAGGCGACGGCGAGCAGCACGAGGGTGATGACGACCGCGCCCGTGTAGTTGAGGTCTGTCGGCAGCCAGGAGAGCCGGTCCATGCTGATCTGGTTCTCCCACCACCAGTTCCAGGTGCGGGCCATCGCGTAGAGCCCGACGAGGACGCCGAAGATGGCGACCCACGAGCCGAGGTAGCCCTCGCCCATGCGGTACAGCGAGCCGCTCACGCAGCCGCCGGAGAGCACCATGCCGAAGCCGAACATGAGGCCGCCCAGCACCGTCGCGATGCCGAGCGGGAGGATGTGTGCGTCGTTGGGCAGCACGCCGCTGCCCGGGTTGGGGATGACCGTCGCCATGATCATCGCGAAGCCGGCCGTGCCGACGGCGAGGCCGGCGATGATGCCGCGCATCATCCGGCCCTGCTTCATCAGGAACAGGTCGCGGAACCCGGCGACGAAACAGAAGCGGCTGCGCTGGCAGATCACGCCGAACGCGACGCCGCTGATCCAGAACACCGGCCAGGCCGCGTCGGTACGCAGCGCGATCAGGTAGACGGCCACGAGCCCGACCACGGCGAGGATGCCCACGCCGGTCGACCGGTCGATCGTGCGGACGGTGTCCATGGACATGGGGAGGGCGCTCATCCGCGTAATGTTCACATAGTTGAGCGCCGTACTCAACTATTCGCGACGCGCCGTCGGCCCAGTCAGGCGGCCTCGCGTGTGATGCGTCGCGCGCCTCTGTATCATCGCGACCGCAGGCGACACCAGGGAACGGCCAGGAGGCCAGAAAGGGAACCGTATGCCTCCGAACACAGACACCGTCCTGTACGAGAAGCGCGACCGCGTCGCGTGGGTCACGCTCAACCGACCCGAGGCGATGAACGCGCTCAACCCGGAGATCAGCCTCGGCATCAAGGAAGCGATCGACGAGGCCACCGCGGACGACGACGTGCTCGTCGTGGTGCTGATCGGCAACGGCGGCCGCGCGTTCTGCGCCGGCATGGACCTCAAGTGGCGCGCCCAGGAGGACGCCGCGGGCGGCACCGACATGTCCGGCGACGACGTGGGACCCGGCACGGGGCTCGACGCGGTCGGACAGTGTCCGAAGCCGGTGATCGCGGCCATCGACGGCTACGCGCTGGCGGGCGGGATGCAGCTCTCCAACCGCTGCGACATCCGCCTGGCGACGCGCAAGTCGCGGTTCGGGATGCCGGAAGCCCGGCGCGCCCTCGCGGCCGTCGGCGTGGAGGACACGCCCGAGCTGTTCACGACGCCCGGCGAGGCGGCGTGGATCCTGCTCACCGGCGGCCACATGACCGCCGAGCGCGCGCACCAGAACGGCCTCGTGCAGGTGCTGGTCGAGGACCGCGACGAACTGATCACGGCGACCGAGGAGCTGGCGGGCGAGATCAAGCTCTGCGCGCCCCTCGCGATCCGGGCGATCAAGGAGACACTGCGCACCAAGCGCAACATGCCCGCTCCGAACCCCGGCCAGACGGAACTGGACAAGCTGGCCGAGCTGACCTTCGAGGTCAAGGAGGTCAACAACAACAGCGAGGACCGGCTCGAGGGACCGCTGGCATTCGCCGAGAAGCGCGACCCGAACTGGAAGAACCGCTAGCGAGGGAGCCGGCGAGAGACAACCGAGTCCATTGCATGCAACCGGCGCTGCGCCCTCACGCGGGGGCTGCGCCGGGACAGAGCGAACAGGAGCCCTCCGCGTGGAGGGCTCCTTCGCCTTCACCCCGGTGAGGTGAGCACGTGCCCGTCACCCACGCCGGGATGTCCGAGATTGCCGAGGTGGTCGCGGAGCGCGCCGCCGTGGCCGTCCGGCGCGGGTTCTACTACGGCTGGTACATCGTCGCGGCGGGCGCGGGCACCAACTTCCTGGTCATCGGCCTCGTCACGTTCAGCTTTGGCGTCTTCATCGGCCCGATGCGCGACGAGCTGGGGTGGAGCGTCGCCGCGATCGCGGCCGGCCAGTCGCTGCGCAGCTTCGAGCAGGGCCTGCTCGCCCCGGTGACGGGGGTGATGATCGACCGGCTCGGGCCGCGCCGGATGGCCATCACCGGGATCATCTTCACCACCATCGGGCTCGTCGTCTTCTCGCAGGCCCGGACCCTCGAGATCTACTACCTGTCGAGCCTGATCCTCGCCTTCGGCCAGAGCCTCGGCTCGCTGCAGCCGTTCTCCGCGGCGCTGATGTTCTGGTTCCAGCGCAAGCGAGGCCGCGCGATGGGGCTGCTGAATACGGGGAACGGCGCAGGGCACCTCATGGCGCCGGTCGTCGCGATCATCGTGACGCTGATCGGCTGGCGCGAGACGCTCCTCGTCGCGGCGGTCGTGGTGCTGGTCGCAGGCATCCCGCTCGCCATGGTCCTGCGCGACCGCCCCGAGCCGTACGGCTACAACATCGACGGCGACGAGCCGCAGCCCGGCGCGGCCGAGGCATCCCTCGCCCCCGACGCGACGGGCATGTCCGTGGGCGAGGGGCTGCGGACGCCGACGTTCTACCTGCTCTCGGTGTCCACGGCGCTCGCGGGCGGCGTGATCATCTCGTGGATCGTCCACCAGATCCCGCACATGCAGAGCGTCGGCTTCTCCCTGGCGGGCGCGGCGACCATCGCCGGCATCTACGGCGCATGCCAGCTGGCGCTGCGGCCGATCGTCGGCTGGCTCGGCGACCGGTTCGGGCGCGTCCGGCTCTATGCCTCGGCGTTCATCTGCCAGGGGCTGGGGATGATCATCTTCGCCCAGCTGACCGCGGACCGGCTCTGGCTCCTGCCGTTCTACTTCGCGCTGTTCGCGTTCGGCAGCTCGGCTTGGATCGTGCTGCAGATGACGCTGGTCGCCGACTACTTCGGGCCGAGGCGGTTCGCGACGCTGCGCGGGTTCGCCTCCACGCTCAACATGCCGGTCGGGATCATCTCGCCGTTCCTCGCCGGCTACATCTTCGACCGCACGGGGAGCTACGTGGAGATCTTCACGGTCTACGCGGTGCTCGCGATGACGGGGTCGGTCATGATCCTCATGATCCGCCGCCCGTTCTGGGCCGACGTGATACGCCAGCGCGAGGAGGCGGCCGCCGCCGCGCAGGCCGCGCAGCGTGCCGGGGCGTACCCCGCGCCCGTACAATCGCCTCCCCGATAACGAAGGGGCATAACCCGGCGGGAGGGACCTGTGCCTGACACCGCGCTCGACGGCCTTCGCATCATCGAACTCGCCGAGGGGGTGGCCGGCCCCTACTGCGGCAAGCTCTACGCCGACCTCGGCGCCGACGTCATCAAGGTCGAACCGCCCGAGGGTGACCGCACGCGCCGGGCGGGCCCGTTCAAGGACGGCGAGCCCAACCCGGAGGGCAGCGGCCTCTTCCTGTACCTCAACACCAACAAGCGCGGCGTCACCGCCGACCTCGCCACCGACGAGGGCCGCGAGGCCGTGCTCGGCCTGCTCGAGGGCTCCGACGCGCTCGTCACCGACATGTACGAGGACGACCTGCGCGCGGTCGGCCTCGACTACGCGGACCTGCGCGAGCGCTTCCCTGCCCTGGTGTTCACCTCGCTCACGCCATTCGGGCGCGGCGGCCCGCACGGGTCGTACCGGGGGAACGCGTTCACCTCGTACCACGCGAGCGGGATGAGCTGGGAGACGCCGACCAACCAGGTGCGCGACCCGGCCAGCCAGCCGCCCCTCGCACCCGGCAACCCGCAGGCCGACTACCTGACGGGCTCGACGGGCGCCGCCGCGACGCTGGGCGCGCTCTTCCAGCGCGAGTCGACCGGCCGCGGCCAGCTCGTCGACATCTCCGGGCAGGAGGCCAACGCCAACCACATCCGCACGAGCATCTCCTCCGTCGTGCACAACCCGGACCTGGTCCCGGGGCGGGCGAAGGCGAACTTCGACTTCCTCGTGCCGTGCGGTGACGGTTATGTCTTCCTCACCCCATACCACTTCGACCACTGGTGGGACCGCTTCCAGCACATCATGGGCGAGCCCGACTGGGCGAAGAGCGAGGCGTTCCTGACGGCGGCGGACCGCCAGCTCAACTGCGACGCCATCGAGCCGCTCGTACACCTCTGGTCGGTGCAGTACACGCGGGCCGAGCTGTACCAGATGTCGCTCGACATCGGCATCCCGTGCTTCCCGGTCTACTCCCCCGCCGAGATGATGGAGTCGGCGCAGTTCAAGGCCCGCGACTTCCTCGAGTCCGTCGAGGACCCCGAGGCCGGGGCGTTCGTGCGGCCCGGCCCGGCGGCGCTGTTCTCCGAGACGCCGTACCAGCAGGACGGTCGCGCGCCGCGGCTCGGCGAGCACAACGCGGAGCTGCTCTCGCGGCCCGCCGTTACGCCCTCGGCCGCGCCGTCCGGCGACCAGCGTCCGGCGTATCGCAAGGGAGCGGGCGACCTGCCGCTCAGCGGCGTGCGCGTCGTCGACTTCGGGTGGATCCTCTCCGTGCCGCACTCGACCGCGTGGCTCGGCGCCCTCGGGGCCGAGGTCATCCGCGTGGAGTCCGAGCAACGGCTCGACCTGCTGCGCAGCTCCGGCATGACGCGCGGCAGCGGCGGGATCCCCGGCATCAACCGCTCCGGCCCCTACAACGGGCTCAACTACTCGAAGCGCGGCGTGACGCTGAACCTCCAGACCGACCGCGGCAAGGCGCTCGCGAAGGAGCTCATCAGCCGCGCCGACATCGTCACCATGAACTACGCGGCCGGGGTCGCCGAGCGGCTCGGCCTGGGCTACGAGGACCTCCAGGCGATCAAGCCCGACATCATTATGCTGTTCGGCTCGCCCCTCGGGCAGACCGGGCCGGAAGCCCACTCGACGGGATGGGGCCCGACGACACTCGCCTACACCATGCTGCCCCACATCACCGGCTACCCCGGCGGCACGCCGAGCTCGATGGGCGGCTCGTACCCGGATTTCGTCGTCGGCGTGCACATGGCCTTCGCGATGATGAGCGCGCTGCGTCACCGCGACCGCACCGGCGACGGCCAGTACATCGACGTCGCGATGGGCGAGACGACGGTGGCGATGACGCCCGAACCGCTCCTCGAGTGGAGCATGGCAGGGACCGACCAGCAGACGCGCGGCAACCGCGACCCACACCGCGCGCCGCAGGGCGCCTACCCGTGCGCCGGCGAGGACCGCTGGGTCGCCGTCTCCGTCGAGGACGACGCTCAGTGGGCGGGCCTGCGGCGAGCCCTCGGCGACCCGGAGTGGGGGGGGGGGGCCCCCCCCCCCCCCCCCCCCCCCCCCCCCCCCCCCCCCCCCCGGGGGGGGGGGG
>VXMU01000075.1 GCA_009840945.1 Chloroflexota bacterium | reverse complement strand
TTAACAACCCCCCCCCCCCAATCCCATTTCGGATTTTTTCTGGGGGGCTGTTATTTGTTAATAATACAACGCGTCGGGGGTGCGCCGCAACCCGCGCCCCCCCCCGGGGGGGCGGCCGCCGACCGGCCGGACCTGGAGGTCACCCCCATCCCGGCCGAGGCGGCCTCCGAGTTCGACGAAGAGTTCGACGCCGCCGCAGAGGCCGGCGCACCGGCAGCGAGGAAGCCGGCGGCGGCCGAGGCCGTCGCCGAGGCATCGGCTGAGCCCTCGACCGCCGGGGAGCCGGAAGCCGGGGCCGAACCAGCGGCAGCCGAACCAGCCGTCGAGGAGCCCGTGGCCAAAGCCTCGGCCCCTGAACCGGTGGCGGAAGCGCCGGAGCCGGCCGCTGAGGCCGAGCAGCCCGAGCCGGTGGCCGAAGCACCGGAGCCCGTCGCTGTGGCCGAGGAACCGGAGCCCGAGCCGGTCGCCGAGGAGCCCGAGGCTGCGGTCGAAGCCGCCGAGGAGCCGGAGGCCACCGCCGAGGCTGCCGAAGAGCCGGAGGCTGCCATCGAGGCCGACGAGGAGCCGGAGGTGGAAGCCCCGGCCGCACGCCAAGCCGAACTCCCCACGACCGAGGAGCCCTCGAGCGGGGACGCCGACGCGCCCGCCGTGGGCAGCGACGAGCCCGCGACACCAAGACGAGCCGATGCACCGAAGGGAACGCCCACCATGCCCGATCACTTCGACACGCTGCCCCCGATCAAGGTCGTCGGGGTGGGCGGGGGCGGCTCCAACGCCGTCAACCGCATGATCGCCCAGCGCCTGCCCGGCGTGCAGTACGTCGCCATGAACACCGACCTGCAGGCCCTCGACGGCAGCGACGCCGAGATCAAGGTGCGCATCGGCGAGCGCCTCACCAAGGGCCTCGGCGCGGGCTCCGACCCGCTCCGAGGCTCGCGCGCCGCCGAGGAGTCGCGCGAGGAGATCCTCGACTCGCTGCGCGGCGCGGAGATGGTGTTCGTCACCTCCTGCCTCGGCGGGGGCACCGGCACGGGCGCCGCACCGGTCGTGGCCGAGGCCGCCCGCGAGCTCGGTGCACTCACCATCGGGGTGGTCACCAAGCCGTTCGCCTTCGAGGGCTCGAAGCGCCGCCAGCAGGCGGAGGAGGGCGTGCGCGACCTCCAGGGCAAGGTCGACACGCTGATCGTGATCCCGAACGACCGCCTGCTGCAGCTCGGCAACGACGACGTCTCGCTGACCGAGGCATTCAACATGGCCGACGACGTGCTGCGCCAGGGCATCCAGGGCATCAGCGAGCTGATCACGGTGCCCGGCATCGTGAACCTCGACTTCGCCGACGTGCGGCGCGTGATGGAGGACGCCGGACCCGCGCTGATGGCCATCGGCATCGGCCGTGGCGACCAGCGCGCCGTCGAGGCGGCCCGCGAGGCGATCGCGAGCCCGCTGCTGGAGGTCGACATCACCGGCGCCACCGGCGTGCTGTTCAACGTCACCGGCCCGGCCAACCTCCGGCTGTCGGAGCTGAACAATGCCGCGCGGACCATCGCCGAGGTCGTGGACCCCGAGGCCGAGATCATCTTCGGCACCGCTATCGACGAGGACATGACGGACGAGATCCGCATCACCGTCGTCGCGACGGGATTCAGCGCCGTGCGCCAGTCGGTCGGCTCGCTCATGGACGAGGTCGAGGAGCCCTCGCAGCGGCTCGCCGACCTCCCGGCCAGCGAGCCCGACGCGCTGACCGAGGCGGACCTGCCGACGTTCCTGCGCCGCAGCTTCCCCCAGCGCTAGGGGCGCCGGCGGCAGCGAGGAGCCATCGAGGCAACACGCGCGAGGGGCGGCCCGAAGGCCGCCCCTCGTGGTCTCCCGGGACTTGCGAACGCCAGGCCGCGAGGTCTTGGACAGGTTCGCGACAGACTGTGGACGGCGGCCGTTGCCGACGTGCGGCCCGCCGGTGTGTACTGCTTCTCACTCCCAGACCCCTTCCTCCCCCGGGAACGCGAACGCGATGCAGTGCCCTACGTGCGGTCATGTCGCCACGACGGTCGTCGACCACGAGCTCAACGGGAGCGGCGTGCGCCGGCAGCGCTCCTGTCCTGAGTGCGGGCTGCGCTTCACGACGTACGAGCAGGCCGCGACCGTGGGGGTCCAGGTCCGCAAGCGCGACGGCCGCCGCGAGGAGTTCCAGCGCCACAAGCTGCTGGAGAGCCTCCGCATCTCCGCGCGCAAACGCGACCTCGCCGCCGGCGCCATCGAGGCCATCGTCGAGGATGTCGAGCGCCGCCTCGCCGTCTCCGGGCACGACGAGGTGCCCAGCCGCGTGATCAGCGAGATCGTGATCGGCCACCTCCGCATGCTCGACCCCATCGCCTACATCCGCTTCGCGTCGGCGTACCGCCAGTTCGTCTCGATCGACGACATGCTCGACGAGCTCGAACGGCTCGAGTACAGCCCGGTGCCGCCGGCCGAGCAGCCGCGCCTCTTCGAGGAGCTGCCGTTCGCGCCGACGCCCATCGAGAGCGCCCCCTCCGCCGCCAGCCGCTGAGCCCACCGATGCATCGCCTGCCGCCGGTGTGGCTCGCGGCCGGCGGGTTCCCCTCGCCCCGCCGCACACGGGGCCGCCCGCGCGCGCTAAGATCGATCCAGGCGCTGAGGTGCTTGCGCGGTTATCGTACGTATGTTCTGATAGCCGTCCTCCCCCGGGCCTTGAACGGACGCGCTGCGATGGTCACCACCCCACCCGTCATCACTCACCCCGTCGACCTCACCGACAACGCCCGCACGGTCCTCGAGCGCCGCTACCTGCTGCGCGGCGACGACGGCGCGGTGGTCGAGACGCCCGAGGAGATGCTTGCTCGGGTCGCCGAGTCGATCGCCTCGGTCGAGGCGACCCCCGGGCTGCGCGCGCAGTGGGCGCAGCGCTTCTACGACGAGATGGCGGCGCTGCGCTTCCTGCCCAACTCGCCCACGCTCATGAACGCCGGCACGGACCGCGGCACCCTCGCGGCCTGCTTCGTGCTGCCCATCGACGACTCGCTCGACTCGATTATGTCGACCGCCCAGGCGGCGGCGATGGTGCAGAAGTGGGGCGGCGGCACGGGCTTCGACTTCTCGAGCCTGCGCGCCGAGGGGGAACCGATCGCCACCACGCACGGCGCGGCCTGCGGCCCCGTCTCCGTGCTCCGCCACTACGACGACGTCTCGCGGCTCGTCACGCAGGGCGGCAAGCGCGACGGCGCCAACATGGGCATCCTGCGCATCGACCACCCTGACGTGCGCCACTTCATTCACGCCAAGGACGACGGCGTCAGCGCGCAGCGCTTCAACCTCTCCCTCGCCGTCACCGACGCCTTCATCAAGGCCGCCACCACCGGCGGCTCGATCGACCTCGTCGACCCGCACGCGGAGGCGGCGCGCGCCAGCGCCGACGCCGAGACGCTCCTGGACGAGATCGCGCAGTCGGCGTGGCGGACCGGCGACCCGGGCATGGTCTTCCTGGACACCGTGAATCGCTCCAACCCCACACCCGCCCTCGGCGCGATCGAGGCGACGAACCCGTGCGGCGAGGTGCCCCTCCTCCCGTGGGAGGCCTGCACGCTCGGCTCCGTCCACGTCGCGCGGTTCTGGGACGCCGACGCGGGCGCGCTCGACTGGGCGGCGCTGGACGAGACGGTGACGCTGGCGGTGCGGTTCCTCGACAACGTGATCGACGCGGGTGGCTACCCGCTGCCCGAGATTACCGACGCCGTGCGCGGGAACCGCAAGATCGGCCTCGGCGTGATGGGGTTCCACGACCTCCTCATCGCCGCCGGCATCCCCTACGACTCCGACGAAGCGCTCGACTTCGCCGAGGAGCTGATGGGCCGCATCGCCCGCACCGCCGACGCCGCCTCGGCCGCGCTCGGCGAGGAGAAGGGCGTCTTCCCGAACTGGGAGCACTCGATCTACGGCGACGATAACGGGACCGGCGTCCGCTACCGCAACGCGACGCGCACGTGCATCGCCCCGACCGGGACGATCGCGATCATCGCCGGTGCGTCGTCAGGCATCGAGCCGCTGTACTCGCTCGCCCACACGCGGCGGATGCAGGACGGCACGCTGCTCGACGAGGTGTCCGAGGCGTTCGCGGAGGCCGCGCGCGCGGGCGGGTTCCACTCGCCCGAGCTGATCGCGGAGCTCGCCGCCGGCGCGGGGCTGGCCGGGCAGGAGGCGGTGCCGGAGCGCGTGCGGCGGCTCTTCGCCACCGCGCACGAGATCGGCTGGGAGCGCCACGTCGCCATGCAGGCCGCGTTCCAGCGCCACACCGACCTCGCGGTCTCGAAGACCGTGAACCTCCCCCACTCCGCCACCCCCGAGGACGTGCGGGCGGTCTTCCTGCGCGCGCACGAGCTCGGCTGCAAGGGCGTCACGGTCTACCGCGACGGCTCACGCACCCAGCAGGTGCTCGCGGCGGGCGAGCGGGCGCCCTCGGCGGCTGCGGGCGCCGCCGCGCGGCGGCGGCTGCCCGACGAGCGCCCCGCGGTGACGCACAAGTTCCGGGTCGGCGAGCAGGAGGGGTATCTCACGGTCGGCCTCTACAACGACGGCTCGCCGGGCGAGGTGTTCGTGAAGATCTCGAAGGAGGGCTCGACGGTCTCCGGCCTCACGGACGCCATCGCCGTGCTCACCTCGATCGCGCTGCAGTACGGCGTGCCGCTCGACAAGCTGGCGGAGAAGCTGGAGCGGACGCACTTCGAGCCCGCGGGCCCCACGGCCAACGAGGACATCCCGTTCGCCACGAGCATCGTCGACTACATCTTCCGCTGGCTGCGCCTCCACTTCGGCGACGAAGCGCTCGACGCCATCGACGCACCCGACCGTGCGCCGGTCGTGACGGCGTCGGGGCTGGTGTGTCCGGACTGCGGAGCGCAACTCGGCTACGCGGAGCGGTGCCTGCTGTGCCGGTCGTGCGGGTACACGAAGTGTGGCTGACGGGACGAATTCGCTTACAATTCGTTCGTGACGACCGATGATTCAACACAAACGGAATACGCCGGCGGCGCCGCCGCGCTCGAATTCGCGCTGTGGAGCCTCGACGAGCAGCTGCAGGCCGTCAAGAACATCGACGCCAAGTCCGATCGAGCAATCACGCTCGGGGTTGCGATTGTTGCGGTCTTCTCTGGAACTCTGACCCTGCAGTTGAACGGCGCCGACCGTGCGGTGACGATCACCGCGCTGAGTTCGGCTGTGCTCGTCGCTATTCCATTCATCGCCGCGGTGTGGCTCTTCTTCAGCTCGTACTCAGCCCTGAACCTGTTCCTCGGGCCGACGAGCGGGCGGCTGCTTGGCGTTTCGGGCGCGGAGAGCGACCTGCGCACAAGGCAGTGGCTGGCCGAGCAGATTCTCGATTCGGTCGAGCACAATTCGGCGAGCGTTCAGACGAAAGAGGCACGGGCCGGCTGGCTGTTCCGGGCAGTACTCGTGGAGGCCGGTGTTGCGGGTGCGGGGGCAGCAGCGACCGCGCTGGTCTCAGGGCTGGCGTGAGCGGTTACAGACCACGCTTTTCGACGCGGGGCGGTGCGGGTGGCAGGCCGGACGGGCCAGGCTCGTCGCGTAGCGGCGGGTGATCGAGCGTCGCGGCCTCATCGGGACTCGCACCGAACGCTCGCTTCACGAATGCGGCGAGCCACGAGGGCAACCGGGACGAGTCGGAGTGTTCGTTCGCGTCCATGCAGCAATTGTACCAGCACCTGCGCCGTATGACCTCAGAACCTGACCGCCTCGACCGCCTCGATGACTGACCCCCACCGCCCCCCGCGATAGACTGTCCGCACTGTGATTCGAGACGAACTGCGCGAACTCGTACAACAGGCGCTCGCCGCGGCGCAGGACGCCGGCGACCTGCCCGCCTTCGCCGCGCCCGACGTGAGCCTGGAGCACCCCCAACGCCCCGAGCACGGCGACTTCGCCGCCAACCTGCCCCTGCGCATCCAGGGCATGGCGCGCATGAAGGCGCTCGACGTTGGCGAGGCGCTGCGGGCGCGCGTGCCCGCCCACCCGGCCGTCACCGAGGTGCGCGTCGCGCCGCCCGGCTTCCTCAACCTCTACCTCGACCCCGGGTGGGTCGCCGGCCAGGCGCGCGCCATCGCCGACACCGGCGAGGCGTGGCCTCCGCTCGACATCGGCGGTGGCACGAAGACCCAGGTCGAGTACGTCTCCGCCAACCCCACCGGGCCGATCCACGTCGGCAATGGCCGCGGCGCGGCCATCGGCTCAACCCTCGCGAACGTGCTCCGCGCGACGGGCCACGAGGTGCAGGAGGAGTACTACATCAACGACGCCGGCTCGCAGGTCGGCGTCTTCGCCCGCACGCTCTACGCCCGCTACGAGCAGCTCTTCGGCCGTGACGCCGAGATCCCCGAGAACGGCTACCCCGGCGAGTACATGCGCGACATCGCCGCCCGCATCCGCGACGAGCACGGCGACGGCTTCCTCCGCCCCGAGGGCGAGCCCCCGGACCCCCAGCTCGGCGACGAGGGCATCCGCCTCATGGTCGAGCAGATCCGCGAGGACCTCGCCGCGATGGGCGTCGAGTACGACCGCTGGTTCGAGGAGCGCTCCTTGCAGCGCGAGGGCGGCCCCTACGACCACGTGCTGGCGCTCCTGCGCGAGCAGGGCCACATCGTCGAGCGCGAGGGCGCCGTGTGGTTCGCCTCCTCGCAGCTCGGCGAGTCGAAGGACAACGTGCTCATCCGCTCCGACGGTGTGCCGACGTACTTCGCGACGGACATCGCCTACCACTACGACAAGTTCATCCTCCGCGGCTTCGACCGCGTCATCGACGTGTGGGGCGCCGACCACCAAGGTCATGTCTCGCGCGTGAAGGCCGGCATCGCCGCCACCGGCGGCGACGGCGACGCCCTGGACGTGCTGCTCTACCAGCTCGTGACGCTGAAGCGCAGCGGCGCGGTGGTGCCGCTCTCCAAGCGCGCCGGCGAGATCGTGACGCTGCGCGAGGTCGTCGATGAGGTGGGGCGCGACGCTGCACGGTTCTTCTTCCTGCTCTCCTCATCGGGCTCGGCGATGGACTTCGACCTCGAGCTGGCGAAGCGCGAGACCGACGAGAACCCCGTCTACTACGTCCAGTACGCCCACGCCCGTATCGCCGGCGTGCTGCGCAACGCCGACGAGCAGGGCTTGTCGGCGGAAGGCGCGGACCCCGCGCTGCTCACGCACGAGGCCGAGCAGGCGCTGATCCGCAAGCTGCTGCTGCTGCCGGAGGTACTCGAGGAGGTCGTAGAGGAGCTGGCACCGCACCGCCTGCCGCACTACGCGCAGGAGCTGGCGCAGTCGTTCCACGTCTTCTACACGCAGTGCCGCGTACTCGGCGACGACGAGGCGCTGAGCCGGGCGCGGCTGCTCCTCCTCGAAGCCACACGCATCGCCCTCGCGCGGACGCTGGGGCTGATGGGCATCTCGGCGCCGGAGCGGATGTAGCCGTCTCATGCCGCCGGGCGGCAGCTCGCTGATTGCCCACCACTGGCAGCCCATCGCGGACTTCCCGCCGGAGTGGCGCGAGCTGTGCCGCCCGGACCTGCACGATGCGCACGAACGCTGGGTCGCGGCGCGCAGGCGCCTGGCCGACCCGAGCCGCGTGCAACAGGTGCAGGAGCGCCTGATGACGGTCTGGGCCATCGAGACCGGCATCATCGAGCGCCTGTACAGCGTCGACCGAGGCGTCACGATCGCACTCGCCGAGGTCGGACTCGGCGCCATGGACCAGTTCCGGGCGGACGGCCGCATCACATCGGAGGCCCGGCTGCTGATCGAGGATCAGCGGGCCGCGCTGGAGATGGTGATGGACCTCGTGGGCGGCCAGCGCGAGCTCACCAGCTCGTACACCCGCGAGCTCCACCGCGGCCTGACCGAGCACCAGGACACCCGCGACGCCATCGACACGCAGGGCCGGCGCTTCGCCGCGCTGCTGCTGAAGGGCGAGTGGAAACGCCTGCCGAACAACCCGATCCGTCCCGATGGCCGTGTCCACGAGTACTGCCCGCCGGAGTTCGTGCAGGACGAGATGGACCGGCTCCTCGACTGGCACGCCGCGCACGAGGCAGCAGGTGTGTGCCCTGAGGTCGAGGGCGCGTGGCTCCACCACCGCTTCGCGCAGATCCATCCGTTCGAGGACGGAAACGGCCGCGTCGCCCGCGCCCTGACCGCGGCGGTCTTCCTGCGCGCGGACTACCTCGTGCCGGTGATCCGCGACGAGGAGCACCGCGACCCCTACCTCGATGCCCTCGAGGCCGCCGACGGCGGAGACCTCAAGCCGCTCGTGGACCTCTTCGCCGACGTCCAGGCCGCAGACCTTCGGGATGCGCTCACGATCCTCGCATAGCTCGCGCGACTCTCCCGAGATGCCTCAGCGCTGTGGGAGCGCAGAGGGAACGCACGCTGCTGCCCTAACACCGCCGGTGTATCATCGGAGTAGTGACAGAGGGGTGAGACATGGTGCTGGCAGAGGCAGAGCAAGCGGCGATGGAAAGCGAAGGAGCAGCTTCGGACAGTCGCTTCGACTGGTTCGAGGGAGGGACGCGCGGTGCGCGGTCGTTCCGACGTGCTCGCTGACGAAGTCCGGGTCAATGACGCTCAACGACGTGGCAGTGCAGGAACTCGGCGATCCGCCGGCGATTCGCGTCGGATACGACGCGGACGAACGGCAGATCGGGCTGCGCGCATCGCTGAGGGATGAGCCCGGAGCGATCTTGCTCCGGCCATCGCGCACCCCCGAGGGCGCCGACACAGGCAGCCGCTCGATGTACGCGCGGGCCGTGCTGGCCTACTACGGCGTCCTGCCGGACGAGAACCACACGTTCCGCCTCGAGGACATCGGCGGCGGGGTCTTCGCGCTCTCGCTCGACGACCCCCTGCCGAAGAGCCGGTCGCGGCGCGGAGCGTCGAACGCCTAACGGGGCACCCTCGCCCCCTAACCCGCGCCCCGCTACCCTCGACGCCATGACGACGGACGGCGACGACAGGCAGCGGATCCTGACCGGGGTGCGGCCCACCGGCTCGCTCCACCTGGGCCACTACGCCGGCGCGCTCGAGAACTGGATCCGGCTCCAGGACGAGTACGACTGCTTCTTCCTCATCGCCGACTACCAGGTCTCCGACCACGCCGACGACATCGACCGCGTCCGCGAGGCGGTCATCGAGGTCGCCACCGACTGGCTCGCCGTCGGGCTCGACCCCGACCGCTCGCACTTCGTGATCGAGAGCCTCGTGCCCGAGCATGCCGAGCTGACCACGCTGCTCAGCTGGTTCATCGGCATGGGCCGCCTCGAACGCAACCCGACGCTCAAGGCCGAGATGGACGAGCTCGAGGAGCGCGGCATGTCGTTCGAGGACGCCGAGCGGGAGGGCAAGCGCCAGGTGGTGCGCGAACGCGGCGCCGTGCCCGTGGCGTTCTTCACATATCCGATCATGCAGGTCGCCAACATCCTCATGCCGCGCGCGCACCTGGTGCCCGTCGGCGAGGACCAGCTCCCGCACATCGAGATGACGCGCGAGACGGCGCGGCGCTTCAACCGGCGCTTCGGCGAGGTCTTCCCCGAGCCGCGCGGCCTCGTCGGCCGCGTGCCGCGGCTGGTCGGCACCGACGGCAACGCCAAGATGAGCAAGTCGGTCGGCAACACCATCGACCTCAAGGACGACGCCGAGACGGTCGAGCGCAAGGTGATGCGCATGTACACGGACCCCACGCGGCTGCGCGCCACCGACCCCGGCCACGTCGAGGGCAACCCGGTCTTCATGTACCACGACGCCTTCAACCCCGACACGGAGGAGGTCGACGACCTCAAGGACCGCTACCGCACGGGCAACGTCGGCGATGTCGAGGTGAAGCGGAAGCTGGCGGCGGCGCTCAACACCTTCCTCGACCCGATCCGCGAGCGCCGCGCCCACTACGAGGCGAACCCGAACGACGTGCGCGAGGCGCTCGGGCGCGGCACCGAGCACGCCCGCGCCGTCGCCCAGGACACGATGGCGGACGTCCGCTCGGCGCTGGGCCTCAACTACCTCGACGGCTGACGGGCGCCGCTCGAAAGTCTCCGCTGGCGGCGCTGCTAAATGTAGCGAAGACTTACGCGCCGCCTGCGCCGTCGTCCGCGCGCGGCAGCGTCTTCAGGAACGCCTCGATTTGGTCGAGTCGGGCGTCGAGGTCCGCGCCGGTGAAATGGGCCTTCGGATCGAACGGGCCGATAGCTGCTGCTGCCTCTGCCTCTGTGAGCGGCGGGAAGAACTCCGCGAACTTGTCAGGACCTGCGTGCATGTGGAGGCCGTCTCGTTCGGGCTTGGCAAGCATCAGGTAGCGGTCGCGTCTAGTTGGGGGCGCAATCATAACTGCGCTGATATACGGCTGTAGTGCGAGTCCAGCATCCCGCGACATCCCCAGGAAGCGATCGAACTGCTCCTCGACTCCGACCTCGCGGGCAAGCTCGCGGATGTCGTCCAGGGTGCGCCGCGGGCGGCGAGGCCGAGATGGCGGGCGGGTTTCCTCCTCGGTTACCTCGCGGATAAGCAGACGCGGACCGCCGTCGGGTTCGAAGGCCTCGAAGCTGACGACACTGATCGGCACGCCGTACACGCCCGCCAGATGGCTCACGATGCGCTCCAGACCGGCGTTGACTCCGACGCCGGCAAGCAGGATCGCCACATCGCGGCCATCGTCTTCGCCGTCGAGCTGTTGCCGAACTGTGCGCGAGAGCTCGTCCGCATCCCCGAGACTCGCGAGTCCCGGCTGAAGCAAATCCGCCAAGTCGTCGCCGTCCATCGCGGCGATCGAGGACGCGTAGTCGAGCGCCTGGGCGAGCGCGTCGCGGTAGAGCCGTTCGCGCTTCAGCTCGATGACCACCCAGCGGTCCTGCCAGTCGATAGCCAGCAGGTCGAGCGGGCCACCGTCGAGGCGCACTTGACGGCCGACGATGGTGAGCCCGTCCGCGAGCAGCGAGGAGTCGTTCGCGATCCAGTCCTCAAGGTTCCGCTCGAGGCCCACGCCCGACCGGCTGACGCGCTTCGGCGCGTCACCATCGACTGTCCACACTCCCAGATCAGCCATCGCAAGACCTCGCCATCACATACGCGAACGCGAAGTCTAGCAGGGCATCGGATGGAGGTCGTCGACAACGACTGTGTATGGTGGATGTTCACGGAAGGCGAGGGGCGCGTGGCTCAGGGTAGGCAGGTGAAGCCGTTTCAATCGCCGGAGGACCTGGAGGCGTTCTTCCGCAAGAGCAACGCGAACGCCGGGCCTGGCCGCGAACCGGACTGGGAAGAGCACCTCGCGGTCATGCGCGCTTCACAGCTCCGCGGCACCCTCGACGACTAAGCCCCGTTCGAGGGCTCCTCGGCCGGGGGCGTGGGATCGCCGACGGCGGTGGCGATGAAGTCGCCGAGGAGTGTGCGTACGTCGTCGGCGACCTCGGTCAGGGCGTGGCCGCCACCCTCGAGGATCTCGAGGCGCTTCGGCTCCTGCGCGCGGCCGTAGATGTCCTCGGACGCCTCGGGCAGCAGCACCCGGTCCGCCGAGCCGTGGACGAGCAGCAGCGGCTTGCCGAGCTTCTCGACCTCCTGCGTGCCGTGGCGCTGCGGCGACAGCGCCGCGACGGCGGTCGCGAGCGGCGCGAGCTCGCCCGCCTTGATCACCACGGCCCCGCCGAACGAGTGCCCGACGAGTACCGCGCGCTCCGCGCCGATGCCGCGCAGGAACGAGCATGCCGCGAGCGTATCGAGGACGCACTCGGTGAACTCGCCCGGCTCGCGGTAGTGGATGCGCAGCGCGGTCACGCCGCGCGCGATCAGCTCGCGGCTCAGCCGCAGGTAGACGGAGTCCGCGGGCCCCTCGGCGTTCCCGCCGGCCGCGCCGCCGACGTAGATGACACAGCCGGTCTTGCCCTCGCAGGGGTGGAGCGTGCCGCGGATCTGGCCCCGGGTTGTCTCGATCTCGACATCGAGCTCGCCGGGAGCCTCGCCGGGACGCGCGTTGACGTTCTGGATGGAGAGGACGAGGTCGTCCGGAGGCGGAGGCGGCGCGCCCCCACCCGGCAGCGAGGTCACGACGCCCCGTCCGCCGACCGCCGGCGCGCGACGAAGCGCTCGGTGCGGTCCATCGCCTCCACGATGTCGTCGTAGTCGGCGGCGTAGCAGATGCGCACAAACCCCCGGCCGCTCTCGCCGAACGCCGAGCCGGGCACCACCGCCACGTGCTCCTCGGCCAGCAGGGTCTCGGCGAACGTGAAGTCGTCGAGGCCCGTCGAGCGGATGTCGGGGAAGGCGTAGAAGGCGCCGCGCGGCTCGACGGTGTCGAGGCCCATCGCGTTGAGCCGGTCGACAACCATGCGGCGTCGGCGGTCGTACTCGGCGAGCATGCCGCGCACGTCCTCCTCGCCGCTGTCGAGCGCCTCGACGGCGGCGTACTGCGCGGCGGTCGGCGCCGACATCATCACGTACTGGTGGACCTTCATCATCGCCTCGAGGATGTCGGGCGGGGCCGCGGCGTAGCCGAGCCGCCAGCCCGTCATCGCATACGCCTTCGAGAAGCCGCCGAGCAGGATCGTGCGCTCCCACATCCCGTCGAGCGAGGGGAAGCAGACGTGGTCGATGCCGTAGACGAGCCGGTCGTAAAGCTCGTCGGCGATGACGAACAGGTCGTGCTCTCGCGCGAAGCGAGCGATGGCCTCCATGGCGGGGCGCTCCAGCACCGCGCCCGTGGGGTTCGAGGGGTAGCCGAGCAGGATCGCCTTGGTCGCGGGCGTGAGGCGCTCCTCGAGCGCGTCGACGGTGACCATGAAGTCAGCCTCGGGAGCGGTCGGCACCGGCACGTAGTGGCCGCCGGCGAGCAGCACGACGGGCTGGTAGGCGACGTACGCGGGCTCCGGCACGAGCACCTCGTCGCCGTGGTCGAGGAGCGCGCGCATCGCAAGGTCGAGCGCCTCGGAGACGCCGGTCGTCATCATCAGCTCGCGGCCCGGGTCGTAGCGGACGCCGTAGAGGCGGTGGATGTGGTTGCTCAGCCGCTCGCGCAGCTCCGGGAGGCCGTAGTTGCTGGTGTAGCCGGTGTGGCCGGCGAGCATGGCGTCGGAGGCGGCGTTGGTGATCTGCGCCGGCGTCGGGAAGTCGGGCTGGCCCACGGCGAGCGAGATAACGCCCTGCGTCTCGTCGAGCAGCTCGAAGAAGCGCCGGATACCCGAGGAGGGGAGGCCGTCGACCGTCGCCGAGTTGCTACCGCGCCGCGCGCGGTGTCCCGACCCGGGTACGTCGGCCGACTGCAGGGTGCGGGCGGGACTGGTCACGGAGCGCCTCCATCACCCACCACATCCGGGACAGTATCTCGCAACATTGCCGTAGAGGGCGGCCTCCGGCTGTGCCAGTCGGTCACCTCGGCGAAGGCGTGCGCCGCACGCAGCAGGGTCGCCTCGGCGAACGGCGCGCCGATGAGCTGCAGGCCCACCGGCAGGCCCTCCGAGAACCCGCAGGGCACGCTCAGGCCGGGGTTGCCGGAGATGTTGACGGGGATCGTGAACAGGTCGTTGAGGTACATCGCCAGCGGGTCGTCGAGCTTCGCGCCGAGGGGGAACGCGACGCCCGGCGAGGTCGGGGTGACGATGAGGTCGTGGGCGGCGAACGCCGCGTCGAACTCGCGGCGGATGACGGTGCGCACCTTCTGGGCCTGGAGGTAGTAGGCGTCGTAGTAGCCGGCGGAAAGCGCGTAGGTGCCGATCATGATGCGGCGCTTGACCTCGTCGCCGAAGCCGCGCCCGCGCGTCTGCTCCATCTCCTCCCACATCGAGTCACCCTCGTGGAAGCTGTAGCCGTACTTCACCCCGTCGTAGCGCGCGAGGTTCGCCGAGGCCTCGGCCGGGGCGATGATGTAGTACGCCGACAGCGCCACGTCCATGGACGGCAGCGCCACGTCGCGGTCGACGGCGGCCCCCGCGCCTTCCAGCGCGTCGACGGCCTGCTCGAACGCCTCGCGCACGCCATCCTCGACGCCCTCGGACATCGCCTCGGCGGGCACGCCGACGCGGAGGCCGTCGAGGCCGCGGTCGAGCGCGTCGAGGTAGTCGGGCACCGGCGCCATCGCTGTGGTCGAGTCGTTGGGGTCGTGGCCGGCGATGGCGCCGAGCAGCGTCGCCACGTCGCGGGCGTCGCGGCCGAACGGGCCGACCTGCTCGAGCGAGGAGGCGAAGGCGACGACGCCGTAGCGGCTGACGCGGCCGTACGTCGGCTTGAGGCCGAGGATGCCTGTCAGCGCCGCGGGCTGGCGGATCGAGCCGCCGGTGTCGGTGCCGAGCGAGATCGGCACGCCGCCGGCGGCCACCGTCGCCGCCGATCCCCCCGAGGAGCCGCCGGGCACGCGGTCGAGGTCCCACGGGTTGCGAGTCGCGCCGTAGGCGGAGTGCTCGGTAGACGAGCCCATCGCGAACTCGTCCATGTTGGCCTTGCCGACGAAGACCGCGCCCTGCTCACGCAGCCGCGCGGCGACGGTGCAGTCGATGACCGGCACGAAGCCCTCGAGCATCCGGGAGCCGGCGGTGGTCTGGACGCCGCGCGTGGACAGCACGTCCTTCAGCGCGACCGGGATGCCGGTCAGCGGCGCGGCGTCGCCGGCGCGCAGCCGCGCGTCGGCGGCCTCCGCTTGCGCGAGCGCCTCCCCGCGGGTGAGCGAGACGTAGGCGTTGAGTGCCGGCTCCTGCGCCTCGACGCGGTCGAGCGTCACCTCGGCGAGGTCGCGCGCGGTGTACTCGCCGGCGCGCAGCGCGGCGGCGTGCTCGTGGGCGGCCCGATCGAGGTCGATGCCGGCGGTGGGGGAGCCGTGGGTGGGGGAGTCGGGGCTCACGGCGCGCCTAGTCGAGCACCGCGCGCACGCGGAAGTAGTCCGCCTCGCGCCGCGGCGCGTTCGCGAGTACGTCGTCCGTGGGCTCCGACGAGGCGGGCTCGTCGTCGCGTTCGACGTTCACGAGGTTGAACGACTGCGCGGTCGGCGGCACGTCGGTGGTATCAACCTCGTTCAGCGCCTGGCAGTGGTCGAGGATGCTCCACAGCTCGGCGCGGAAACGCTCGACGTCCTCGTCGCTGAGCGCGACGCGCGCGAGCTGCGCGATGTGGCGTACGTCGTCGGTCGTGAGTTCCAGGGGATGCCTCGCGATGGTGCCGAGCGGAAACCCGTTGCGCCCACTATATGGGCCGGATAACGGGTCGCACCATAGCCGCGGGCGGCGCTCGCGCCGCCGCCTGTCAGCGGCTACGATCGAAGTCACTCCCCAGCGCCCCCACCGTCGGCCGGGAGAGACCGATCAGCGAACAGTCAGCACCGGTCACATCTCGCGAATCGCCGGCGGCCACGCGGCCGGCGAGGGAACTCGAAGCGCCCGACGCCGCCCGCCTCGGCAACCCCAGCTTCGTCTGGCGCTCCGGCCAGCAGCGCCGCATGAAGATGATCGACCTCCACGCCCCCCTCGACGGGAAGCGCGTGCTCGACCTCGGCTGCGGGGTCGGCGAGTACGTCCGCGCGTTCCAGCAGGTGGGCGCCGAGGCGCTGGGCTGCGACATCGAGCGCTCCCGCCTCGTCGAGGGGCACGCGCGCGGCGCGCGCGGCCTCGTCGCCGCCGCCGGGGAGACGCTGCCGTTCACGAGCGGCTCGCTCGACGTCGTGGTGCTGAACGAGGTGATCGAGCACGTCGCCGACGAGGTGGAGACGCTGCGCGAGGTGGCGCGCGTGCTCGCGCCGGGCGGACGCGCCGTGATCTTCGCGCCGAACCGGCTCTACCCCTTCGAGACGCACGGCATCTTCCTGCGCGGACGCTACGTCTTCGGCAACATCCCGCTCGTGAACTGGTTGCCCCGACGCCTGCGTGATCGGCTGGTGCCGCACGCCCGCGTCTACGAGGCGGGCGACTGGGCACCGTTGCTCGCGGCAGCGGGGCTCGAGGTCGTCGAGCACACGTACGTGTATCCCGGCTTCGACAACATCGCCGGGCGCTGGCCGCGCCTCGCGCGGGTCGTGCGGGCCGTCTGCTACCGCGCCGAGGAGACGTGGTGGCGCCGCTTCGGGCTCTCGCACCTGCTGGTGCTGCGCGTGCGGGGTGCGGCATGAGCCCCACGCGGCGCATCCTCCGCCGACGCGCTCGACGCCGCACGAACGGAAACGGGAACGGGAACGGCGGCGGCCTGCACCTCGGCCGCTGGGTCTGGATCCTTGCCGGCCTCCTCGCGCTCATCGTCGTCGGCGCCGCGGCCACCGCGGGCGGCTCGCTGCTGTACGGCAAGAAGAAGTACGACGAGTTCGTCGTCAACGTCGTGCCGCCCGAGCAGCTGCTGGCCGACCTGCCGCGCGGCGGCGCGCGCATCTACGACCGCAACGGCGTGCTGCTCTATGAGTTCATCGACGAGTTCGGCGGCCTGCGCCGCCCGGTGCCCCTCGAGGACATCTCGCACTGGGTGATCCTCGCGACGATCGCGACGGAGGACGCCAGCTTCTACGAGAACAACGGCCTCAACGTGCGCGGGCTCGCGCGCGCGGGCGTCGAGAACCTCTCGCCCTTCGGCGGCACCGATTTCTTCGAGGGCTCGGGCGGCTCCTCGATCACCCAGCAGCTCGCCAAGAACGTCTACATCCCGAAGGAGGAACGCACGGAGCGCACCGTCGAGCGCAAGCTCAAGGAAGCGGCGATCGCGCTGGAGCTGACCGAGCGCTACACGAAGGATCAGATCCTGGAGTGGTACCTCAACTCGATCTCCTATGGCGGCATCTACGTCGGGATCGAGGCGGCCGCCGAGGGCTACTTCGGCAAGCAGGCGAGCGAGCTGACGCTCTCCGAGGCCGCGCTCCTCGCCGGGATCCCGGCGTCGCCCGCGCGCTACAACCCGCTCACGAACGAACCCAGCGCCATCGCCCGCCAGCACGAGGTGCTCGGCCTCATGGTGCGCCACGGCGTCATCAGCGAGGTCGAGGCGGCGCGGGCGCGCAGCACGGAGCTGGAGTTCAAGGCGAACCGCTTCGACATCGAGGCGCCGCACTTCGTCCTCGGCCGCATCGCCGACGAGATCTCGCAGCGCTTCGGCGAGCGCGCGCTCTACGAGGACGGCCTGGAGGTCGTCACCACCCTCGACCTGACGTTGCAGCGCGAGGCCGAGCGCATCCTGGAGGAGAAGATCGCGGAGTTCGAGGAGAGCTCCGACGGCCACAACGGGGCCTTCTACGCGCTGGATCCTCACACCGGCCAGATCCTCGTCTACGTCGGCAGCCGCGACTACTTCCGCGAGGACATCGAGGGCCGCAACGACAACGTCATCTCGCTGAACTCGCCCGGCTCGACGCTCAAGCCGTTCACGTACATGACCGCCTTCATGCAGGGCTGGAGCACGGGCGCGGGCATCCTCGACACACCCACGAAGATCATCGACCCCGCGACGGGCGACTTCTTCGAGCCGGTGAACCCCAGCAGGAACTTCGTCGGCGCGATCTCGGCGGCCGACGCGCTCGGGAACTCGCTCAACATCCCGGCCTTCAAGGCCATCCTCTTCGCCGGCATCGAGAACACGATGGCCGTCTACAAGCAGGTGGGCATCACCACGCTGGACAACCCGCTCGGCTACGGCCCCTCGCTCACCCTCGGCGGCGTCGACGTGAAGCTCGAGGACATGGTGATCGCCTACAGCGTGCTCGCAAACAACGGCATCATGCGCGGCCAGGACGCCCTCGAACGCTACGACCCCGGCGAGCGCACCATCGACGCGGTCGCGCTGCTGCGCGTGACCGACGCCGACGGCACGGTGCTGTACCACTTCGAGGAGCCCGCGGAGCGGCGCGTCGTCGGGCCGAACTTCTCGTACCTCGTGACCGCGATCCTCTCCGACCCCGACACGCAGTGCCTGACGTTCGGGTGCGGCGGGCTGAACCTGCCGGGCCGTACATCCGCGTCCAAGACCGGCACGAGCGAGCCGTACGAGGACTCCAACGAGATCGGCGACACGTGGGCGTTCGGCTACACCCCGGACCTCGTCGCCGGGGTGTGGGCCGGCAACGCCGACAACTCGCCGATGGTGAACATCACCTCCACGCGCATCTCATGGCGGTCGTGGCGCGACTTCATGGCCTTCGCCCACGACTACCTCGGCATCGCGCCGGCGACGTTCGAGAACCCCGGTGGGGTCGAATCGCGCGAGCTGTGCTGGCCGTCCGGGCTGCTCCCGACCGAGCACTGCCCCGCGACGGGGCGTTACACCGGGCTCTTCGCCGAGGAGGTGCTGGAGGGCGACGAGGACGACCTTGTCCGGCTCCAGGACACGTGGTGGCAGCCCGTCAACATCGACTCGCGAACGGGGCTCCTCGCCGCGCCCGACACGCCACCCGCGTTCGTCTCGCGCGAGGTGAGACTCGTGCTCCCGCCGGAGGAGATCGAGGAGTGGGACGAGCTGGACGTGTGGGCGACGGAGGTGGACCTTGCGCGCCTGCTCGCGCCGACCGAGCTCACCGTCGACCCGACCGAGTTCGTCTTCATCTCCTCGCCGGCCACTTCCGCGGACGTCGCGGGCACCGTCACCATCGGAGGCCGCGCCATCTCGCCGGACTTCTCCTCGTACACCGTGGAGTGGGGCCGCGGGATGAGCCCGGACTCGTGGCTGCTCGTGCATGAGTCGACCAGCGCCGTGAACGCCGGCGCCCTCGCCCAGTGGGACACCACCGCCGTCACGGACGGCACGTACACCGTGCGCGTCCGCCTGGACGACGAGGAGCGCGGGCAGCTGTGGTACTCCGTGCCGGTCACGGTCGCGAACGGTGAAGAGGCGGCCGCGTACGACCGCGCGCCGATCGCGCAGATCGCAGAGCCCACACCCGAGGAGGTGCTGTCGGGGCAGGCGATCCTGCGGGGCGTCGCCTACTCGGCGCAGCTGCGCGAGGTCACCATCGACGTCGGCGAGGGCCAGCAGCCGACGGCGTGGACGAACCTGCGGCGCGACAACCGGATCAGCGTGACGGGCGCCCTCGAGACCTGGGACACGACCACCGTCTCCGACGGCATCTACACGATCCGGCTCACCGTGCGGGACCGCGAGGACCTGGTGGCCGAGGCGCGCGTGACCGTGGTCGTCGAGAACGGCCCACCGCCCGACTCAGCAGAGGCCGACTCAGAAACGACCGCCTCGCTGGAGCCCAGCGAGTAGCTCCTCCACCTCCGCGGCGGTGGTGACGCCCCGGACCAGCTCGAGGAACCGCGCGAGCGTGCCCGCGCGTTCGCGGAGCTCGAGCAGCTGGCCGCCCAGCGGGTGGATGGCGTCATAGCGCGAGGCGTAGGTGCCGTAGAACGCGAAGTACGCCTGGTTGATGCGCCGGATGCGGACCCCGTGGTCCGCGAGCTCCTGTCGGACCTCCTCCATCCGCCGCTCCGCCTCCTCGATCCGGCCCGCGGCCAGCAGCGCGTCGACCTCGGTGTGCAGCTCGCGGAGCACCTCGCCGCGGTCGATGGTCGGCGCGGCTCCCACCGTCCGAGGCGGGCCGGGGTCGCCGTGGCGCGCGACCACCATCTCGCCCAGCTCGTCGCCGGCGATGCTGGCGACGGTCTCGTTGATAGTGAGCGCGTCGGGGTCGTTGAAAATCGCCCGGCCCAGCGGGTAGAAGGCGAGGTAGTGGTGCACCCACTCGTGCGCGGCGATCGCCACGAGCGACCGGTAGCTCGCCGAGGCGCGCACGATCGCCGGGTACGTCGCGACGCCCCCCGTGGGGATGGCGAGCACCGAGACCGAGGAGTCGCGCGCCTCCGCCTCGTGCTCGATGGCGTCCCGCTCGGTCAGTGTCAGGTCGGTGCGCAGCAGCCGGTCGTCCATGCGCAGGATCTCGGCGCGCGGCGAGGTCACGAGCACGCGCGGGGCGCGTGCGAGCTCGATGTCGACGGGTGGCCAGACCGCAAGTGCGCCGGGCAACGGGAGCGGGAAGCTCACGCCCGCCTCGCGGATCGCCGCGTCGACGCGCCCCTCGATCACCGCCTCGACTGCGTTCTCGAGGCCGCGGGCCTCCTCGCCGTAGCGGTCGTCGAGCGCGAAGTAGCGCTCCAGCGCATCGTCGCTGGGCGGGTCGTCGCGGATCGGCGAGCCGACGGCGAACAGCGCCTTGTTGGCGACCGTCGCGAGCTCCCAGCGGAGCAGGTCGAAGCTGTCGCCCGCGCGGGCCTCGCGGAGCCCGAGCAGGCCGAGCCACAGGCCGAAGGCCAGCAGCAGGACGGCAGCGGGTGGGACCATCCGTGGCATCTGCACCCCTCCACAGTACCGCGAGCGCCCGCGCGAAGGCGTCGAGCCGTATGATCGCGGTGTGGTTGAGGCTGGAGACGAGCTAACCCCTGGACGGTTCGCGGCCACGCTCGCGGTGTTGATCGACTGGATGGCGCTCCTGCTCATGGTCGCCGCGGCGATCGTCGTCGCGTCCGCCTGGCTGCTGCTGCGCACGCAGGCCGGCCGCTACGATGTGCCGGAGTTCGACTCGCTCGCCGCCGTCGCGTTCGTCACCGCGGCGGTGCCGATGTGGGCGGCGTGGCAGGCGCACCGCCTGTACACGTACGGGGCGACCACGGGGCAGGCGCTCCGCGGCCTGCGCGTCCGGGGCGCGCCCGCGAGGCGCGCGGCGAGGTTGCTGCTGCACCCGGCCGCGCTGCCACTGTGGGTGTGGATCGCCGCGACGGGAGTGCTGAGCGGATCGCGGCGGATCGCCGTCATCGTGCTGGGAGTAACCGCGATCATGATGCTGCTGACCGGAGTCACCCGCGCCTTCCACCGGCCCCTCTACGACCTCGTGACCGGGACGCGACTGGTGCGCGCCCGATGAGCGCACGCCGCCCCCTGCCGCCGATCGACCCCCACCCGTCCGAGGACGAGGAGTGGGGTGAGACCTCGCCCGGATTCGCGGAGTTCTCGCCCGGCAGCGGGATCCGCGACGCTCTCGGCTGGATCGCCGCCGTGCTGCTCATGCTCACGCTCGCCGGCTGGCTCGCGGCGTACAGCGCCGCGCAGGCCACGAGCGAGGAGGCGGCGCTGCCCGCCCTCGAACGGGCCGTCGTCGTGCTGACCGAGATCGACGGGCTCCTCGAGATCCACGGCGCCGATCTCGCGGCGCAGGTGGCGGCCGGCGAACGGGTCGAGCTGCCCGGCTACCCGCTCGACGTGCGCGTGGCCGCGTCGCAGGCCCAGACCCCGTCGGCGATGCGCGCGAGCCTGCTCGCCGAGAGCGCGGCGCTGCTGCGCACCCAGGGCAGCGGCGCCTTCGCCGACCCGAGCGGCGACCTCCCCGTGGTGTCTCGGTTATCCAGCGCGGGCCTGATGCAGGCAGTTATCGACGGCCTCAGCGCCGCGCGGCACGACCGCTGGGCGGGTTATGTCCGGCCGCTCGGCCTCGCGAGCGCTGCCCTCGCCGCCGTCAGCCTGCTCTTCGCGGTCGGCCTCGGGCGGTTCGTGCGGCTCGGCTCGGTCGCGGTCGCGGCGGCCGTCCTCGTCGTCGTGCCGACGGTCGCGCTGCGCGTGAGCATCGGCTTCGTGGGCGAGGACGACCTGATCGGGAACGAGGCGCGGGAGATCGCCCGCGCGCTCCTCGGCGGCGGCGTCCGCAACGCTCTCTGGCTGGCGGTCGCGGGGCTCGGGATCCTCGTCCCCGCGGCGGTGCTCGATCGCGTGTTCCTGGACTCCGAGCGACCCCGCCTGCTGACGCGACGGCCGCGCGCGAGCGAGGCGACGCGCGAGTAGGATAGGCACGCGCGAGCCGGCGGGGTTTCCCCGCATCCCGGCGAGCCTGCGTTGACCCTACCTCGGGCGCTCGCTAGCTTGCCGACGGCCCGTAACCTCGGAACGGCCGCGCCCACCGCGCCGCCGTGACACGCCCGCCCCGTGGAGGCCCTCATGCCCCGCAGTCCCCGCGACTTCCGCACACCGATGGCGCTGGGGGCGCCCGCGCCCCTCGACGAGATCCCAATCACGCCGTCGCGGTCGCTCCACTTCTTCGACCCCTCGCAGGAGCGCATGCGCTCCCGCGTCCCGCAGATGGCGCAGACCGTGGACGTGCTGGTCGGCAACCTCGAGGATGCCGTCCCCTCGGACCGCAAGGTGGAGGCGCGCCGCGGCCTCATCGAGGTCGCCCAGACGGCCGACCTCGGCAACTGCTCGCTGTGGACGCGCGTCAACAGCCTCGATAGCCCGTGGGTGCTCGACGACTTCATCGAGCTCGTCGGCGAGATCGGCGAGACGCTCGACGTCATCATGATCCCGAAGGTCACCGGGCCCTGGGACATCCACTACGCCGACCAGCTGCTCGCGCAGCTCGAGGGGCGCCACAGCCTCAGCCGCCCGATCCTGATCCACGCCATCCTCGAGACCGCGGGCGGCGTGAACCACGTCGAGGAGATCGCGCAGGCCAGCCCGCGCATGCAGGGCATGAGCCTCGGGCCGTCGGACCTCGCCGCGTCGCGCCGCATGAAGACCACGCGCGTGGGCGGCGGGCACCCCGGCTACCTCGTGCGCGAGGACCCCGACGCCGACGACCCGGACGCCGCACGCGCCACCGCGCAGCAGGACCTCTGGCACTACACGCTCGCGCGCATGGTCGACGCCTGCGTCGAGGCTGGCGCGCTGCCGTACTACGGCCCGTTCGGGGACATCGCGGACCCTCTGGCGTGTGAGGATCAGTTCCGTGCCGCGTTCCTGATGGGTTGCGTCGGCGCGTGGTCGCTGCACCCGAGCCAGGTCGAGATCGCGAACCGCGTCTTCAGCCCTCCGCCCGACGAGGTGGCGTTCGCGCGCCGCATCGACCACGTGATGGGCGACGGCTCGGGCGTGGTCATGCTGGACGGCAAGATGCAGGACGACGCCACCTACAAGCAGGCGCAGGTCATCCTCGACGTCGCGCGGCTCATCGCCGACCGCGACCCGGCGATGGCCGCCCTCTACCGCCTCGACGAGCCGGTCGACGAGGAGTAGCGCGATGAGGTTGTACGAACACGAGGCGAAGCAGGTGCTGGCGCGCCACCGCGTGCCCCTGCCCCAGCGCACCGTCGCCACCACCTCCGACGAGGCAGCCTCGGCCGCCTCGGAGATCGGCGGGCGGGTCATCATCAAGTCGCAGGTGCTCAGCGGCGGCCGCATGAAGGCCGGCGGCGTCCGCTTTGCCGAGTCCGCCGACGAGGCGCGCGAGGCCGCCGAGGCGATCCTCGGACTGGAGATCAACGGGCAGCAGCCCATGGGCGGGCTCGTCGAGCAGGCCTCGCCGGTCGCGCAGGAGTACTACGCCGCCGTCACGTGGGATGCGAGCGCGAAGCGCCCGGTCGTGATCTTCAGCGACATGGGCGGGATCGACATCGAGGAGGTTGCCGAGCAACACCCCGAGCACCTCTCGCGCACACACATCTCGAACCTCCGCCCGTTCTCGGACTTCGAGGCGAAGCTCGCGGTCTCGAAGGTAGGAGTGACGGGCGGAGCGCTCGGGCGGCTGAGCCGCATCGTCGCCGCGCTCACGCGCGTCTTCCTCGAGTACGACCTCACGCTCGCCGAGATCAACCCGATCGGACGCCTCGAGGACGGCTCGTTCCTCGCGCTCGACTCGCACATGGACATGGAGGAGGAGGCGCGCGGCGCCCACGCCGCCCTGCTGCGCGACCTCGGCATCGCCGACGAGGACACGCGCCAGGCGCGCCCCCCGACGGACTTCGAGATCGCCGGCGCGCAGGTCGACGCCGCCGACACGCGCGGCGTCGCGGGCCGCGTCGTGGAGTTCGATGGGGACCTCGGGCTGATCATCGGCGCGGGCGGCGGCTCGCTCACGCTCTTCGACGCCGTGCGGTCGGCGGGCGGCCGGCCGGCGAACTACTGCGAGATCGGCGGTAACCCCTCGGTCGCGAAGGCGGCGGGGCTGGCGAAGCTCGTGATGTCGAAGCCGGGCGTGGAGAAGATCGCGGTGATGATGAACGTCGTCTCCAACACGCGCGTCGACA
>VXMU01000070.1:6262-24343 GCA_009840945.1 Chloroflexota bacterium | reverse complement strand
GGCATCCACCAGGACGGCGTGCTCAAGCTGCGCGAGACCTACGAGATCATGGACCCGGCGTCGATCGGCATCCCCGTCGGCGACTCGATCGTGCTGACCAAGGTCTCCGGCCGCCACGGCCTGCGCGCCCGCATCGCCGACCTCGGCGTCGAACTTGACGAGGAGGCATTGGGCCGCGTCTACGACGCCTTCAAGGACGTCGCCGACCGCAAGGACGAGGTGGACGACCGCGACCTGCAGGCGATCCTCGCCGAGCAGGCCTCGGTGCAGCTCCACGACCAGTGGTCACTCGACCTCGTGCAGGTCTCGGCCGGAGACCACTCCGCGCCGACGGCGACCGTGCGGCTCATCGACCGCGAGGGCGAGGCGCACCAGGACGCCGCGATCGGCACCGGCCCGGTGGACGCCATCTACCAGGCCATCAACCGCGTCGTCGGCATCGAGAACGAGCTCACGGAGTTCAGCGTGAAGTCCGTGACCGAGGGCATCGACGCCGTCGGCGAGGTGACGATCCGCATTGAGGCGGAGGGCCGGACCTACACCGGCCGCGCCGCCGACACGGACATCCTCGTGGCTTCCGCGCGCGCCTACCTGCACGCGCTCAACCGACTGACCAACGTAGCGGCTCCGCACCAACCCGTGACCGCGGCGCCGTAGCAGACGAGTAGAGGACAGGCACATGACCGGACCGAAGACGCTCGCCGAGAAGATCTGGGAAGCACACGTCGTCGACAGCCCGCTCGCCGACGCCGCGCGCCGTGAGGCGCTCGGCGACGAGGCCGCGGGCGGCGTGCCCACGGACCTGCTCTACATCGACCTCCACCTCGTGCACGAGGTCACCTCGCCGCAGGCGTTCGAGGGCCTGCGCCTCGCCGGTAACTCGGTGCGGCGGCCGGACCTGACGCTCGCGACCATCGACCACAACGTGCCGACCATCGGCCGCGACCTGCCCAACCCGGACCCGCTGTCCGCGCAGCAGATCGACGTGATGCGGAGGAACGCCGAGGAGTTCGGCATCCCGCTCTACGACGTCTTCGACATGCGCCAGGGCATCGTCCATGTGATCGGGCCGGAGCAGGGCCTGACCCAGCCCGGCATGACCATCGTCTGCGGCGACAGCCACACCTCGACGCACGGCGCCTTCGGCGCCCTCGCCTTCGGCATCGGCACCTCCGAGGTCGAGCACGTGCTCGCCACCCAGACCATGCGGCAGGTGCGCCCGCGCACGATGTCCGTCGAGGTCACCGGCGAGCTCGGCCCCGGCGTGATGGCGAAGGACGTGATCCTCGCCATCATCAACGAGATCGGCGTCGACGGCGGCGTCGGCCACGTCATCGAGTACCGCGGCGAGGTCATCCGCAACCTCTCGCTGGAGGGCCGGATGACCGTCTGCAACATGTCGATCGAGGGTGGCGCGCGCGCCGGCCTCGTCGCCCCGGACGAGACGACGTTCGCGTACATGCAGGGCCGCCGCCACGTCCCGCAGGGCGAGGACTGGGACCGCGCGCTCGAGTACTGGCGCTCGCTGCCGACCGACCAGGGTGCAACGTTCGACAAGGAGGTCGTCCTCGACGGCGCCAACATCCCGCCGTTCGTCACGTGGGGCACCAACCCCGGCCAGAGCGTGACCGTCAACGACGCCATCCCGCACCCCGACAGCTTCGACGAACCGACCAAGCGCGAAGCCGCCGCGCGCGCGCTGGAGTACCAGGCGCTGGAGGCCGGCACGCCGATCCGCGACATCCCCATCGACCGCGTCTTCCTCGGCTCCTGCACCAACGGGCGCATCGAGGACCTGCGCTCGGCCGCGAGCGTGATCCAGGGCAAGCGCGTGGCCGACGGCGTGAACGCGATGGTCGTGCCGGGCTCGGGCCTCGTGAAGATGCAGGCCGAGCAGGAGGGCCTGGACCAGGTCTTCCTCGACGCCGGCTTCGAGTGGCGCGACGCGGGGTGCTCGATGTGCCTGGGCATGAACCCGGACATCCTCGCGCCCGGTGAGCGCTGTGCATCGACGTCGAACCGCAACTTCGAGGGCCGCCAGGGCCCGGGTGGCCGCACTCACCTCGTGAGCCCGGCGATGGCCGCCGCGGCCGCGATCGCGGGCCACTTCGTGGACGTCCGGGAGGTCATCTAGTGGACGCCGTCACCAACGTCACCGGCCGGGCAGTCCCGATGGACCGCTCGAACGTCGACACGGACCAGATCATCCCGGCGAAGTACCTCAAACGCATCGAGCGCACCGGCTACGGGCCGTTCGCGTTCGAGGCGTGGCGCAAGGACCCGGACTTCGTGCTCAACAACGCGTCGTACGACGGCGCGGTGATCATGCTCGCCAAGCACAACTTCGGCTCGGGCTCGAGCCGCGAGCACGCGGTGTGGGCCATCGAGGGCCTCGGCGTGCGCGCGCTCATCGCCCCGTCGTTCGCGGACATCTTCCGCAACAACTGCTTCCAGGGCGGCATCCTCACCGTCGAGCTGCCCGAGGAGGACGTCGACGAGCTGATGCGGCGCGCCACCGACGACCCCACGACGGAGATCGAGATCGACCTCGAGACCCAGACCGTGCGCGCGGCGGAGTGGGAGCGGACCTTCGAGATCGACCCGTTCCGCAAGTACCGCCTCCAGCGTGGCCTGGACGACATCTCGATGACGATCGAGTACGACGCCGACGTCGCGGCGTTCGAGGCGCAGCGCTCGCCGCTGTTCCCCAGCACCGGGGTCTAGCGACGACCGACCTCGCGGAAGTACTCGCCCGCGCCGTCCCCGGGGCCGACCCGGCGGACGCGCGCGCCATCGGCGAGGGCTGGGGCGCGACCGCGTACCGCCTCGGCGACCGCACCGTCCGCATCCTCAAGCCGCAGGCGTTCACGTGGGGCATCGACGCCGGGTACGCGCGCGAGCCCGCGCTGCTGGCGCTCCTCGCCGCCCACGGCATCCCCGCGCCCGCCAACGCCGAGGCGATCCCCGGCGACCACGGTCGCATCGCCGCCGTGGCGTACGACTACATCGACGGCGTCCCGGTGCGCGCCCTCGGCCGCGCCGCGCCGTCGGCGCTCGTCCGCGAGGTGGGCGAGGCGCTCACCACGCTCCATGCAGTTCCCGTCGATGAGGCCCGCGCGCTGAGCGTGCCCGAGCTCGACCTCGGTGAAGAGCTGTACCGCCCGATGATCGAGGCGTGTCTCATACACCTCGGTCCGCGCGGGCGCGCGTGGATCGAGGAGCGCTTCGCCGAGTTCATCGAGGGCGGCGGTTCGGCAGGTGCGCCGCGCGTGCCCGTGCACGGGGACCTCGGCTGCGGGCACGTGCTCGCCAGCGATTCGGGCCGCCTCGCCGGCATCATCGACTGGGGTGACGCGCTCATCGCCGACCCCGCGTACGACCTCGCCGCGCTGCTCGCCAACTGCCCGCCCGGGTTCGCCGCGCGGGTGATCGACGCCTACGAGGGGCCGGCGAAGCGCGACCCGGACATGCGCCGCCGCGCCGCGTTCTACGTCGACGCGCTCCCCGTCTGGCAGGTCCACTTCGGCGGCGACATCGACGGCGGTGCCGAGCGCGAGGCGGGCATGCGCCGCATCGCCGCTCGCGCCGCCGCAGCGACGAGGGCGCGGTAGCGCGCCCGACCCCGCACGGCGCGAGGGCGGCGTGGACGCAAGGCGCGCCCGCGCTACACTCCGCGCGGCCCGGCGCCACCCTCGACGGCGCCGCCCCCACGACGAGCGAGCGATCGCTGAAGGAGGCAACGGTGGCGGAGTTCGACATCCTGGTGCTGGCCGGCGACGGCATCGGTCCCGAGGTCACCGACGAGGGCGTCCGCGCCCTCGACGCCATTGGCGAGCGCTTCGGCCACACCTTCAACCGCAGCGAGGACCTCGTCGGCGGCGCGTGCATCGACGCGCACGGCGTCGCGATCCAACCCCACACCATCGAGGCCGCACGTAATGCCGACGCGATCCTGTGGGGCGCCGTCGGCGGCCCGAAGTGGAGCGACCCTCGCGCGCCCGTGCGCCCCGAGCAGGGCCTGCTCGCGCTCCGCTCCGAGCTCGGCCTCTGGGCGAACCTGCGCCCGGTCGTCGTCGACCCGCAACTCGCGGACAACACCTCGCTCAAGCCCGAGGTGCTCGAGGGCGTCGACATCCTCGTGATCCGCGAGCTGACCTCGGGCGTCTACTTCGGACAGCCGCAGGAGCGCCGCACCGTGAACGGCGGGCGCGCTGCCGTGGACACGATGTACTACCACGAGGAGGAGGTCGCGCGCGTCGCGCACCTCGGCTTCCAGCTGGCGCGCGGCCGGCGCGGCAAGGTGACGAGCGTCGACAAGGCGAACGTCCTGGAATCGTCGCGGCTGTGGCGCGAGGTCGTCGAGGAGGTGCGCCCCGAGTACCCCGACGTCGAGTGCGAGCACATCCTCGTCGACGCCGCGGCGATGCACCTCATCCGCCGCCCCTCGGACTTCGACGTGGTGATCACGACCAACCTCTTCGGCGACATCCTCACCGACGAGGCCTCGATGCTCGCGGGGTCGCTGGGCATGCTGCCCTCGGCGTCCCTCGGCGAGCTGCGCGAGGACGGGCTCGGGTTCGGCATGTACGAGCCGATCCACGGCTCGGCCCCGGACATCGCGGGCCAGGGCATCGCGAACCCGGTCGCGATGTTCCTCTGCACCGCAATGCTGCTGCGCCATTCGTGCGGCCTCGAGGCAGAGGCGCAGGCGCTGGAGGCAGCGGTCGCCGCCGCCATCGGCGACGGGCTGCGCACGGCCGACATCGCCGTGGGCGGGGAGCAGGCGCTGAGCACGCGCGAGATGGCCGACGCCATCCTCGCGCGACTCGAGGGCTAGCGCCCTGACCGGCTCGGCGAGCCCCACGCGCTGTTGACGGCGTCCCGGACCGTACGGGAACATGCGAAGTGGCAAATCGAGGAGAAGTCCGAACGGTCGCCGGATGGCAGAGGCTTTCCCAGCTTGGGATAGGGCTTCACTCGTCGCCCCCGCTCCGCGGGGGCGTTCTGTTGTGCCCCGTCACGTGGGCCACCTCCGGATGACGCCACGGCCGCGGATGCGACGGAAGTACTCTGAACCCCACTTCTTGCGGACCTCATAGCGATTGACTACTCCAGCGACGTAGTCCGCCAGCTGCAGCAGCCGTTCCGAGTCGGAGGTGTTCGCCTTGACCCGCTTGATCCTCCCCGGACCATGCAGACTCCGGACTTCGCGCCGGAGATAGCTCGTGAGCTCCCGCTGGAACGTCTTCTCGCCGCTCCGGTCCAGCACGACGGTCGCATCCTCCCACTCGCCGGACACGTCCTTGAGCGCCGTCCCGCACACCCACCTGTAGAGCGAGTCCTTCGAGTTGAAGCCTGGCCCGTACAGCCTCGCCGGATCCTTGTTCAGCACGAACGCCCGGTAGCGGAAGCGAAACGGCTCCACGACATCAAGGAAGGCGAGACGTGTGCGGTTCGAGTCCTTCGAGAACTTGAACTCAGCTGAGCCGCGCCCAAGTCGATCGGCGAGCCGCTCGATGGCCCGTTCGCAGCGCGCGGCCTCACCGTCGTCGTCGAACATCACCACCGCGAGCACGAAGAACCGGCTCGATCCCTGCGTGGTCTTGCGCCCGGGGTCGCCCGACTCATCGATGAAGACAAGCATCGAGCAACAGTTTACCCGATAAGCATATTCCGTTCGTGTTAGCAGAGCGGCGTTTGTTCGTGCCCGCGGCCCGCACCTACAATGCCTCCATGACGCATTACGCGATCACGGGGACGAAGGCGAGGCGCGCCGACCGGCCGACGTGGCCGGCGGCGTCGATCATCGCGCGCGGCTAGCGCATCCCACCCAACACTCCACGGCGCCCACTGGCCTGCGAGGCGGCCTGATCACGCCCCACGACCGATGAGCGCGCCGATCCAGGACGGCGGTACCCCCATGAGCAGCTCGGCCGATCCGGCTCGCGTCCACCTCTACGACACGACCCTCCGCGATGGCCTGGGGATGGAGGGGCTCTCCCTCTCCGTAGAGGACAAGGTCGCTATCGCTCGCCGCCTCGACGACATCGGCGTCGAGTACATCGAGGGCGGCTACCCCGGCTCCAACCCCAAGGACGCCGAGTTCTTCGACCGCATGCGCGAGGCGCCGCTGCGCAACGCGAAGCTCGTCGCGTTCGGCTCCACGCGCCGCGCCGGCGGCGACGCGGCGACCGACCCTGCGCTCACGGCCGTCGTGGCTGCCGGGACACCCGCGGCGACGCTCGTCGGCAAGTCGTCTGCGGAGCAGGTGCGCGAGGTCCTCGAGACCACCGAGGAGGAGAACCTCGCGATGATCGCCGACTCCGTGCGGCTCCTCGTCGAGCAGGGCCGCGAGGTGATCTTCGACGCCGAGCACTTCTTCGACGGCTTCGCGGACGACCCGCAGTACGCGCTCGCCACGCTGCGCGCGGCAGCCGCCGCAGGCGCCTCGACCGTGGCGCTGTGCGACACCAACGGCGGCTCGATGCCGGAGGACGTGGTGCGAGGCGTCCAGGAGGCGTCGCGCGTGGTCGACTGCGACATCGGCATCCACGTCCATAACGACGCCGACCTCGCCGTCGCGAACACGCTGCTGGCCGTGCAGGCCGGCGCCAGCCAGGTGCAGGCGTGCCTGAACGGCTGGGGCGAGCGCTGCGGCAACGCGAACATCATCTCCGTCATCGCCAACCTCCAGCTCAAGTTCGGCATCGAGGTGGTGACGGACGAGCAACTCGAACGACTCACGGAGCTGTCCCACTTCGCGAGCGAGCTGGCGAACCTGGCGCCGAACCCGCAGCAGCCGTACGTCGGCACCAGCGCGTTCGCGCACAAGGCGGGGCTCCACGTCGCCGCGATCACGAAGTCGGCAGGCTCCTACACGCACGTCGACCCCTCGGCCGTCGGGAACACCGAGCGCGTCCTGGTCTCCGAGCTGTCCGGGCGTCGCAACATCGTCGCCAAGCTCGCCGAGCAGGACGCCGGCCTGTCGCTCAGCGACACCGAGGCGAGCGCGCTGGCCGAGGACGTGAAGGACCGCGAGGCGCGCGGCTTCCAGTACGAGTCCGCCGAGGCGTCGTTCGAGCTGCTCGCGCGGCGCTCGCTCGAAGGCTACGTCGCGCCGTTTGGCCTCGAGGACTTCCTGATCGTCGAGCGCCGCCGTCCGGCCGACGCGGAGGCGGAGAACGAGATGCAGGCCGAGGCGATGGTGAAGGTGCGCGTCGGCGAGACGCTGAGCCAGACCGCGGCCGACGGCAACGGCCCCGTCTCCGCCCTCGACGCCGCCGTGCGGCGCGCCCTGCTGGAGTCCTTCCCGGACCTCGACCGCGTGCATCTCGTGGACTACAAGGTGCGCATCATCAACCCGGACGGCGGCGCCGACGCCGCCGTGCGCGTGCTGATCGAGTCCTCGGACGGCATGCACCTCTGGCGCACGGTCGGCGCCTCGACGGACGTGGTCGAGGCGTCATGGCTGGCGCTTCAGGACGCCTACGAGTACTGGATCATGCGCTGGGGCGGCATCTAGCGTCGCCGCCCCACGCGTTGGTGGGGCCGACGGGCAGCGCCCGTCAGGCCTGCTCTTGCGTGGGTGCCTCCGAGGTCAGGGGCACGGTGACCGGCAGCAGCTTCACGCAGAACACGGTGCCCTCGGCCGCGCTCGAGCGGACGTGGACGTTGCCCTCGTGCGCGTGCACGAGCTCGGCCACGATCGCCAGTCCCAGGCCGCTGTGGCCGCTGCCGCTGCGGGCCCGGTCCACCTGGTAGAAGCGGTCGAAGATGTGGTCCAGCTCATCGGGTGGGATGGGCGGCCCGCCGTTGTGTACTTCGAGGGCCACCGCATCACCGTCGCGTCGCGTATGCACCGTGACGGCGGAGTCGGCCGGCGCGAAGCGGATCGCGTTCTCCACGAGGTTGACGCAGACCTGCTCCAGTCGTCGCTCGTCGCCGACCACCAGCGCCCCGTCGAGCAGCAAGTCGACCCGCACGCTGGCGGCCTCCGCCTCGAATCGCAGCCTGCGCACGGTCGCCGCGATCAGCGCGTCGAGGTCCACCGGCTCCCGCTCGATCTCGAGTTCGCCCGACTCGAGCCGGGAGAGGTAGAGGAGGTCGTCCACGAGCTCGCGCATGCGCTCTGACTCCCCGTGGACCACCTCGGCCAGCTTGTGCGCCTCCTCCGGGTCGTCGATCACGCCGTCGGCGAACGCCTGCGTGAAACCCTGGATCGACGTCAGCGGCGTGCGCAGCTCGTGCGAGACGTCGGCGAGGAGCTGGCGCATCGACCGGTTGCTGCGGTTGACCTGCGCGGACATCTGGTTGAAGGCGCGCGCGAGGTTGGCGACCTCGTCGTTGCCTCGCACCTCGATGCTCTGCTCGTAGTCGCCCCGCGCCATCGCCTGCGCCGCGCCGGTCATCTGCACGATGGGGCGCGTGATGCGCTGCGCGAGCAGCGTGCTGACCACGACGGCGAAGGCGGCGGCGATCCCGCCGCCGAGGAGCAAGCGCGGCATCAGCGCCGCCCACGCCTGGGTCACGTCGCCCGCGGGCACCGCGATGTAGAGCGTCGGCTCGGTCTCGGGCAGCAGGCGCAGCACGGTCGCCGTCGACTCGTTGTTCGCGGCGAAGACGAAGAGGTCATGGCCCGCGACGCTGATGCGGCTGGAGGTGAACGAGACGCCGTCGGGGAGCGTGGACTCCTGCTGGCTGCCCGCCGACGGCATGGCGAGCGACTCTCCGAGCAGCGAATCCGCGTCGTTGCTGTCGAAGATGACGCTCCCGTCGCCATCGACGAGGAGCACGCGGACATCGAAGAACTCGGCGTAGGCCGCGAGCTGTGGGTCGATGCGCTCCCGCGACCAGCCGACGAACACCATGTCGTCGTAGGCGCGCGAGATCGGCCCCACGAGGTGCCCGATGGTCTCCTCGGCCTGGCGCGCCTCGTGGTCTCGGAGCAGGAACATCGACGCGACCGCGATCAGCACCAGGATGAGCGCGATGACGAGCCCGAAGCTGAGGAGGAGACGAAGGCGCAGGCTGTGGATCATGGGGCGGCCCCGGGCCGGGAGGGTCTAGGTCGTGCCGGCCGGGGTCAGCTTGTAGCCGACGCCCCACACCGTCTCGATCTCGGCGTCGGAGCCGTGCAGCTTCTCGCGCAGCGAGGCGACATGGACGTTGATGGTGCGCGCATCGCCGTAGTAGTCCTGCCCCCACACCATCGAGAGCAGCCGCTCGCGGTCGAGGACGACGTTCGGGTGCTTGAGGAACGCGTGCAGGAGGTCGAACTCGCGGTGGCGGAGCCGCACGAGCTCGCCCGCGACGTGGACGTCGCGGCTCGCCGGGTCCAGCTCGACGTTGCCGACGGTGACCGTCGGCTCGGCCTGGCCGGGATCGTCGGCGCGGTCCCAGTCACGGCGGCGCAGCGCGGCCTTCACGCGCGCGACGACCTCGCGGGGGTTGAACGGCTTCGTGATGTAGTCGTCGGCGCCCATCTCCAGCCCGACGACCTTGTCGATGTCCTCGGTGCGCGCGGTCAGCATCAGGACCGGGACGTTCGACTCCTTGCGGATCTCGGCGCAGACGTCGAAGCCGCTGAGCTCGGGCATCATCAGGTCGAGCAGGACGAGGTCGGGTGAGTGGTCGCGGAAGCGCTCAAGCGCCTCGCGCCCGTCGCCTGCGGCGACGACCTCGTGGCCCTCGTTCTGCAGGTACAGGCGCAGCAGGCGGACGATGTTGGGCTCGTCGTCCGCTACGAGGATCCTGGCGGCCATCAGGCTGGCTCCGCTCTTCGTGGCGCTCGGGCGCCCGGCGGAAGTGAGGTTGGGGGCCGGCCCGGTCGACCCGTCATGCGGGTCTCCTTCGCACCGATCGCAAACCGCTCCCACCACCGTTCACTGCGGCAACGTGGCCCGGGCGCGACCCCTTCGGATCCATCGTGACGCCCAACCATTAGGATGCCGCCAATCAAGTGTAAACAAAGTGTGATCGTTATGGCCGAGGAGCGCCAGAATCCCCTCCGCGCCCGTGGGAGCGGAGAGGATGCAGCGCGTCCGCTGGCACGACGAGCCAGCCGGCGAAGGCCGGCCGGCGCGCGCCGGACCGTGTCTGGACCAGACAGCGTCCGGGCTAGGTGGCGTCGGGACTAGAGGCGGAGCTTGCCGTGCGAAGGCTGCCGACGCCGCTGCTTTCCGGCGGCGAGGCGCTCTTCCTCGAGCAGCTCCTGCGGGTCGGCGACCTCGGTCTCGTGGACGTGCCCGCAAGCGATGCAGCTTGCGAACTTCCCGTACCAGTCGTCCTCGACAATCATGAGCCCGCTGCAGCGCGGGCACCGGCTAGGCGGCGCAGTGGTGATCACAGCCATACCCCTGTGTTGGCGGCCAGACCGGAATCCCTCCGGTTTGGGGCTGGATCCGTGCCGCCGGGGTTAGCTGACGGGTTCGGGTCGACCCAGTCTGACCCGCCCTCGCTATGAGGGTTCACCCCAAGAGGTGGTTCCCCCGGTCCTCGCCGTGGCGAGGATTAGGCAGAGTGCTAAGCACTCCGGGATTGCCGTCACGATGACGACGATGCGCAGGATACGGATCGCAGCCCGATTGTCAACTCCGTCACAAACCCACCCGCGAGATCGCCCGCGAAGCGTGACCACGAGCCGCGCAACCCCGACCCTCGCGCACGCACCACGCGGGCGGCATACTGCGCCACGACCCACCACCGCCCGTCGTTGAAAGCGCCGCGCGATGCCCACTGCCTCCGAGGATGCCGCGCTGATCGCCGTCACCGTCGACGCCATCGATCCCCTGGACGCGGCCGCCGGGGCAGCCGCGGAGGCGCGACAGGGCGTGCTCACCAAGCCACCGGGCTCGCTTGGCCGCCTCGAGGACCTCGCCACGCGCATCGCGGCGATCACGGGCCAGGAGCGTCCGAGGCTGGACGAGCGACTGATCGTCGTCGCGGCTGGCGACCACGGGGTGGTCGCGCAGGGCGTCTCGCCCTACCCGCAGGCCGTCACGGCCCAGATGGTCGCGAACTTCCTGCGCGGCGGCGCGGCCATCAACGTGCTCGCGCGCCACGCGCGCGCTCGCGTGCGCGTGGTGGACGCAGGCGTGGCGACACCGCTGCCGCCCGAGGTGGCCGATGACCCGGAACTGCTGCGCGTCGGGGCCGGCGCCGGCACCGCCGACATCACGCAAGGGCCCGCGATGCCTCGCGACGCGGCCGAGCGCGCCGTCGCCGCTGGCATCCGGCTGCTCGACGACGAGCGACGCGTCGAGGGCGTCGACATCGTCGGCTGCGGTGAGATGGGGATCGGGAACACCACCTCGGCGGCCTCGCTCATCGCGGCGGTGACCGGCCGAGCCGCCGGCGAGGTGACGGGCCGTGGTACCGGCGCGGACGACGAGACGTACGCACGAAAGGTCCGCGCGGTCGAGCAGGCGATCGAGGTCAACGCCCCGGACCCCCTCGACGGCATCGGGCTGCTCGCGGCGCTCGGCGGCCATGAGATCGGCGTGCTCGCGGGCGTGTACCTCGCGGCGGCGAGCATGCGCGTACCCGCGGTGATGGACGGCGTGATCTCGGGGGCCGCGGCGCTCGTGGCCGCGGCGGTCGAGCCCCGCGCCGCCGAATACGTGATCGCCGCGCACCGCTCGGCCGAGCCGGGGCACGGCGCAGTCCTGGAACGCCTGCGGCTCCACCCCCTGCTCGACCTGGGGATGCGGCTCGGCGAGGGGAGCGGCGCCGCGCTCGGCATCTCGCTCTGCGTCGCCGCCTGCCGCCTCCTGGACGAGATGGCGACGTTCGGCGAGGCGGGCGTCGACGAATCGGACGCGGCTGTGCCGCCGGAGGCGTAAGCTAGCACCATGGGATCATCACTTCGTGCGCTGCTCATGTCGGCGCCCATCGCACTCGAATTCCTTACCCCCCTCCGGCTGCGCCGGGTGGAACGCTGGGACGACGCCACCTTCGCGAGCGCCCTCGGCTGGTATCCGCTGGTCGGGCTGTTGATCGGCCTGGTCCTGCTCGGTATTGACGTCGCGACCGAGGAGCTGTTGCCGGTCGAGGTCCGGTCCGCTCTGCTCATCGCCGCGCTGGCCGTGCTCTCGGGCGGGCTCCACCTCGACGGCGTCGCCGACACGGCAGACGGCATGGCGCTGCAGGGCGAGCAGAACGAGCGGCTGGGCGTGATGAGCGCCGGCAACGTCGGACCCGCCGGAGCCATGGCGCTGGTCATCGTGCTGCTCGTGCAGTGGACCGCGCTGACGGCCCTCGCCGACCCGCTGCGCGCGGGCGCGCTCGTGATCGCGCCGGCGATGGCGCGCTGGACCGTCGCGCCCGTCGCGGTGCTGTTCACCCCGGCACGGCCGCGAGGGCTCGGCGCGACGCTGCGGCACGGCGTCTGGCCGTTCGCCGCCCCGCTCTCGGCGGTCATCGCCTTCGCCGCCGGGTACGTGCTGTTCGGCCCCGAGGGCCTCGTGCTGCCCATCGCCGCGGCGGTCGCCGCGCTGATCTTGTCGGGCGCGGCCTCACGGATGATCGGCGGGGTGACGGGGGACACCTACGGCGGGGCGATCGAGATCGCGCAGGCCGCGACGCTCATCGTCATCCTCGCCGCCGCCTCGCAGGGCTGGCTCGAACCCACCTTCCTGGAGTAGCCCCCGCATGGCCGAGCTGTGGTTCGTGACCGGCGGCGCGCGCTCCGGCAAGAGCGCCCACGCCGAACGTCTCGCCGCCGCCACCGGCCTCGCCGTCACCTACATCGCCACCATGGAGCCGCTCGACGAGGAGCTGGTGCGGCGAGTGGAGGCGCACCGCGCCGCACGGCCCGCGGGCTGGGCGACCGTGGAGGCGCCCCTCGACCCCGTCGCCGCCCTCGCGGCCGCCGACCCCGACTGCTGCGCGCTGCTCGACTGCCTCTCGCTGTGGGTCGGCAACCGCATGGGACCGCTCGGCGAGGCACCGGCCGCCGGGGACCTCGCGCGCCTCGAGGGGGAGCTGTCGGCCGACGTCGTACGCCTCGTTGAGGCAGCGCGAGGGCGCGCGGGTGAGACGGTGGTCGTGACGAACGAGGTGGGGAGCGGCCTGGTCCCGCCGTACCCGCTCGGCCGCGCCTACCGGGACGTGCTGGGGCGCGTGAACCAGCAGGTCAGCGCCGCTGCCGACCGCGCGTGGCTGCTCGTATCGGGGCGAGCGCTGGAGTTGCCGCCGGCCGGCCCGCCCGCCGCGTGACGCACGGGCGGCGCGTCGGCGAGGGGTGCGACGGGCGAGCACCAGGGTGGAGCGCTACCCGGGCCACATCCGCAGCACGGCCGTCAGCTCGATGACCTGCCCGTCGCGCACCACGGTGAGCGTGACCTCGTCGCCGACGTTCCGGTCGTCGATGAGCCGCGAGAGCTGCCCCATGGTCAGGATCTCAACGCCCTCGAAGCCCGTGATCACGTCGCCACCCTGGTCGAGGTCGCCCTGCCCGTCGGGCTGCGAGGCCGCGACGAGGCCGGCACGGTCGGCGGCGCTGCCGGCCACGACGTTCGTGATGTAGACGCCCCGCTCGGCGTCGACGCCCGCGTCGGCGGCGGTGAGCGCGCTGAGCGTGACGCCCGCGATCCCGAGCTGGGCGTGCGTGATCTCGGCGCCGGCGATCATCTCCGGGATGTAGCGCAGCACGGTGTTCGAGGGCACCGCGTAGCCGATCCCGATGAAGAAGCTCTGCCCCGCGGGGTTCTCGACCGCCGTGGTGATCCCGATCACCTCGCCGGCGGAGTTGAAGAGCGGGCCGCCCGAGTTGCCCGGGTTCACCGCCGCGTCCGTCTGGATCACGCCGCGCACCGGGCGGCCGCCGCGATGCTGGTGCGCCTCGCGGTCGATCCCGCTGACGATGCCCGAGGTCACCGTGAAGTCGAGGTCGAACGGGTTGCCGATGGCGAAGACCGGCTCGCCGACGCGCACGATGTCCGAGTCGCCGAAAACGGCAGGCACGGCCAGGTCGGCCGGGATGTTCGCGCGGAGCACCGCCAGGTCGTTGCTCGGGTCGGAGCCGAGCACCTCGGCGGCGACGAGGGTGCCGTCGTACAGCTCGACGACGATCGTCACCGCGCCGCGCACGACGTGGTCGTTCGTCACGATGTGCCCGCTCTGGTCGATCACCACGCCGCTGCCCACGCCGCCGAGGGTCTGACCGCGCGCCCGGATCTGCACCACGGACGGCGCGACGCGCTCGACCATGTCGGGCAGGTTGTGGATCGCGGTGCTCGCGGACGTCGCCGGAGGCGTCGGCGCGGGCGTCTCCTCGAGTACCACCGGTGGCTGCGTCGTCGCGGTCGCAGTGGGCGTCGCCGCGACGGGCGTGGGGGTCTCGGCGACGGGCGCGATCGCGACCGGGGCGGGCTCGTCGTCACCGATCGAGGTGGCGAGGAAGGCGCCGAGCGCCATCGACACGACGATCACGGCGCCGAACAGCGGGGCGACGAGCCAGCTCTTGAGTCTCATCTCGACCTCGTCTTCGCGAGGTGGGGCGTCGCAGCCCATGATCCCACGGCGAGTGTCACCAAACGATAAATCCCGGACAGGAAACCGTTACGGGATGAGCCAATCGGCCGGCGCTACCCGGCTCCGGACCAGACGGTCCGGTCCTCGATGCCCTCGGCGCGGTAGCGCAGCGCGTTCTCGTAGTAGGGCATCGGCCCCTCGGAGCTGGCGCGCATCCGCGCCATGCGGTCCGGCTTCGTCTGGCGCACCGTCCCCGGCACGCCGATGACCAGCGAGTACTCCGGCACCTGCTGCCGGGGCGAGACGAGCGCGCCCGCGGCGACGAGCGAGTGCGACCCGATCACCGCGCCCGGCAGCAGCGTCGCGTTGTTGCCGAGCAGCACGTCGTCGCCGACCTCGCGGCAGTGCACCACCACCGCGTGCCCGATGGTCACGTCGTTGCCGATGGTGAGCGGCTCGTCGGTGTGGATGACGACGTTGTCCTGGACGTTGACGTCCGTGCCGATGCGGATCGGCGCGTAGTCGCCGCGGATCACCGCGCCCGGCCAGACTGAGCAGCGCTCACCGATCACCACGTCGCCGATGATGGTCGCGCCCGGCCCGATCCACGCCGAGTCGGCGATCTCGGGCGTCTTGCCCCCGAAGGGGATGATCACGGGCGCCCGCCGGTGTAGAGCGCCCATCCGCCGGCAGAGGGCATCGAGCCCTCGACGTCCAGCAGCACGGACTCCAGCAGCGCCGTCGACGCGCGGCCGAACAGCACCTGGCGCAGCCCGCGACGCGGGCGCACCAGCCGCACGCGCGGCGGGATGCGGGCCTCGTCCGCCACCCACTCGACCGCGTCCTCGAGGTCGCCGGTGTCGTCGATGAGCCCGGCCTCGATCGCGTCGGCCGAGGTGAAGACCTCGCCGGTGGCGAGCTCGCGCACCTGCTCGATCGGCAGCGCGCGCCCCTCTGCCACGCCGGAGACGAACTGCTCGTAGAGCGAGTCCAGGACGTGCTGCTCCTTGGACTGCTCCTCCTCGGTCGGCTCGCGGAACGGCGAGAGCATGTCCTTGAGGCGGCCGGACTTGCTGACGCGCATGTGCACGCCGATGCGGTCGAGCGCCTCGTTCACCTGGGGCCGGTACGAGATGACGCCGATGGCCCCGACGATGGCGCTCGGCAGCGTGATCACGCGCTGCGAGGCGGCGGCGATCATGTAGCCGCCGGAGGCGCCGATGCCGCCGACGAACCCGACGACGGGTTTCTCGCGGCGCAGCCGCACGACCGCGCGCGTGATCATGTCGGCGCCGACGGCCGTGCCGCCGGGGGAGTCGATGTTGAGCACGACGCCGCGGACCGACTGGTCGTCGCGGAGCCGCAGGAGCAGTCGCGAGAACTCGAGCGGGCGGACGGTGGGCCCGATCATGCCCTGCATGTCGACGACCGCCACCGCGGGCGGCCGGAGCCGACTCATTATCTCCACCGCAACCTCCAGATCGCCGGTCGAGTGTACGACAGCGCGACACCGTATGGCCCCGGGCGTGGCATGGCCCGTTGCGGGGCGCTAGTGTTGTGTGACACCCGTCGCAGCCGCTCCCCGCGCTGACCCAAGAGAGAGGCGCCCACAGGTGCGTGACGGTGTCCTGAAGCTGCTCCTGGCGTTGATCGCGGTCCTCGCCGTCGCGTGCGACCGCGCGGCCGAGCTGATTCCCGGCTCCGAGGAGACCCCGATACCCACACCGACGCCCGCGGCTGCGGCCGCGCGGACGCACGAGCCCATCGTCGCGCCCGCCGCGCTGCGCATCTCGGGCAGCGCCGCCGCGAACCCGTCCGGCCCTGCCGCGCCGTCCGATGCCGACCTCGCGCGCAGCGTCGTGCAGGTGCGCGTGGTCGACCCGGAGAGCGTCTTGCCCTTCGTGCGCGACGGGAGCGGCGTCATCGTCGACCGCGACGAGGGGCTGATCCTCACCAGCGCCCTCATCGTCGTCCCACCGGGCGACGGCAGCGAGGACGGCTACGAGATACAGGTCGCCACGAACCCCCTGCCCGGCGGCGAGCCGCGGCTGACGCACAGCGCCGCCCTCGTCGCCTACGACGCCATCTCGGAGCTCGCCGTGCTCCGGGTGACCGGCCGGCTCGGCGACGCCGAACCCGCCGGCGACGACGGCGACGAGGACTCGGGCGAGGGCTCCGCCGACGACGACGCCGCGGCGATGCGGCTGCTGGACGAGCCGGCGGCGGTCATCGGTGATGCGTCCGCGCTCAAGCGCGGCGACCCGCTGCGCATGTTCGGCCACCCGGGGCTGCACCCCTCGGGCGCCGATACGCCGCAGGGCGTGATGGTGACGGTCGCGACGCTGGTCGGCATACGCGCCGAGCCGGCCGCGGGCGATCTGGCGTGGTTCACCACGGAGGCCCGGCTCCCACACGGCAACGCGGGCGGGCCGGTCTTCACCAGCGGCGGCGAGCTGGTGGGCGTCTCGACGCAGCTCGTCTACAGCCTCAACGTGCCCGTCTCGCTCGTCCGCCCGGTCGCGCTCGCGGAGGACCTCATCGCGCGGGCGCGCGAGGGCGGCGAGGAGCGCCCGTCGCTGCCGTTGATGCACCCCGGCGGTGCGCCGGGCACCGCCCTGCCGGGTGTCAGCGGCGACATCACGGTGACCCAGCCCCGCTTCGCCCTCGAGTCGCTCGGCGAGGGCGGGACGCGGGCGCTGTTCGACTACGGCCAGGTCTTCCCGGCGGACGCGCCCGAGCTCAACTACGAGTTCGTCGTGCAGGGCGCGCCGGACGGCGCGCCGGTGCAGGAGCTCTGGTTCCTGGACGGCGTCTTCCAGGACGACCTCTCCGCCACCTACAACTGGCGGCTCGGCGCCTTCGCGCTCGTCTCGGACCGCCTCGCGTCCCCGAACCCGGCCGGCCCTCCGACCGGCGTGTGGCGGCTCGAGGTCTGGGTGAACGGCTCGCTGCGCGCGGCCTCGCGGGCATACCTCGGCGTGCGGCCCGCCGGTCCGTCCGTCAGCGACTTCGCGTTCGGGACCAGGCTGAGCCCGACGTACGGGCCGGCCGACCTGCTGCGGGTCGGCGCGGAGCAGGTGCTCGCGTTCTTCGAGTTCGAGGGCGCGAGCCTCGTCGAGCGGCTGAGCTGGGCGGTCTACCACAACGGCCGCGAGTACTACCGGTCGCCCGAGGTGGAGTGGCGCGGGGGGCCGAGCGGCGTGTGGTGGGTCGGCATGTACGAGCCGGACGGCCTGGCGGTCGGCCGCTGGCAGTTCCGCATCCTCTTCGACGGCGTCGAGGTCGGCCGCGACGGCTTCACGCTGCGCTAAGCCGCCTGCTCCTCGAACCCCTCACGCCAGCCTGCCGGACCCTCACCCCAACCCTCCGGAGTCTGATCCCCTCTCCCTGGAGGGAGAGGGCTAGGGTGAGGGGGTTCTGCTTCCCGCTGACCAGCGGCGATTGGGGAGCCCGCCAGACCCTCACCCCCTGCCCTCTCCCGCAAGCGGGAGAGGGAGCCAGACCGGAACGGGGGCCCGATCCACTCGGCCCGCGGTGCGGGAGAGGGAGCCGGATCTGATCCCCTCTCCCTGGAGGGAGAGGGCTAGGGTGAGGGGGTTCTGCTTCCCG
>VXMU01000070.1:0-6252 GCA_009840945.1 Chloroflexota bacterium | reverse complement strand
TCTGATCCCCTCTCCCTGGAGGGAGAGGGCTAGGGTGAGGGGGTTCTGCTTCCCGCTGACCAGCGGCGATTGGGGAGCCCTCGGACCCTCACCCCCCGCCCTCTCCCGCAAGCGGGAGAGGGAGCCAGAGGGAGAGGGAGCCAGACCGGAGAGAGAACTCAGACCCGGCGCTAGCGCAGCTTCCCCGACTCGTCGTACAGCGCGTCGGCGAACGAGGGGTCGAAGGCGGCCGACACGTCGACGGGGCCGTTGAACTGCTCGTCGTAGCGGACGAGGATCCCCTGCAACGCCTCCCACTGGTCGAGCGTCGAGCGGCCCATGCCGTCCGCGCGCGCCGCGTTGCGGAGGTCCGTGTCGAAGAGGAAGCGCTGGTGGGCGCGGTCGGCACCTTCCGCGTAGGTCAGCACCAGGTCGATCGCCTCGTGGGGCCGCGACGCCGCGTACTCGGCGGCTCGCAACGTCGCCCGCAGGAACCGCTCGACAAGGTCGCGCCGCTCGACCGTGGTCTCCTCGTGCGCGACGTACGCGACGCCGAGCGTGGCGACGCCGTAGTCGTGCGGGTCGAAGACGCGGATGTCGACGCCCGCGTTGCGGATGCGGTTCGGCTCGTTGTTGAGGAACACCGGGTAGACGTCGACCTGGCGCTCGATGAACACGCGCTCATCGAACCCCACGGCCTGGAGCTGCACGTCGTCGCGCCCGAGGCCGACGGTGGCGAGGAGCGCCAGCAGCTCTGCCGGCACCACCCCGAGCTTGAAGCCGACGCTGTGGCCCTCGAAGTCCCGGGGGCCCTCGATGCCCGAGTCCGCGTGGACGACGAAGCCCTGGTCGCCGCGCTGCCCGAAGAGCGCAATGGCGCGCACCGGCAGGTCGTTCGCGCGCTGGCGGAGCGTCTGCGCCGCGGTCTCGGTGGTGAAGTCGACCTCGCCGGCCAGCAGCAGCTGGCCGTGCTCGCCCTGCGTGGCGTGCCGGATCTCGACGTCCAGCCCCTCGTCGGCGAAGAAGCCGCGCGCGTCGGCGACGTAGACGGCGACGAACGGCAGGTTGGCCTGCGCCCGGTAGCCGGCCATGAACACGACGTGCTCCAGGGAGTCCTCGTCGGCCTCGTCGTCGCACGCGATAGCGAGCGCGAGCGCCGCCGCGAGGGCCACGAGGAACCCGCCCATCCACGCGCGCGTCATCGGCCCCTCCGGTCCGGGTCGCGAGTATCGGGTACGGCGTGCTTAGAGGCTCGGTGTAACGAGGGCGAGCCGCCCGCTACCACTCGCGCACGGACTCGTGCCAGGACAGCAGCCGCCGCTCGACCAGCGCGAGGGCGCCGGTGAGCGCGACGCCGATGGCTGCGAGCACCACGACGGCGCCGAACAGCGCCGGGGTGTCGAAGTCGCCGTGCGCGATCACGATCAGCTGACCCACGCCCGAGTCCGCCGACATCCACTCGGCGACCACCGCCCCGATGAGCGCGAGCGGGACGGAGATGCGCAGCGCGGCGAAGACGTACGGCAGCGACGCCGGCAGCCGCAGCAGCACCAGCACTTGCCACCTCGAGGCGTCCATCGCGCGGAAGTAGTCGTGCGCGGCCGGGTCGAACGAGCGCAGCCCCGTCACGGCGTTCACGAGCATCGGGAAGAACGTGATCAGCGCGGCGACGACGTACTTCGGGGTGTCGCCGAAGCCGAACCAGATGATGAGCAGCGGCGCGATCGCGACGATCGGCGTGACCTTCACCATCAGGGCGAACGGGTACAGCGCGCGCTCCAGCCGGTGCGAGTGCGCCATCACCGCGCCCAGCGCGAACGCGCCCCCTGCCCCGAGCACGAGGCCGCCGAGGGCATGTTGCAGCGAGACCGCGCCCGCGCCCACGAAGCGCGTCGGATCGGCCGCGAGCGCGTCCGCCACCGCCGACGGGGACGGCGCGAGGTACTCGGGCACGCCGCGCACGCGGATCCACGCCTCCCACGCCGCGAGCGCGAGCACCGCGACGAGCACCGGCGGCCACGCGACGCGGAGCCCCGCCCGGAGCCACGTCGCCACGCGTCCGCCGCTCCGCGACAGCTCACCGACGGTCGCGGCTCGGCCAAGCGCGCCCGCAGCCTGGGGCGGCGCGCTATCCGTCGCCGGTGTGGCCGTGCGCGACGCCGTCATGCGCCGGCCTCCCGCAGCGCCTCGCGGACGCGCGCGACGTGGTCGAGGAACGCCGGGGTCTCCTCGACCGCCCCGTCGCGCGGGCGGGGCAGCTCGACCGCCACGTCGGCGACGACGCGGGCCGGCCGGGGGGAAAGCACGACCACGCGGTCGGAGAGCAGCACGGCCTCGCGGATGGCGTGCGTGACGAAGAGCACCGAGGGGCGCTCGCGCTCCCACAGCCGCAGCAGCTCCAGCCGCAGCTCCTCGCGCGAGAACTCGTCGAGCGCCCCGAATGGCTCGTCCATGAGCAGCAGCCGCGGCCCGTGCGCCAGCGCCCGCGCGAGCGCGACCCGCTGCCGCATTCCGCCCGACAACTCGCGCGGGAAGTAGTCGGCGAAGGGCTCGATGCCCGCGTGGCCGAGGAGCGTACGCACCTCGGCGCGGTCGGCGCGCCGCCCGGCCAGCTCGAAGCTGAGCGCGACGTTGCCCGCGACCGAACGCCACGGCAGGAGGCCCGGCTCCTGGCTGACGAGCCCGAACGCGCCCGCCGCCCGCGCCGCCTCCGGCTCGCCGCCGAGCACGCGCGCGTGGCCGGCGATCGGTTCGATGAGCCCCGTCACGATCCGCAGGAGCGTCGTCTTCCCGCAGCCGCTCGGCCCGACGATCGAGACGAACTCCCCGTCGGCGACCGAGAGGTCGACGCCGTCGAGGGCGAGCAGCAGTGCGCCGTCGTGCGACTCGTAGCGATGCGAGACGCCCTCGACGGCGACTGCGGGCGTCGCGGCGAGCGCGGGCCGGGTGCTGGACGTGGTCATGCGGCCGTCGGCCCCCTCCGCCCTCGCGGCTGGCGTGCGTGCTGCGGTAGGCTGCGCGCCGCCCCCATTGTATTCGTCGAGGCGTGGACCGCCGTGGCGAATACCCGAGACCAGAGGCCGCTGACCACATGCCCGAGACCATCGCGATCATCGGCGGCACCGGGCCCGAAGGGCGCGGGCTCGCCTCGCGCTTCGCGCTCGCGGGACGCCGGGTCGTCATCGGCAGCCGCGACGCCGCGCGCGGCGCGTCCGTCGCCGCCGAGGTCGCCTCGACGCTTGCGGGCCGCGCCGGCGCCGGGGCCGTCGAGGGCGCCTCGAACGCCGCCGCCGCGGCCACGGGGGACGTCGCCGTCGTCACCGTCCCGTTCGAGGGCCACCGCGCGACCCTCGAGGCGCTCGTGGGCGAGCTCGCCGGCAAGGTCGTCGTCGACGCCGTCGTGCCGGTGCGCTTCGAGCGCGGCCCGCGACCGGTCGAGGTCGCCGAGGGCTCGGCCACCGAGGAGGCTGCGGCGGTGCTGCCCGACTCGCGCGTCGTCGGCGCGTTCCACAACCTCGCCGCCGACTCACTGCTCGACCTCGACGCACCCGTCCACGCCGACGTGCTCGTGACCGGCGGCGACGAAGAGGCGAAGCGCATCGTGTCCGCGCTGGCCGAGCGGATCGAGGGCGTCCGCGCCGTCGACGCCGGGCCGCTGCGCTACTCGCGGTTCGTCGAGGGGCTCACCGTGCTGCTGATCGGCGTGAACATGCGCCACAAGACGCGCACCCACGTCCGCATCGAGGGCCTGCCCGCATGACCGCCTCGCCGCGCGCGGGCGGGGATGCCGAGGTGCGGGTGATCGGACTGCGCGGCATCCCGATGGTCGAGGCGGGCGACGACCTCGCCGTGCTCACGTTCGGCGCCGCCCTCGCGCAGGGCACGGCGCTCCGCGGCGGCGACGTGCTCGTCGTCGCGCAGCGCATCGTCTCGAAGGCCGAGGGGCGCGTCGTGCCGCTCGACCGCTTCGATCCGTCGTCGTTCGCGCTGAAGTGGGCGCAGCAGTGGGACAAGGACCCGCGGCAAGTCGAGGCGGTGCTGAGCGAGTCGGTGCGCATCGTCCGGCAGCGCGGAGGCGTGCTCATCGCCGAGACGCGCCACGGCTTCATCTGCGCCAACGCCGGCGTGGACGCCTCGAACGTGGGCGGCGACGACCTGATCTCGCTGCTGCCGGTCGACCCCGACGCCTCGGCGCGGGCGCTCCGCGACGCCGCGCGCGAGCAGTTCGACATCGAGATCGCGGTGATCGTGACCGACACCTTCGGGCGCGCGTGGCGGCAGGGCGAGACCAACGTCGCGATCGGCCTCGCCGGCCTGCGCCCCCTCCAGCCCCTCGCCGGCATTGACGACATCGACGGCCGCGAGATGCGCGTGAGCATGCCGTGCGTGGCCGACGAGATCGCCGCGACCGCCGGGCTCGTGATGCTCAAGACCGCCGGCATCCCGGCCGCCATCGTGCGCGGCTACCCGTACGAGCCCGGCGAGGGCTCGGCGCGCGAGATCGTGCGCCCGCCGGAGATGGACCTCTTCCCGTAGCACCTCGTGTTCCGCGAGCACCTCGTGTCCACAGCGTGCATAACTTCGTCCCCGCGGCGCGTCGCGAGATAGGATCGGCGCGGCCGACGGCGACGCGCGTGAGCAGGTGGCGGGGATGGCGGACGACCACGGCGACGAGGGGCAGGAGCCGCCCGGCCGGCTGCGCTCGCCGCTGCTCACCGACGGCCAGCCCAGCTTCCACTGGTGGCTGCTCCTGCCCGGCGTCGGCGTCGCCGTGCTGTGGGCGCTCTACGGCGCCGTGACCGCCGAGGCCGACGCGACGGGGCGCTTCCTCGGCCAGCTGCTCTGGCCGGGCATCCCCATCTTCGGCGCCGCCACGCTCGCCGCGTGGCTCGGCTGGCGGCTCGACATCGACTGACGGCGAGGGATCGGCGAGGCGCGTGCTCCACATCTACACCGGCTCGACGCAGGCCAACCGCGGCTCGGACGAGTTCCGGCTCCACGAGGCCTACCAGGCGCTGCGCGCCCGCCTCGACACCGACGGCATGCTCGCGCTCAACACCACCGAGGTCCCCGCGCGCGGCGCAACCCCGGGGCAGCTCATCGAGCTCGCCTCGACCGTGCCGTTCCTCGCGCAGGCGCGGCTCGTGGTGGTCGAGGGGCTGCTCGCCTCGCTCGGCGCCGCGCGCGGGGTGGCGACGGAGTGGCAGCCGCTCGTCGACGCGCTGCCCGGCATGCCGGAGACGAGCCACCTCGTGCTGCTCGAGCCCGCGCGCCAGCGCGAGCAGCGCCAGACGCTCGGGCGCTCGCCGCTGCTGCGCGCGCTCCGCGCGCTCGACGGCGTCGACGTCCGGCAGTTCACCGAGCTGCGGCTCGGCGGGCGCGGGGGCAACGAGGTCGCCTCGTGGCTGCGCGAGCGCGCCGAGGCGCGCGGCGTGCGGATCGAGGCTGCGGCGGCGGGGCGGCTCAGCGAGCTGATCGGCGCCGACCTGTGGGCGCTGAGCGGCGAGCTCGACAAGCTCGCGCAGTACGCGCAGGGCCGCGCCATCACCGCGGACGACGTCGAGCTGCTGACCACCGCGGCGCGCGACGAGGACGTCTTCGCGCTCGTCGACGAGGCGGTCACTGGCCGCACGCCCGCAGCGCTCGTGCGGCTGCGGCGCATGCTCGACCGCGGCAGCGACACGCCCGTCCGCATCCAGGGGCTGATCGCGCGCCAGCTCCGCAACCTCGTACGCGCCGCCGCGCTGATCGAGGAGGGCGCGCCGCGGGAGACGATCGGCGAGGCGACAGGCGTCACTCACCCGTTCCCGCTCGGCAAGCTCGTCGACCAGGCCTCGGCGCTGGGGCTCGCGGCGGCCGAGGATGGCCTGCGCGCCGTGGAGGCCTCCGACCACGCAGTCAAGACCGGCCGCTTCTCCGACGCCCTCGCCCTCGAGCTGCTCATCACCCGCCTCGGCGCGGGGCGCAGCCGGGCCGGCGCGCGTCGCCGCTAGCGCCTGGCAACCACGCTCTCGCCCCTCCGGTCTGGCCCCCTCTCCCGCCCTGCGGGAGAGGGTTGGGGTGAGGGTCCGAAGGCCCCGCAGGCTCCTCGACGGCTACGGGCACCCCGCAGAGCCCCCTCACCCTAGCCCTCTCCCTCCAGGGAGAGGGGATCAGAGGGTCGGGCGGGCTCCCCGAGGTCGGGGTGGGGGCGTGGGTCGGGGGCGAGCCCTCGCAGCGGAGGGTGGAGAGCAAGCGGCCCTGCCCCTCGCCGTTGGTGGCCGGGGTGTAGAT
>VXMU01000016.1 GCA_009840945.1 Chloroflexota bacterium | reverse complement strand
TCGCGCAGCTCGCGCTCCATCGCCGGGCCGGTCTCCTCATCGATCTCCGCGATGACCACGGCAGCCCCCGCGTCCGCGAGGCCGAGCGCGACGCCGCGACCGAGGTTGCGCCCGCCGCCGGTGACGATCGCGACGTGGCCGGACATGTCGAGGCGGTCGTGGATGAAGCCCATGATGCGGCGATGATAGCGAAGCCGGGCCCGGTCAGGCAGTCACGATCGTGATCACGCCTCGGCGATGCGGGCGTCCTCCTCGGCGGCGGTACGCGCGCCCGCTTCGACGTCGACCCGGCCCAGCACGACGGTCCCAGCGAGGATGATGAACAGGATCGACATCACCGCCACCCGCGTGTCGAACAGCGCCGTCGCTGCGATGTACACCGTCGGGCCGAACACCGACGACGCGCGGCCGATGAAGCCGAAGAAGGCGAAGAACTCGCCGCTCCGGCGTTCCGGCGTCACCTGCGCGAAGAGGCTGCGGGCCAGCGCCTGGCTGCCGCCGATCACCCACCCCACCATCGCGCCGAGGAGCAGCCACTGCGGCCCGACCTCCAGCCCCAGCGGCGCCCAGAGGAGATCACGCATGAGCGACGGCCACCAGTCGACCGGCCCACCTCCGAGCATCGAGGGGTGCGATCCCCCCACGCCCGAGGCGCCGTCGAGCGGCCCGCCGCGAATCGAGACGGCGTACTCGACGCCGTCGGCGTCGCGCACCGCTTCGGCAAGACCCTCGATGGCGGAGGCGCGGAACGCGTAGCCCTCCTCGACGCGCCAGTACTGGTCGCGCCAGGTCAGCTCGTAGCCGTCGTCATCAGCGACTGCCTCGGCAACGTAGTCGCCGGTGGCCTCGCGATACGCGAACTGGATCTCGAAGTCGCCGTGGTCGGTCGGCGTCAGCGGGGCGAGCGAGACGCCAAAGACGATGATGCCTATCCACCCCACGAGCGCGACGGTGAGCGCGGGCTTCGTCGCGATGCGGTCCGCGAGCCACGCGAAGGCGAGGGCACCCGGGACCGCCACGAACTGGATCGTGGCGACGGTGCCCATGTTGAAGACCAGCGGGATCGCCAGCGTGTCGGCGGCGTACGCACCCGCGATGGCGGTCACGGTCGAGATCCCGTCGTTGAACAGCAGGTACGCGACGAGGAAGACGACTGCCACGCGGAACCGCCGGATCTCGCGGAACGTCCGTCGGAGCTCCCGGAATCCGAGGACGACCGCCGAGCGGGGCCTCAATCGCTCCTCGGAGCGTTGTACGGGCGGCTCCGGCACCACGCGCAGCGTCCACATCGCCCACCCGAACCACCACACCCCGACCGACGCGATGGCGAGCCGCGTCGCGAGGTCGGCGAGGTCCGTGTCGCGCGTTGCGAGGATGAACGCCAGGTGCACGACCAGCAGTAGTCCGCCGCCGAGGTAGCCGTACGCGTAGCCACGGCTGCTGATGTCGTCGAGGAGATGCCGCGGGCCGAGGTGCGGCAGGAACGAGTTGTAGAAGACGATGCTCCCGACGAAGCCGATGTTGGCGACCGTGAACGTGGCGAACAGCCACATCCACGGCTCCTGGACGAACGGCGCGAAGAACGCCAGCATCGTGAACACCGACCCGATCGTCATGTACGTCGCGAGCAATGCACGCCGGATCGGCACGCGGTCGGCGATGACGCCGAGGACCGGGCTGGAGAAGGCCACGAACCCCGTCGAGAGCGCGACGCCGAGGCTCCACATCGAGCTGCCGGTGAAGATGCCGAGGACCGTCCCGTCCTCGCCGACAGACTCCTTGAACAGGAACACGAAGTAGATGGGGACGATCGCGGCGATGCTCGTGGCGAACGCGGAGTTCGCCCAGTCGTACATGCACCAGGCGCGGATGATGCGTCGCTGTTCGAGCGGGAGGTCACCAATGGACGGCAGGGTCATGCAAAGACCTCTCGGCCAGCAGGCCGTCGCACGGCGCGGACGGCGCTACGCACGGTAGCACCCGGCACCGGAAACGGAACGGGTCTTATCCGAATGTGTGTGCTACAATATGCGCGCGGTGCGGTTCTGCGCACTTGCATTCTCGCTATAGCCAAACTACCGTCGCTCTGCATGGAGGATCACGCTGCCATGCCATCGGTACACGATGTCGCCGGTTACCTGCTGCGCCTCGCCGATCGCGACCGCACGGGGATCGACCACTTGAAGCTGCAGAAGCTCGTCTACTACACGCAGGCATTCCATCTCGGCTCTGAGGGGACGCCATTATTCCCCGACCGCTTACACGCGTGGCGTTACGGACCGGTCTCGCCCGATCTTTGGTCACGGTATCGCTATCGTCGCGGGTACATAGCGCCTCCCGCTGATCCAGTCGGGCTCTCGCTGAGTGATCGGGAGCGGGATGTCGTGGAGCTCGTCTACGAGCGCTTCCGTGACCTCTCCGGCCCGGATCTCGTTCGGCGCACCCACGGCGAGGCGCCGTGGCGGCAGGCCATGGAGCGTTCGAGCGATGGTGGCAGCGAAGTCATCTCCCAAGAGTCGATGCGCGCCTACTTCCGGGATCGGCTCGACATCCTGGCCGAGACGAGTGAGTTCCCGCCCTTCGAGCATGTGGTCGATCTCGGCTCGCTTGAGGATGTCGCAACCGGGATCCTCCCTAGTCCTCCGTAGAACGCTGGTTAACCCTTGAAGCCTTTCGCGTCGGGAACCGCCGAATCCTCCTCGTTGATCGAGCGGACTCGCGGTACGAACGCCTTTCGATACTCGAACGAGCGCTCCTGCAACGTGCCATCACAACCTTGTTGGAGGCGCCCGAGCGCCTGTACCTCTACGCGCGGAGACCGGATGCGGCCGGCAGCCCCCAGAAGTGGCTGCTGCTCATGCAGCCGTTGCTCATTGAGATGAGCGAGTCCGGCGACGACATACTCATCTCGCGCATTCTCATCACTCGAGACCCGATCGAGCCGCTGTAGGCTAGCCACCCAGCGCCGACAGCACCTCCGACGCATCGATCGGCCCCTCGCGCAGCACCACGGGCGGGTCGACCGCGAGGTTGAGCACCGTCGACGCGGTCCCGCCGGGGCGCCCGCCGCCGTCGAGCACGAGCAGGTCGCGGCCGAACGCCGCGGCGACCTCCTCGGCGCTGAGCGCCGGCGCCTCACCCGTCCGGTTCGCGCTGCTCACCGCCAGCGCCCCGCCGCACGCCCGGATCACCGAGCGCGCGAGGTCGTCGTCGGGCTGGCGCAGGCCGAGCGTGCCGACATCGGTGAGCGCGGCCGTCGCCAGGCCGGGCCGCGCGCGCAGCACGACCGTGAGCGCGCCGGGCCAGAACCGCTCGATGCGCTCGAGGGCGTCCGTGTCCTCGACGAAGGGTTCGACGCCCCCCACGTCGTCGAAGAGCACGGCGATCGGCTGCTGGTTGGAGCGGCCCTTGAGGTCGGCGAGCGCGTGTACGGCCTCGACGTTCCCGGGCATCGCGGCGAGGCCGTAGACCGTGTCGGTCGGGATCCCGACGACCGCGCCCGCCTGGAGCGCGTGCACGATCTCGTCGACGCGGTCGGGGCCGAGGGTGGGCATCGCGGCGTCAGCGCCCGTCGCGCCGGGGCGAGGCGTGACGATGTGGCGTGTTATGTAGCGTCAACACCCTCGCGAGCCCTTCGCGCACGCCCGTGTTCGTTGACCGGACTATAGCCCGCCGATACGATTCGGACTCGACAGCTCCCCGCGTCATTCAGGGCTCGATGGCCGAGGCTACTGAAGCTATCCCGCAGGCCGCACCAGCGGCCAGTCCCACCGGCGATCGTATCCGCACGTCAGGCGACAGCGAGGTCAGCACGTACCTCGAGATCGCCGAGGCGCGCGAGCCCGGGCAGCTGCTCACGCCCGCCCCCAACGCACCCGAGACCATCGTCGTCCTCGACTACGGCTCGCAGTACTCGATGCTCATCACGCGGCGCATCCGCGAGGCGGGCGTCTACTCCGAGCTCGTCCCGTGGGACACCTCACCCGACAAGCTCTCGCACCTCAAGGTGAAGGGCTTCGTGCTGTCGGGCGGCCCGGCGTCCGTCTACGACGAGGGCGCACCGACGCTGCCCTCGTACGTCGTCGGTTCGCGGCTGCCGGTGCTGGGGATCTGCTACGGCATGCAGTTGCTGGCGCAGGTGCTCGGGGGCCGCGTCGCCCCGGCGTCGAGGCGCGAGTACGGCCACGCCGTGATCACCGTCTCGGAGCCCGGCAACCCGCTGCTGCACGACCTGCCCGCCACCATGCCCGTGTGGATGTCGCACGCCGACCGCATCGTCGAGATGCCGCCGGGCTTCCGCGCCGTCGCCTACTCGGACGACTCGCCCGTGGCGGCAATGGCCGACGACGAGGGCCACCTTGGCATCCAGTTCCACCCCGAGGTCGTCCACACCCCGCAGGGCGACCAGATCCTCCACAACTTCCTGTTCGAGGTGGCCGGCTGCTCCGGCGACTGGACCGCTACGTCGTTCATCGACGAGTCCGTGAGCACCATCGAGCGGCAGGTCGGTTACGGGCGCGTGATCTGCGCGCTCTCCGGCGGGGTCGACTCGGCGGTCGCGGCCGCCATCGTGCACTCCGCCGTCGGCGACCAGCTGACGTGCATCTTCGTCGACAACGGCCTGATGAGGGCCGAGGAGCCGGAGCGCGTCGTCTCGACGTTCCGCGAGCACATGTCGATCGACCTGCGCCACGTGAACGCCGCCGACCGCTTCCTCGCCGACCTCGCCGAGGTGACGAACCCGGAGACGAAGCGCATCCGTATCGGAGAGACTTTCATCCGGGTCTTCGAGGAGCAGGCGCGGGGCATCGGCGCCGTCAACTACATCGTGCAGGGCACGACGTACCCCGACGTCATCGAGTCGGCGTCCACGGGGACGAGCGCCACGGCGAAGATCAAGACGCACCACAACGTCGGCGGACTGCCCAAGGACATGGAGCTCTCGCTCATCGAGCCGCTGCGTAACCTCTTCAAGGACGAGGTGCGCCGGGTCGGCACCGAGCTGGGCCTGCCCGACGAGATGGTCTACCGCCAGCCGTACCCCGGCCCCGGCCTCGCGATCCGCGTGATCGGCGAGGTGACCCCACACAAGCTCGACATCCTGCGCCGCGCCGACTGGATCGTGATGGACGAGATCAAGAGCGCGGCGATGTACTACGACCTCTGGCAGTCGTTCGCCGTGCTCACCGACACGCACACCGTCGGCGTGCAGGGCGACGGCCGCACGTACGGCTTCTGCGTCGCGCTGCGCTGCGTGACCGCCGAGGACGCCATGACGGCGGACTGGGCGCGGCTCCCCTACGACCTCCTCGCCACGATCTCGCGCCGCATCGTCAACGAGGTGCCCGAGGTCAACCGCGTGGTCTACGACATCACCTCGAAGCCCCCCGGCACGATCGAGTGGGAGTAGGAGGGGTGAGCGCAGGCGGGACGCACCGGCGATGAGCACCAACGTCCTGCTCCTGGGCAGCGGAGGCCGCGAGCATGCCATCGCGTGGAAGCTCGCGCAGTCACCGGACCTCGGCGCCCTCACCAGCGCGCCCGGCAACGCCGGCACCGCGCAGTACGGCGAGAACCTCGACGCGCTCGACATCGACAACCCACAGGCCGTCGTCGAGGCTGCGGCGAGCGTGCGCGCTGACCTCGTCGTGATCGGGCCGGAGGCGCCGCTTGCACGCGGGGTCGCCGACGCGCTGACCGCCGAGGGCGTCCCGGTGTTCGGGCCCTCGATGTCGGCGGCCGAGATCGAGTGGTCCAAGGCGTTCGCGAAGGAGCTGATGGCCGAGGCAGGCATCGCCACCGGCCGCGCCGCGATGTTCGAAGACTTCGACATGGCCGTCGCCTTCGCGCACAGCCGCGGCGGCTCCTGCGTCGTCAAGGCCGACGGCCTCGCCGCCGGCAAGGGCGTCGTCGTCTGCGACACCACCGACGAGGCCATTGCCGCCATCGAGGCCTCGATGATGGACCGGGCGTTCGGCGACGCCGGGGCCCGCGTGCTCATCGAGGAGCGCTTGCACGGGCCGGAGACCTCGGCGCACGCCTTCACCGACGGCACGACCGTCGCGCACATGCCGTTCAGCTGCGACCACAAGCCCGTCTTCGACGGCGACGAGGGACCGAACACCGGCGGCATGGGCGTCTACTCCCCGCCCGGCTGGCTGACCGACGACGATGCGTCGCGCATTGAGCGCGAGGTGACCGAGCGCGCCGTCGCGGCCCTCGCCGCCTCGGGGCGCGAGTACCGGGGCGCGCTCTACCCCGGAATGATGCTCACCAGCAGCGGCCCGAAGGTGATCGAGTTCAACTGCCGCCTCGGCGACCCGGAGGCGGAGGCGCTGCTGCCCCGCCTGACCTCGGACCTGCTCGCGATCTGCGACGGCGTCGCGCACGGCCGCCTCGCCGAGGTGCCCGTGGAGTGGGACGACGACGCCACGGTCGGCGTCGTGATGGCGTCGGGGGGCTATCCGGGGAGCTACGAGACCGGCCAGCCGATCACGGGCGTCGAGGACGTCGATGAGGACGTGCAGGTGTTTCTCGCCGGGGCACGGCTCGACGCCGACGGGACGCTCCAGACGGCGGGCGGGCGGGTGTTGTGCGTCGTCGCCAAGGCGCCGACGCTCGGCGAGGCGCGCGAGCGCGCCTACGACAACGTGCGCCGCATCGACTTCGAGGGCGCGCACTACCGCACGGACATCGCGGCGCCGGCTCGCGTCGCGAGCGGCCAGGGGCTGTAGGAGCACGATGAGCGCTTCACTGCTGCGCTGCCCGATGCCGGAGTGCCGGCGCTCGCTGGAGGAGCACTTCTGGTCGACGAAGTCGACGCGCATTGGCACGCCGTGCATGCACTTCGTCGCCGCGTGGAGGACGCCTGCCGGGATGGTCGACGCCATCCTGCAGAGCCTGGACGGCGAGCGCGAGTTCGTGATCCGCAACATCCGCGTCCGCGACGAGGAGGTGCGGCGCCGCGTCCACGAGGCGGACCAGGACGAGCTCGCCGCGGCCGTGCGCGCCAACCTGCACGTCACGGAGGACGCCAGCGGCGGCGCCGCGTTCGCCGACCGCCACGAGCGCGCGGCGGCATGCCGCGACCTTGCGCAGATCATCGCCGGGCCGGACCCGATGCTCGGCGGAGGCACGATGAGATGAGGACTGCACGATGACCACCGACGCCGGCGCCACACCGCTGGTCGCCATCCTGATGGGCTCGCGCTCCGACGAGGAGGCGATGTCCGGGTGCGGCGAGCTACTCGAACGCCTCGGCATCCCGTACGAGCAGCACGTCATGTCCGCGCACCGGACACCCGACGTCGTCCGTGACTACACGGTCGGCGCGAAGGACGCGGGCATCGAGGTGATCGTGGCGGGCGCGGGCGGCGCGGCGGCGCTGCCCGGCGTGATCGCGGCCTACACCCCGCTGCCGGTGATCGGCGTGCCGCTGGCATCCTCGGCGCTCGGGGGCGTCGACGCGCTGCACGCGATCGTGCAGATGCCGCCCGGGGTGCCGGTCGCTACGATGGCGGTGGGGACGTGGGGCGCTCGCAACGCCGCCGTCTACGCCGCGCGCATCCTCGCGCTCAGCCACCCGGACATCGCGCAGGCGCTCGACGCCTACCGCGAGGAGCAGGCGCGCCGCTAGGCGCGGCGCGCACCAGCCAGGGACCGATGACCGAACCTCGCACCCGCAGCTACGACGCACTCAACCCGGTCGACCAGTTCCCCGGCGTCGTGCGCCGCACGCTGGTCTCCGGCGACCGCATCACGTTCGTCGAGATCCGCATCGCGCCGGGGTCCGAGGTGCCCGAGCATACCCACCCGCACGAGCAGGTCGGCCACGTCGCCTCGGGCCGGGTCCACTTCCGCATCGGCGAGATCGACCAGGAGCTCGGACCGGGCGACTCCTACCTCATCCCCGGCGACGTGCCGCACCACGTCGTCGCCCTCGACGCGGTCACGCTGATCGAGGCCTTCTCGCCGGTCCGCGAAGAGTTCGCGGACGACTAGGGGCGCGCGATGATTCCTCGATACTCCCGCCCCGATATCACCGACATCTGGACCGACGCGTACAAGTTCCAGCGCTGGCTCGAGGTCGAGATCGCCGTCACCCAGGCGTGGTCAGAGATGGGCGTCGTGCCGCCCGAGGACGCCGAGCGGATCGCCGAGGACGCCCGCATCAACGTCGAGGACATCGACCGCTACATCCAGGAGACGCACCACGACGTGACCGCGTTCCTGCGCTCCGTCGCCGACTCGCTGGGCGAGGAGTCGCGGTGGGTGCACTACGGGCTCACCTCGAACGACGTCTGGGACACCGCCACCTCTCTGCAGCTCGTCGCCGCCGCCGACGTGATCACGGGGCAGGTGCGCGCGCTGCGCGACGTGGTCGCGCGCCGCGCCGTCGAGCACAAGCGCACGGTCTGCGCCGGGCGCACCCACGGCATGCACGCCGAGCCGACGACGTTCGGCCTCAAGCTCGCCGTCTGGGTCGCCGAGCTCGACCGTCACACCGAGCGGCTCCAGGTCGCGCGCGACACAGTCGCGGTCGGCCAGATGTCGGGCCCCGTCGGGACGCACGCAACCGTGCCGCCCGAGGTCGAGGAGCGCGCGTGCCGCCTGCTCGGCCTGCGCGTCGCCGAGGTGACCACGCAGGTCATCCAGCGCGACCGCCACGCCTTCTTCCTCTCGGTCCTCGCCGGAGTCGGGGCGTCGCTGGAGAAGTTCGCGACCGAGATCCGCGGGCTCCAGCGCACCGAGATCAGCGAGGTCGCCGAGCCGTTCGCGGAGGGGCAGACCGGCTCCTCCTCGATGCCGCACAAGCGCAACCCGGAGCTGTGCGAGCGCGTCGCCGGGCTCGCGCGCACGCTGCGCGGCTACTCGCAGGCCGGCCTCGAAGACGTCGCGCTCTGGCACGAGCGCGACATCTCGCACTCCTCGGTGGAGCGCATCATCTTCCCGGACGCCACGGGGCTGCTCTCATACATGCTGCACATCTTCACCGGCATCATGGCCGGCCTCGAGGTCTACCCGGAGCGCATGCGCCGCAACCTGGACGCGACGCAGGGCCTCGTGTTCTCGCAGAAGGTGCTGCTGGCGCTGATCGAGGCGGGGCTGAGCCGCGAGGCCGCGTACGCCATCGTCCAGCGCCGCTCGCTGCAGGCGCACGGCGACGAGACGCCGCTGCTCGGCCTGCTCCGGGAGGACGAGGACGTCACGGACCTCCTCGACGACGACGCCCTCGAGGCGCTGTTCGACGTCGAGGCGTACCTCGACCACGTCGACGCCACGTTCGCCCGCATCGGGCTGGGGTAAGGCACACACACGCAACGATGAGCCGAAGCACTCACGGAGAGGACAGACGATGACCGCAGTGATGGTGCGCAGCGACCTGCCGGGCAAGCTGCACGAGGGCAAGGTCCGCGAGCTCTACGACCTCGGCGACGACCGCCTGCTCATGGTCGCCACCGACCGCGTCTCCACGTACGACGTGGTGATGCCGACCCCCGTCCCGCGCAAGGGCGAGGTGCTCACGCGCCTCTCCGCCCACTGGTTCGACCGCACCGCCGACGTGGTCCCGAACCACATGATCTCGGTCGTCGAGGCGGGCGAGACGCTCAACCTCGGCGGCACGTCCGTGAACGCGGGCGAGGCGGGGCTGGCGGGGCGCTCGATGATCGTGCGCAAGGCGGAGCCGATCCTCGTCGAGTGCGTCGTGCGCGGCTACATCACCGGCTCGGGCTGGTCCGAGTACCGGCAGTCCGGCTCGGTCTGCGGCATCGTGCTGCCCGAGGGGCTGGTCGAGTCGCAGATGCTGCCCGACCCGATCTTCACCCCCACCACCAAGGCCGAGACCGGCCACGACATGCCGATGACCTTCGAGGAGGTCATCGACCTCGTCGGTGAGGAGACCGCGAACGTCATCAAGCTGCGCTCGCTCGCGCTCTACCGCTACGCGGCGGGAGTGGCCGAAGAACGCGGCATCATCATCGCCGACACGAAGTTCGAGTTCGGCGTCATCGACGGCGAGATCACGCTCATCGACGAGGCGCTCACCCCGGACTCCTCGCGGTTCTGGCCGATGGCGGGCTACGAGGCCGGCCACGGTCAGCCCTCGTTCGACAAGCAGTACGTCCGCGACTGGGCAAGCGACACCGGCTGGAACCGCGAGCCGCCCGCGCCGGAGCTCCCGCCCGAGGTCGTCGAGGCAAGCTCGGAGCGCTACACGGAGGCGTACCGGCTCATCACCGGCGACCCACTCCCGGACGCTTCGTGAGCACGTACCTCGCGAGCATCCGCGTGATGCTCAAGCCGCTCGTCAACGACCCGCAGGGCCTCGCCGTGGCCGGCGGCCTGCGCGACCTCGGCTACGAGGGCGTGCAGTCCGTCCGCGTCGGCAAGCGTATCGAGGTCACCCTCGACGCCCCCGACGCGGCGTCGGCGGAGTCGGCAGCGCGGGAGATGTGCGAGCGCCTGCTCGCCAACCCGGTGATCGAGGACTTCGAGCTGGATGTCGCCGAGGTCGCGACGGCAGGCTAAGCCCGGCCGCTACTCGCCGTCCTCGAAGACCTCCTCGGGCATCACCACGAACTCCGGGTAGGCCTCGATGCCCAGCTCGCCCACGTCCTGGCCGAGCCGCTCGACATCCGGGGTGACGCGCACACTGAGCGTCATCGCCAGCACCTGCCACAGCACCCACGAGACCGCGAACACGAACGCGCCCACCGCCAGCACGCCGAGCGCCTGCACGCCGATGTCCGCGCCCGCCACGATCGAGGCGGCGAGGGTGCCCCAGATGCCCGCGAAGAGGTGAGCGGGCACCGCCCCGACGACGTCGTCGAGCTGGAAGCGCTCAAGTAGCTTGAGCCCTGCCGTGCAGACCAGCCCGCCGATCGCGCCGATGATCACCGCCCAGTAGTGCTCGGTGATGTCGGGCCCGGCTGTGATCGAGACGAGGCCGGCGATAGCCCCGTTGAGCCCGGCGAAGAGGTCCATGCGTTCGAGGATGTAGCGCGACGCCGCCAGCGCGGCCATCACGCCCGCGCACGCCGCGAGGTTGGTGTTGACCAGCACGTGGCTCATCGCGACCGCGTCGCCGGCGCTGCCGAGCGCGAGCTGCGAGCCGCCGTTGAAGCCGAACCACCCGAACCACAGGATGAACACCCCGAGCGTCACGACGAGGATGTTCGACGGCGGCGTCGGCCGTGGCGTGCCGTCGGCCCGGAACTTGCCGAGCCTCGGGCCGACCACGAGGATGCCCGCGAGGGCGGCCCAGCCGCCGACGCCGTGCACGATCGTCGAGCCGGCGAAGTCCTGGAACCCCAGCTCGGCGAGCCAGCCGCCGCCCCACGTCCACGCTCCGACGATGGGGTAGATGAACCCGGTGAGGACGAGGACGAACAGGAAGAACGTCCACATCTTCACCCGCTCGGCCAGCGCGCCCGAGACGATCGAGGCGGCGGTCGCCACGAACACCATCTGGAAGAACCAGTCCGACATCGTCGAGTAGTCGTTGTCCGCGACGAAGTCGGCCGCGCTGCCCTCGCCGCCGACGAGCGCGATCTCCTGCGACGTCGGGCCGTAGAGGAGGTTGAAGGAGCCGATCACCCCGCCGACGAGGTCGACGTACATGAGGTTGTAGCCGATGAAGAAGTACGCGAGGCCGGCGATGGAGTAGAGGCCGATGTTCTTGAGGCAGATCATCGACGCGTTCTTGGTGCGCACCGAGCCCGACTCGAGCATGGTGAAGCCAGCGCACATCCACATCACGAGCGCGCCCCAGATCAGGAACGAGAAGGTGTTGAGGATGAAGGCGACCTCGTCCCCGACCGCCTGCTGCTGCGCGTGCGCCCTGCCGGTCATGAGCAGGAAGAAGACCAGCGCGAGGATGCCCGACGCGGCGAGGATTGCCGCGGGCCGCCGTCGTGATAGCAAGTCCGTGAACATAGGAGCCTCCTCTATCGTCGTCGCGAGGAAGGCGCCCGATCGAGACACGCCCGACCGGGGCGTGGCGACGCGCGGATTGTAACGGTTGCGACGGGGTATCGGGGATGTGATAAGTGTTTGAGGCTTATGTAATGCCAGCGTCCGGCAGGCGTCTCATCACCTCGTCGTGCATCCGGCCGTTCGAGGCGACGACCGGGCCGGCGCCCTGCAGTGGGCCGCCCTCGGCGTCCGTGAGGCGTCCGCCCGCCTCTTCGACGATCGGGATGAGCGGGGCGATGTCCCACGGGTAGAGGTGCGCGCCTTCCAGCATCACCTCGGCCGCGCCCTCGGCGACCAGGCAGAAGCCCCAGAAGTCGCCCGGGGCGCGCACGCGCCAGGCGTCACCGAACAGCGCCTGCGCCCCCGGCCAGCGGTCGAGGGTCGAGACCACGTCGCCGACGACCACCTGGGCCTCGGCGAGCGTCGCAGCGTCGGAGACTTCGATGCGCTCGCCCGCCCCGGCGCGGCCGCCGGTCGCCCCTCGGTAGGCCCCGAGGCCGCGCCCCGCCCACCACCGCGTGCCGAGGGCGGGCGCCGACACCACGCCGACCTCGATGCGCCCGCCTCGCTCGACCGCGATGAGCGTCGCCCAGATGGGCACGCCGCGCATGAAGTTATGCGTGCCGTCGATGGGGTCCATGATCCAGCGCGCCGCGGCGTCCGTGGCCGCGTCGCCGCCCTGCTCCTCGCCGAGCACGGCGTGCTCCGGGTACGCCTCGGCGATGCGTTCGCGCAGGAACGCCTCGGTCTCACGGTCGCCGGGCGTGACGAACGTCCCGTCGTCCTTGCGCTCGACGGCGTGGTCGGTGCGGTAGTGCCGCATCGTGATGGCGTCGGCGGCGTCGGCGAGTGAGAGCGCGAAGGCGAGCAGGTCGGCGGTTGTCTCTGGTCGTTCTTGCATCCGAGCTTCCGCTAGCTGTCTTCAACCAACGCGAAGTGAGGATGCGCGTAACCGCGATGCCGCGTTCCCCATGCCGACTGGAGTAAGTCACTGCACCGGGCCGCGATCACTTCGTGGTGTTGGGGTGCGGCGAGGATGAAGTACGCCCGCGCCTGGCGTCGCCTCCATCGCAGCACGATGGGATCCGGGGCACCGCCCGTCTGCTCGCGTAGATTCACTCGCAGATCGGCGATGAGCTTCGTGAAGCCACCTTTATGTCGTGTTGCATGTTGGTATACGACGACGCTCTGATTGCGGTCCCAGAGCGGTCTGAGTTCGTCGTAGTAGGTGTGCTTCACGCTCGTTCTGGAACTGTCGACCCCTCGGGATCTCAAGCCGTTGTCGGGATCCACGAATACCAGATCTGCGCCCTCGACCATGCGGTGACCCGCGTGGAGCCATCGCTGGCGATCGCGAGAGCCCCTTGGCACGTCGCGCTCAAAGAACTTTGTGCCTGACGGGAGGATTCCGCCTATCTGCACCTGCGCGACCGAGCGCTGATCTGTCTTCACGAGGTGCCGGAGGGAGTCGAAGAGGGGTACGTCGCATTGGCGCAGGCGATCATCGGGTGGATTGAGGTAACCGATGATCCGTCCGTCGTTCTTCCCCTCCTCATTCGGCACCCGGTACCAGAGCACACCGAGCTTGAGTGCCGGGCCGTGCTCATCCGCACCGCAGAGGGCGCGGAGCAGGCCGTACTTGCCGAAGTCGCCGATGTCGCCCGCGTAGCGGTCCTGCATCAGCCCTCGACCCCCTGGAGGAACGCCACGGCTTCGCACTCCGCGAACCGGCGCTGCATCACCTCGAACGCGTCGAACGAGCAGTCCGCCAGCACGAAGCGGCGGCCGTGGCGGAGCGCCGCCTCGCCGGTCGTGCCGGACCCCGCGACGAAGTCGGCGACGAGCCCGCCGGGGGGCGACGAGGCGCGCACGATGCGTTCGAGGACGCCGAGCGGCTTCTGCGTGGGATAGCCGAGCTTCTCGCGGCCCGTCGGGCTCACGATGGTGTGCCACCACGTGTCCGTCGGGAGCTTGCCGCGCGCCGCCTTCTCGGGGCCAACGAGGCCCGGCGCCATGTACGGGATGCGCTCGATGTCGTCGGCGTTGAATACGTTGCGGGCCGCGTCCTTCGCGTAGAAGAGGATGTTGTCGTGCTTCGCCGGCCAGCGCCGCTTCGGCCGCGCGCCGTAGTCGTACGCCCAGATGACCTCGTTCACGAAATGGTCGCGCCCGAAGATCTCATCCAGCAGCACCTTCGCGTAGTGCACCTCGCGGTAGTCGAGGTGCAGGTACAGGCTCCCCGTCGGAGCGAGCACGCGGTGCGACTCGACGAGGAACGGCTCGAGGAATGCGAGGTAGTCGTCGTAGGCGTCGTCGAACGAGCGGATGCCGATCCGCTCGGTCGCGTAGCGCCGCCCGCCGAACCCGGTGCGGTCGCCCTCGCCGTCCCCTGCTCGCCGCGTCCGTAACTGCTCGCGGGTCTGCCGCCGCCCCGTGTTGAACGGCGGGTCGAGATAGACGAGGTCGACCGACTCGCCGGCGAGGGTGCGGGCCACCTCGACGCCGTCGGCGAGGTGGACGCGCCCGCGCGGCCCGCCGTCCAGGGCCTCGTCCCCATGCGCGCGGCCGCTCACGTCGTCAGCGTGCCCTTCGTGCTGGGCACCTCGCCCGCGATACGCGGGTCGAGTTGCGTCGCGGCGTCGAGGGCGCGGCCGAGGGCCTTGAAGGCGGCCTCGGCGATGTGGTGGTCGTTGGCGCCGGCGAGCTGGCGGACGTGCAGGGTGATGCGCGCCGTCTGCGCGAGGCTGTGCAGCGCGTGCGTGAGCATCTGCGTCGTCGCCTCGCCCACGCGCTCTCCGACCCACGTCAGCCCGACCGCCGCGTACGGCCGGCCCGAGACGTCGACCACGGCGTGCACCAGCGCCTCGTCGAGCGGGACGGTCGCGTCGCCCATGCGCACGAGGCTCGCGCGGTCGCCCAGCGCCTTGTCGAACGCGGCGCCGAGCGCAAGCGCGCAGTCCTCCATCGTGTGGTGCTCGTCGACGTGCAGGTCGCCCTCGCAGGTGAGGTGGAGGTCGAAGCGGCCGTGCTTGGCGAACGCCTCCAGCATGTGGTCGTAGAACCCCACGCCGGTCCCGACGCGCGCCTCGCCCGTCCCATCGACGTCGAGCTCGACGTGGATGCGCGTCTCCGCGGTGTCGCGTGTCACGGTCGCGCGGCGCTCACTCATCGTCTCGCGTCCCTTCCAGCTCGCGGCCCGCCTCTTCGAGGGCGGCGAGCACGCGGTCGGTGTCGGTCGGCCTGCCCACGGAGATGCGCACGTGGCGGCGCAGCCGCGGGTCGCTGAAGAAGCGCACGAACACCCCTCGGCGCGCGAGCGCCTCGCGCAGCGCCGCCCCGTCGCCGCCGAGGCGGTCCGACATGCGGCACAGCAAGAAGTTCGCCTCGGACGGCGCGGGGTCGAGCCATTCGCCGTCGCGCAGGCCGGCCTCCAGCCGCCCGCGCTCGCCGGCGATCTCGCACGCGCGCTCGTCGAGCAGCGAGGCGTCCTCGATGGACGCGATGGCGGCGGCCTCGGCCGCGAGGTTCACGCCGTAGGGCTGCTTCCATTGCATGAAGGCATCCGCGATGGGCCGCGGCATCACGCCGTAGCCCACGCGCAGCCCAGCCAGGCCCGCCCACTTGCTGAACGTGCGCAGCACGATCAGCGATGCGTTGCCCGAGGCGGCCAGCGGCACCAGCGACTCGCCGTGCGCGAACTCGATGTACGCCTCGTCGACGACGAGCAGCGCGCCGCTCGCCAGCAGGCGCTCGCACACGTCGCGCGGCAGCAGCCCGCCCGTGGGGTTGTTGGGCGAGGGGACGAACACCATCTTCGCGCCCTCGGCGGCATCGACCAGGGCGTCGGCGTCGATGCTCCACTCGGCCTCGTCCCGCGGGGCGTCGACGAGCGTCGCGCCGTAGAGGCGCGCGCCGAAGCCGTACATGCCGAACGTCGGCGAGGCGATCACGACGCGGTCGCCGGGGTCGACGAAGACGCGGAAGACCAGGTCGATCAGCTCGTCGGCTCCCGCGCCCGCGACGATGCTCGACTCGGGGATGTGGTGGCGGGCGGCGAGCGCGGCGCGCAGCCGCCGCTGGTCGGGGTCGGGGTAGCGGTGCGCCTCGTAGCCTCCGGCGAGGGCCTTCAGCGCGCGCGGCGAGGGGCCGTACGGGTTCTCGTTGCCGTCGACCTTCACGACGTCCTCGGGCACGACGCCGTAGCGCGCCGCCGCCTCCTCGGGCGGCTCGATCGGCTCGTAACCCTCCATCCCGCGCAGCGCGGGCCGCAGCGCGGCGTCGACGTCGAAGCGCGCGGACATCACAGCCCCTCCAGCCGGCGCTCGATCGAGCGGGCGTGGCCGGTCAGCCCCTCGGCGCGTGCGAGCCGCGCGGCGTGCGGGCCGAGGAACTCGATCGCGTCGTCCTGGAGCGCGATCACCGAGGTGACCTTGAGGAAGTCGAGCACCGAGAGCGGCGAGGCGTAGCGCGCCGAGCCGCCGGTGGGCATGACGTGGCTGGGGCCGGCGACGTAGTCGCCGAGCACCTCGGGCGAGTGTTCGCCCACAAAGACGCCACCCGCGCTCGTGATCCGGTCGGCGACGGCTCCGGCGTCGGCGGTGAGGATGCAGAGGTGCTCGGGCGCGAACTCGTTGGCCAGCTCGATCGCCTCGTCGAGGTGGTCGACGACGGCCGCGCCGCCGCGCTCGACGGCGGCGCGCGCGATCTCGCCGCGGGAGAGCGTCGCGAGCTGCTCCTCCACCGCGATCTGGACGTGCTCCGCCAGCTCGAGGCTGGTCGTGACGAGTACGGGCGTAGCGAGCACATCGTGCTCGGCCTGCGCCAGCAGGTCGGCCGCGCAGAGGTCGGGCGGCGAATCCGCGTCCGCAAGTACGAGCGTCTCGGTCGGGCCGTAGAGCGCGTCGATGCCCACTTCGCCGAAGAGCTGGCGCTTGGCGAGCGTGACGAACAGGTTGCCGGGTCCGAAGAGCTTGTCGACGCGCGGGATCGATTCGGTGCCGAGCGCCAGCGCGGCGATGGCCTGTGCGCCCGAGGCGCGGAAGACGCGCTGCACCCCGGCGATCGAGGCGGCCACGAGCTTGAGCGGGTGCACGCTGCCGTCGGGCCGCGCGGCGGTCACGCCGACCAGCTCTGGCACGCCAGCGACAACGCCGGGGATGGCGGTGTGCAGCACCGAGGACGGGAGCACGGCCACGCTGCCGGTCATGTAGATCCCGGCGCGCCGGATCGGCAGCACCTCCTGGCCCAGCCCCTCGTAGAGGAACGAGCGGGGGCCGTGCTCCAGCTGCAGCTCGTGGAAGACGCGCACGCGCTCGGCCGCGTAACGCAGCGACTCGACGAGGTCGTGCTCGGCCTCGTCAAACGCCGCCTCGAACTCCTCGGGGCCGACCTCCATCGGCGCGTCGGCCGAGCCGTCGAAGCGCTGCGAGTAGCGCCGCACGGCGGCGTCCCCCTCGCGCCGGACGTCGTCGACGATCCGCGCGACGACCTCTTCGGCGGTCAGGTCGGCGCCGAAGGTCTCGCGGATCGAGGCGCGGATGGGCTCGGGCAGCTCGGACGAGCCCGCCGGGTCGCGGCGCAGCACGCTCGCGCGGGCGGCCTCGGCGCCCTCGATGATCCGCAGCGCGAGGCCGTCGTCGGTGGTCATGGCGGCGGGAGGTACTCGCGCAGGCGGTCGAAGGCGAGCTCCGTCGCCTCTTCGAGGTACTGGTCCACGCGATCCGGGCTGACCGCCTCGAACGCCTCGTTGATGATCTGCGGCGGGTCGTTGCCGATCTCCTCGATCCGTTCGTCGGAGAAGCCGACGCGGCGGAGGTGGATCTGCATCACGCGCGGGAAGCGCTCGAAGTCCGGGCGCTGATGCGTGATGCCGCGCGTGAAGTCGCGCCACTCCGGCCACAGCTCGTCGTCGATGAACGGCACGCCGACCTCCGACTGCGAGGCGTCGATGGCCTTGCGCACGTCGGTCAGCGCGGCGTCGTCTTCCAGGTCGCGGCGGTTCATCTCGTACTGCAGGGAGCGGTCCAGGACGTTGGCCCAGAGGTCGCCGCCCAGCGGCGAGCGCTCGCCGAAGAAGGCCCGGTAGACGCTCTGGATGTAGTGCTCGTCCATGAGCAGGTGCGTCATGTAGCCGGCGATGAACGCCCGCATCCCCGGGTCGAGCCCGACCGCGTCGCCCAGCTCCGGGTGGGCCTCGAACATGCGCGCTATCGAGTCCTGCGGCTCGAAGTCGTTGAGCTCGAAGAAGTGCGTCAGCTTGCGGTCGACGCGCATCAGGATGCGCATGTCGGGCGCGGTCGAGCCGAGGTAGTAGGCGCCGCGGTCCGCGTCGATGTGCCGCGTGCCGAGGCGCGTGGCCAGCCCGTAGGCGCTGGCCAAGTGCGATCCGAGCGAGGGCATACGGCTCCTCCTCGTGCCTCGCGGGCTACGCCGGCCCGCCGCCGTCGTCCGGCGGAGCGGCTGCCGCGAGCCGCTCCACCAGCCGGTCGCGCAGCTCGCCGCGCGCCCCCGGCGGGCGGACCGTCGAGCCGATCGCGCAGTTCGTCGACTCCATGATCACATCGATCATACGGAGCCGGTTGGCGCGCAGGGTGGTCCCCGTCTCCGAACCCTCGATCAGGATCTCGGCGTCGTCCGGCACGAAGCCCTCGGACGCCCCGCCGATCGGGATCACACGGTAGCGCCCCAGGTGCCGTTCGCGCGCGTAGTGGTCGGCCAGCTCGACGTACTCCGAGGCCACGCGGATCGCGCGGTCCGGGTCGTCGCGCCGCCAGTACGCGAGCGCCTCGCCGATGGTCTCGGCCGGCACGTCCTCCGAGACGACCGCGCCCATCCGGTAGCGGCTGCGGTGCAGGTCGCACAGCTCCTCGACCGGCGACGCCGGGAACGCGGCGAGGTGCGCCGCCAGCCAGTCCCGGCCGGTCAGCGCCACGTCGAAGCGCCCGAGGGCGACCGCCTGCGGCATGTCCTGGGGGCGGATCACCTTGACCGTGACGCCCTCGATCGCCGAGCGGGGCCGTCGCACGGCCTGCCGCTCGTCGTAGCCCTCGAACGCCATGCCGGCGGCGGCTAGCGCCTCGACGGTGTGGCGCTGCGCGTGCCCGTCGGGCACCGCGAGCCGGAGCGGGCCGTCGTGCCGCTCGTAGCCGTTCGCGCCTGACTCCGCCGACCGTCGGTCGAGCACGAGCGGCGTCGGGCGGAGCGGGCCGTACAACACGCCCTCGGCGGCGGGCGGGCGCACGGGCAGCTCGAGGAGCGCGTCGAGCGCCTCGCGCAGGTCGTGCTCGCCGAGTGCGTGGCGGTTCGCGACCAGCCAGGCGGAGCCGCGGTGCACCTCGGCGATCGCCTCCAGGCCCTCGCGTGCGAGGACCTCGGGCGTCCCTTCGCCGGGCGAGACGTCGAGGACGGCGGCGTCGGCGTCCTCGGGCGGCCAGGCCTGCGGCTGGCCCCAGACCTCGATGAGCCGGTAGTCGGGCACGCGCAGCCAGTTCAGGTAGCGCGCCGTGAGGTGCGGGAAGGTGGTCGCGACGCGCAGCGGGCGTCGCGCGCCCAGCTCCGCGAGCGTCGTCCCCGCGGGCGCCGCGAGCACCACGCGCGCCTCACCCACGTCGAGCGCGCGCAACGCCACGATCGAGTCGTGGCCGTAGCGCGTGACCAGCTCGTCGATCGAGGAGCGGCTGGTGATGCCGAGGTCGTACTGGCCGAGCGCGATCTGGATCGGGATGTCCTCGTCGGAGAAGACGCGCACGGCGACCCGCGGCCGGCCCTCGACGGTGAAGCGGTAGTGGCGCGAGCCCTCGCCGTAGCCGGGCGGCGCGAAGCCCACGGCCGCGAGCCGCTCGGCCAGCGGCGCCCGCAGGTCGCCCCGAGGCAGCGCGACGCGTATCGAGCCGTCCATCAGGCGGTGCCTCCCGCGAGCGCCATGAGCACCTCGATGTCCGCGCCGAAGCCGGATGCCGGCACGGCGCGCCCACCGATGGTCTCGGCGAGGCCGTCGTAGCGCCCGCCGCGCAGGCACTCGACGTCGCCCGCGAGGGCGCGGAACGTGAGGCCGGTGTAGTACTCGAAGTTCCGCACCGACGCGGCCGAGACGAGGAACTCCGCGCCCGCGGCGCCGAGCACGCCCGCGGCCGCGTCGAGCTCCGCGATCGCCTCGGCTGCCCCGGGGATGGGGTCGAGCGCGGCGCGCAGGTTGGCAAGGTAGCCCGCCTCGTGCCCGTCGATCTCGAACAGCACGCGCAGCGCCCCGGCCTGCTCGGGGCGGGCCCATATCACCTCGCGGATCGCGTCGTCGTCCCCGTCGAGCAGCCGGTCGAGCGTCGCGAGCTGCTCCGCTGCGTCGAGCCCGGCCGCGCCGAGCGCGGCGCGCACGAGCCCGGTGTGCGAGAGGTCGACGCGTACGTCCTCGACCCCGAGCGCGCCGAGCAGGTCGAGCGCGAGCCGTAGCAGCTCGGCGTCGCCGTCTGGGGCGTCGAGCCCGAACAGCTCCGCGCCGCACTGCCACTGCTCGCGCTGGCCACCGCCCGGCACGAAGCGGTAGACGGGCTGCACGTAGCACAGCCGCGACGTCTCCCCGCTCGCCTGCTCCTCGTGCCATCGCACTGCGGGCAGCGTGCTGTCGGGCCGCAGCACGACGCGCTCGCCGCTCCACCCGTCCCAGTCCAGGAACGAGTAGACGCGGTCGAGCATTTGCGGCGAGAGCGTGCCGGCGCCGGTGAAGAGGTGGAGCGGCTCCACCGTCGGCGTGCGGACCTCAGCGTAGCCGGCGCGCCCGGTGACCTCGAGGAATCGCGACTCGACGGCGCGGAAGCGCCGCATCTCGTCGGGTCCGAGGTCGTGCATGCCTGGGCTGCGCAGTCCGGCGACGGCTGCGTCGTGCGCGTGGTGGAGCGCGGTGTCGGTGCGTTCGGTGGTCATCTCACGTCCCGTGATGGCGTCGTTCGGGGTGGGCGCGGCAAGAAAAAGGCCGCGACGGGATCCCGTCGCGGCGCGCCACTGGCATCGGCCGAACGACTAGCGATGCGCGCAGCTCCGCGACGGGTTCCGATGGACCCGATGCATATGGACATGGCTGCCATGGACCTCGCTTGTTCGCATCGCAGTCGAGCGTAGGTGGGCATCCGCCCGAGGGTCAAGCCGACTTACAGCACCGTCACGTCGCCGGCGGCGAAGCTGTGCGTGCCGCCGGAGTCCAGGCGCAGCACCAGCTGCCCCTCGGCCGTCACGTCCTCGGCGACACCCTCGATGTCCCCGTCTGTCGTCGACAGCCGCACGCGCGAGCCGAGCATGGCGAGCCGGGCACGCCAGTCGGCGAGGAGACGCTCGGGCTCCGCGTCGACCTGCGCGAGCCGGCGCTCCAGCGCCTCCGACAGCGCCGCAAGCAGCTCCTCGACGGTCGGCGGGGTCGCGCCCTCACCCTCGATCGTGGTTGCGACGGCGCGCTCGGCGTCGGAGAGGCCGGCGATCGCCGCCTCCCGGACGTTGATCCCGATGCCGAGGAACACGTCGACCTCGACGCCACCGGGCTGCGCCTCGGCCAGGACGCCGGCCAGCTTGCGCTCGCCCCCGAGCACATCGTTCGGCCACTTCAGCCCGGTCTCGACGCCACTCGCCTCCGTGACCGCGTCGGACGCGGCGAGCGCCCCCGCGAGGCCGACGAGGGGCGCGTAGACGAGGTCGAGCACGCAGAGGTGGTAAGTCACCAGGAGCGACGCGCCCGGCGCGTCCACCCAGGGGCGGCGGAAGCGGCCGCGGCCCGCGGTCTGCTCGTCGGCGAGGTAGGCGTCGCCACAGCCCTCGCCGCGCATCGCCGCCGCGCCCGCGCGGGCGTCATCCATGGTGGAGGCGGTGCGCTCGCGGTAGTGCACCAGCGAGCCGATCATGCCGCCGTGGTGCAGCTCCTCGTAGCGTGCTTCGTCGAAAGGCACGTGGCGCTCCTCGCGCGTTGGGGAATCGATGTGACAAGTGTAGGTGGTGGGGCAGAAAGAGAGCGCCCCGGCGATGCCGGGGCGCTCGTGAAGTCACACGGGCCCGGAATTAGCCCGCCGACACCTCCTTGGAGATGTCCTGCGACTGGCCCTCCGGGCCGTGACTACGATCATCATCCATGCAGGCATCACCTCCTTCCTTAGTCGCGACGATATGGCGGCACGGCGGCTATCGTCAATCCGCCGCTTGCGAGGATCGCCCGATAGTTGACGAGTCAACCGGGAACGCTTGAAGTGGTTGGCATGGCGCGGGACTGAACGGGTGTGAGATGCTGGACGACCCCCAGCGATCCAGACGGCGCAAGCGAGTGATCGGGTCCCTCAAGGGGCAGATCTGGATTGCGCCGGACTTCGACGAGACTCCTCAGGAGATCATCGACTCGTTCGAGGGCAACTTGCCCGACCGACCGATTCGCTCGACAACCTGGACAGCCCCGCTACCCGGTGACCGCGTCGACGGCGTCCGCGAGCGCGGCGACGATCTGGTCCACCTCGTCCTCCGACACCACCAGCGGCGGCGCCATCACCAGCTCGTCGACGACGAAGCGCGTGACCACGCCGCCCTCCTCGCGGAGGTGCCGCGCCACGCTCCCGCCCACGCCCTCGGAGGGCTCGTAGCGCTCGCCCGTCGACGCGTCGCGGACGAGCGACATGCCGGCGATGAGGCCGAGGCTGCGGATGTTCGCGACGTGGGGGTGCTCGCCCAACGCGTCGCGCAGGCCGCGACCGAGCCGGTCGCCCATCGCCGCCGCGTTCGCGATGAGGCCCTCGTCCTCGATGATCTGGAGGTTGCGCAGCGCCACCGCCGCGGCGGTCGGGTGCGCGGAGTTCGTGTAGGCGTGCATGAAGCGTGCGTCGGGTGGCGTCTCGCGCAGCGCGTCCATGATCGCGCCGCTCACGAGGAAGCCGCCGAGCGGGATGTAGCCGGACGTGATCGCCTTCGCCATCGTCAGGATGTCGGGCTGCACGCCCCACCGTTCGAGGGCGAACCAGTGGCCGGTGCGGCCGTAGCCCGTGATCACCTCGTCGGCGATGAAGAGGATCTCGTTGCGGTCGCAGATCTCGCGTACCTTCGGGAAGTACTCGTCGGCGGGCGTCCAGACGCCGCCGGCGCCTTTGACCGGCTCGGCGATGAACGCCGCGACCGTCTCCGCGCCCTCGCGCTCGATGGCGGTCTCGAGCCAGCACGCACACTCGCCGTCGGCGTTCATGATGCAGTCGCAGTCGCCCTCGGGCGCCTCGGTGTGGACGACCTCGGCAGGGAGCGGACCGAAGTACTTCCAGAACGGCGGCAGGCCCGTCATCGCCGTCGTGAGCAGCGTGCCGCCGTGGTACGCACGAGGCCGCGCGATGACTTTCACCTTCTCCGGGCGGCCGACGAGGTTCCAGTAGAAGCGCGCCGTCTTCACCGCCCCCTCGTTCGACTCGGACCCCGAGTTCGTAAAGAAGACGCCCTCGAGGTTGTCGTAGGCGAGGCCGGATGTGAGCTTCGTGGCCAGCTCGATGGCCGGCACGTTGGAGAAGCCGGTGTAGTTGTTGACGAACGCGGCCTTGCGGATCTGCTCTGCCGCCGCGTCCGCAAGCTCCTCGCGCCCATGCCCGACGGCGACGTTCCACAGCGAGGACAGCCCGTCGATGTAGCGCCTGCCGCGCACATCGGTGAGCCAGACGCCCTCCCCGCGGTCGTAGATGACCGGATGCTGGTGGTCCGGCGCGTAATACTGCGGGTGGATGAGGTGCGCGAGGTCGTCGCGCACGAGGCCGGCGATCGCCGCCTCGTCGAGCATCGCCTGCTCGTCGGTCGTCATGGCCTGCTCCTTCCGGCCGCGCCGGGGGCTACTCCCACTCGTCGGGATCGCTGAAGCGCTCCAGGAGCACCTCGCGCGCCACCCGGCGGTCGTCCCATGGGTGCGGGCCGTCTGCACGCTCGATCGTCGGCTCGTGGCCCTTGCCCGCGATAAGCACGACGTCCCCGAACTCCGCCATCCCGATCGCCCGCGCGATCGCGTCGCGACGGTCAGGCGCGCGCTCGAAGCGCGCACCCTCCTCGGCGCCCGCGGCGATCATCGCACGCGCGATCTCGTCGATGATCGCATCGGGCGGCTCGGACCGCGGGTCCTCCTCGGTCAGCACAGCGTAGTCGGCTTGCCGGGCAGCCACCGCGCCCAGCCCGAGACGGCGCTCCGAGGGGCGCTCGCCCGCGGAGCCGAAGACCACGATCAGGCGCCCGTCGGTGAGCCCTCGCAGCAGGCTCAGCACGTGCGCGAGCGCGTCGCCGGTGTGCGCGTAGTCGACGACGACGCCGATCGGCGCCGTCATGATCCGCTCGAAACGCCCGGGCACACCCGCGCACTGCGAGATGCCGACGCTCGCCATCCACGGATCGACGTCGAGCGCGAGCGCGGCGGCGAACGCGGCGGCTGCGTTCGAGACGTTGAAGCGGCCCGGCAGCCGCACCTGCGCGGTCAGCGTCTCGCGCGGCGTCTCCAGCTCGAACGTCGAGCCGTCGCCGACGTCGTCGATGCGGCCTGCCACCACGTCGGCGTCACGCGTCTCGACGCCGTACGTCAGCGCGGGCGCCCGCGTCGCCGCCGCGAAGCGCCGCCATGCCGGGTCGTCGGCGTTGAGCACAGCCCGGCGCTCCACGGTCTTCGAGGTCGGTGCGTCCAGCTGCGCGAAGAGCTGCATCTTCGCCTGGGCGTACGCCTCGACGGTGCCGTGGAAGTCGAGGTGGTCCTCGCCGAGGTTCGTGAGCACCGCCACGTCGAACGCGATGTCGGCCAGCCGGTCGAGCGCGAGGCCGTGCGAGGTCGCCTCGACGACCGCGTACTCGTTGCCGGCGTCGACCATCTCGGCGAGCAGGCGCTGCACCTCGGGCGCCTCGGGCGTGCTCATGCGCGTTGGGTTGGCCGTTGCAGTGGCCCCCACCCGCGTCTCGACGGTGCTGATGAGCCCGGCCGACTCGCCGTACGCCTCCAGCGCCGCCTGGATCAGCAGCGTGGTCGTCGTCTTGCCGTTCGTCCCCGTCACGCCCACGACCGTGAGCCGCTCCGAGGGGTACCCCTCGTGCGCCGCTGCGATCGAGGACAGCGCCCGCCGCGCCGAGGCGACCTCGACCACCGGTACGCCGAGCGAGCCGAGCGGCTCGCTGCGGCCGTGCTCGGTGACGAGCACCGCGGCCCCGGCGGCCACGGCGGCAGCCGCGAAGTCGTGGCCGTCGACGCGCAGCCCGGGCACGCAGACGAAGAGGTCACCCGACTCCACGAGCCGCGAGTCGTGCTGTACGCGCGCGACCGCGGGCAGCGGGGCGCGGTCGACGCCGTCCGGCAGTCCGTCGCGCCAGTCGCCGCGTGCGGTCATCGAGGCCCCTTGCACCGGTGCGTGTGCCGCGTCTGCGGTAGACTACCGCGCCATCGGCCTACCGCCCCGCCCGGACGCCACCGCAGACAGCCGCCGGAATCGAGGTCCCGCGATGATCGTGCTCACCGAGGAGATGCGCACCGCCGTCAACAACGCGCTCGACGACGGCCACCCGGTCATCTCGACGAGCGTCGGCGCCGATGGTCAGCCGAGCCTCGCCTTCTTCGGCAGTACGCAGGTCTACTCGGGCGACCAGCTCGCCGTGTGGGTGCGGAACCGCGAGGGCGGCTTCCTGCAGCGCATCGCCGCAAACCCGCACGTCGCCTTCCTGTACCGCAACCCGGACTTCTCACAGATGTGGCAGTTCCACGGCCGCGGGGGGGGGGGGGGGCGGCCCGCGGGGGGGGGGCCCCCGCACCCCCACCCCCGCCCCGCCGGCGGCGCCCCGCGCCCCGCGCGGGCGGGGGGGGGCGGGGGG